>CAVVHF010000031.1:0-29921 GCA_963747905.1 uncultured bacterium | reverse complement strand
GAACTCGGCAAGCTGGTTGCGGAAGTATTTTTTGCTCTCCGCCGAAAGTTTCTTCACATTTTCCGGAATTTCCTTCTTGTTGTCGCGCAATTGAGTCCGCTCGTTGCGATAAAGGATATACGCCTTAGCGGTCTTGGCAAAATCCATAAGAATCAGCTGGCTCTCTACCGCATCCTGGATCTCTTCAATGGAAGGAATGTGCTCACCAGGATATTTTTTCGCCATCGTGACGACCACCTGCTCCGAAACCTTTTCGGCATTCTCACTGGAACCCTCGCCCGTCGCCTGCATGCCTCGGAAGATGGCGTTTGTTATTCTTCCCGCATCAAACGCGACGATACGCCCATCCCTTTTCCGCACCTGCTCGAAAGAATTATTTTTTGTCATGGTCTATCCATTGTGCTGCCGAAGTCCGCGGATGGATAGCAAGCGATTCTGTGCATAACCCAAAAATAATTTTTCACATCTTTTTCATCAATGGAATCTGTGGCTTTATCGTGCCAGGGAGATAAATAAAATGACAACATTCTTGCCATCATTTTTTTAAAATGTGCTATAATTTTAATAAAATTTCACATGAAAACCAGAACCGTCATTGAACAGCTTGGTTACTCGCCTGCGGAGGCATCGGTATATCTTGCCGCGCTCGAATTAGGGGCAAGTTCTGCCACGGAAATCGCAAAAAAAGCACGAATTCCCCGCACAAGCGTAAACCTTATCATTGCCACCCTCAACAAAAAAGGGCTCATATCCGCCTATATCCAGAGAAAGCGGAAGATATGGTCCGCAGAGAATCCGGAGAAGCTCCTTGTTGCCCTCAAGGAGCGCGAGGCGACGCTTACCGCCGCCCTCCCTGCCCTGCAGTCATTGCGGCACGGCCCCGCCGCACAGCCAAAGATACGGGCATATAATGGTGTGGACGAAATACACCGGATTATGGATGACATCCTCGACGCAAAGCAACATATCTCCGCCCTGCTCCCGTGGGATAGCTGGCTCGACCTTCTTGGCGCGCCCTATTTGGAAGATTTTATAGAAAAGCGTTACCGCCATTATTTAAGGATTCGGATGCTGACCCCAAAATCAAAGGAGGCTGCCGCATTGAAGCAAAGAGATGGCGAAGAACTGCGCACCACACAGTTTCTTCCCGCCGCGACAGAGATCGACGACTGCACGTTTGTCTACGCAAACAAGATTGCCATTATTTCCCTCAATAAAAAGGCTCCGTTCGGCATCGTGATCGAAGACGAGAGCATCCACCACTCAATGGAAGTGCTTTTTGAAAGCCTATGGCACCAAAGCGGCGGCGTTTAGGCCTTAAAGAACGCATCGAACGCTGGGCGCGCTGGCTGGCACTCGATCCCGGTAGTGTTTATTAACATAAGCAGCGGAAACGCCGCCGCCTTCTCCTTTCCCAAGCGCTCGATAAGGAATGGCAGCGAATTCAACCCTTCACCGCGGATATCGCACTTGCCCGTAGCAACAATCTCTATCCCCGCTTCACGATTGCGCGAGTGCACGCTGTATCCCGTGGCGATAAAATCGCCCATGCCCGCCGTGCCAAGCACCACATCCGGGTCTGCGCCGAGCACCCCCGCGATCTCGCGCATCTCGCGGATCGCGCGCGCGACGATCCATCCTTTTTCATTGCCGGAAAGAGTAAGCCCATCGGCGACACCAAGCGCCACCGCATAAATATTCTTTAACACGCCCGCGAGCGAGACGCTTTCGGGATCGGCCACGGTTTCCGCATTGAAATTTTCGCTTGCGAAAATCGCTTTTACCGCCTGCAACGCTGCGGCATCCTTTGACGCGAACACGCCGACCGCGGCCATTCCGCCGTCTATCTCTGCCGCCAGCATCGGCCCACCGACCACCACAAAGGGCTGGGTTGGCGGAAGCAGCGTCGGCACCATCTCCGCCATCGTCTGCAACGAATCCTTTTCTATGCCCTTCGCAAATGAAACCACTACTGCCTCTGGCGGCAAATAAGACAAAACGCCAGTTACCGCGGCACGCATCGCCCACGAAGGCACGCAGAAAAAAATATAGTTTGCAAGCGGTACGATCTCCGCAAGCGGCTTCTCTGCCGGCACGGTCGCCGGATTTGCATCCCAAAAATCCACCGCAGCGCCATTCTTTTTGATTAACCCGCCGACCGCCTTTCCAAGCTCACCGGCGCCGACAACTGCCACACGAGGAGACATATCCATATCTATATTGTACAACAAAAAAATAGCACGCTCTTTGTGTGTTTCTTTTTTTTAGTAAAGTGCCATACTGAAAGGAGAAAAAGATCGGAGGTTCGTCATGGGAGAATGCGCATCATCGGCAAGCCGTATCGCAACCCCACCACGGGATTTTTCCCCCGGTGACGATGGCCGTGCCTCGTCACCCCTGCCACGCGAACAAGCTCTTTTCTTGCATATACATCTTGCGCAAAACTTCGATCTCCCGAGGAGACATCTGCCAGTGACAAAAAGGGCGGAAGATTGAGCATCGGCGGCAACATGAGAACGATCATGTTGTCGCCGCTTTTTTATCGCGAAAATCGAATTATAAAATTTCCACTATTTTCCCCTTTGCCGTTTGCCCGGAGATGATCCGCACGCGCGAAGCGGGCACGTCAAAATATTCCGCGAGCGAGCGCTCGATCGCTCGATTAGCCTTCCCGTCGGTGGCTCGCTCGGCGACGGCCACCACAAAATGCCGCTCGCCCTTCTTTTCAAAAAGATCAGTGGTTTCTTTGACGTACGCCTTTTTGACGCCCGGCTTGGCGCGAACAAAAATCTTCATCGCATGCTATTCCTTTGCGTCGCCGTTATCGTCCGTCGGAGTGTCGTCCGTGTTGGCCTCGATGTCTTCCTTGGTGACGTCGTGTTCCAACTCCTCGTTTACATCCACATCTTCGTCTTGTGCCATGTTGTAATTCTCTATTATTGTTTCGGCGACCTTTCTTATTATTGATGCGTGCTTATATCATACCTTATTACACATGAAGTCTTTCTAAAAATCCATCACCGGCAGTTCATCGATGTCGGTGTAGTCAATACGCAGGTCGTCGAAGATGGTGCCGGCGGTATTCGCGCCATGAGGACCGGATTCCTCTCCGGCGCGGCGGATAAAATCGCTTTGCGCGGCGCGAAGCTCGTCCTCGCTAAAGCTCGCCATGTACTCCTCTGCGCGCCGCGAGGCGGCCTGGAAGCCGGCATCGAGCGATTGCACGCGCGGGCTCACTTGCAGGGCGACCGCGTTGAAGCCTATCAAAGAGATGTTCTTGAGCTCGCGCACGCGCGAGAGCGCCACGTAGCCCATGCCGCGGTCAAAGGCGCGGCCGAGGTCGATCACGGCGGCGTCGAGGGTCATCCCCTGGCTCTTGTGTACCGTGATGGCCCATGCGAGCTTGAGCGGCAGCTGAGAGACGGACGCGCGCACCTTGCCGCCCTCCTCGATCTTCCACTGGAACCGACCCGGCGTGATGCGCTTTTTGTCGAATGTCATGATGACGGGATTCGCCTCGGTGGCGCTTGTTCCATCCCCATCCCCTCCCATCTCGAACCCGATCACTTCGCCCAGTGTGCCGTTCACGTACCCCATGCCCATATTATTCTTGGTAAACATCACGCGTGCGCCAATCTTCAAAACGAATTTGTCCGACACATCGTTATCTTTTTTTAATTTCTCGACGAGCGTGACGGAACCATTCTGGTAGACGTCGTACACCACGTCCGGAGTGGTAAGCTTGCGCAGTTCCGCGGCATTGATCTCGTCCACGTTCTCGCGATGCGTGTAGAGCCGCGCGATGCCGATCGGCGCGGCGACGGTCGCGCCAATACGCGCGTCAAGCTTGGCGACGATATCCGGCGTCACGTTGCCCGTGCGAATCGCGCCGAGGATCTCCAAGAGTTCGCTGCTACTTGAGTTGCCGCTCGCGTCAGCAACGCCCGCTTGCCGGTGCTGTTCGTGTAAATAGCACACACGCATCTCCGCGTTCTTCCACGCGGCGGAATCAATCACGAATTTTTCACTCTCGCCGTTGACCGGCGGGATCTGAAAGAAATCGCCACAACAGATGAGCTGAAGTCCGCCAAAGGGCGCCGGCGAATTCCGCGCCGTGCGGCAGATGAGGTCCACGCGATCAAACTGCTCAGGATGTAGCATGGAAATCTCGTCTATAATAAGCACCCGCACGCGGCGGATGCGGTCGGTCAGATACTCGTTAGCACGCACGCGGTCGATCTCCTGCGCGTCCTCGTGCATGGGCCCGCGCGTCAGCCCCGCCCACGAATGGAGCGTCCGCCCGTTGATGTGGCTCGCCGCGATCCCGGTGTACGCCGTGACGGCCGCCTCCACCTCGTGCTGGTTCAAGAAATCGATATATTGATTGAGTACGTATGTTTTGCCTGCACCCGGCGCGCCGGTCAGGAAAACATTCTCGCCCGTTTTGAGTAGGGCTAAAGCGGTGGATTGGAGCATGTGGGGATATTATAGCGCAAAAAAAGACCAAGTGATTTTCTTAGTAATAAATAATATTGATTCTGTCATCTAGAGCGGATGGTAAGCCGGGACCCCTAGAGGACGTTCGAACCTTTTCGCTATTCCCCTGGCATAGAAATTTATATAATATAGCGCGCCACTTTGTGCGTCTCTTCATTTACTACAGAGATCGACCCTCCCTAGATAACTGGACGAAGAGCGCCCATCCTCTCCGTGTTCGCCACGCTATTTCCCTTTTTTTGCTATCAGCGTCAGGATAAGCCCGATCACTTTCTCTTTATCTTTTGGGTTGCTTTCTGCCACAAGGATAGTAAGTGCGGTAAGCGCGGGAGCCGTCAGGCGCGTGGCGTCCAAAATATTTGCCTGTCGTAAGAACCAAATGAATGCATAGGCGCCACTCCGCTTATTGCCATCTACAAAAGGATGGTTCTTCACCACAAAATAGAGCAAGTGCGCCGCTTTTTCTTCTACGCTTCCGTAAAGCTCTTTGCCGCCAAATGACTGCATAACGTTGCCCACGATCCCCGCAATGCTCTCCGGATTCCGCTCAATCCCAAAATGCTCCGTGGTTTCTCCTTTCTCTGTCAGTACGGTTTTTAGTTTAACCAAGCTTTCCTCAAGTTTTTGAGCGGTAAGCATGACGCGCTTTTTCGTCGCGCCTTTTGTTATGAGAGTGCCCTTGTCATAGGCATCGAGCGAGAACCACGTATCAGCAAAAAGATTTACGAGTTCAAGCACGCTCGTGGCGTCAATAGATGTACCCGGAGGTAAAAGCTGTTTTACTGTTGCCACTGCTTCCAAAAACTGCTGATAGTTTTGGGCAATACGTTGTTTGTTAATCGCATACCCTTCAACGATATACTGGCGAAGGGTCTTCGTCGCCCATCTGCGAAATTCTATGGCGCGGCGCGAATTAGTGCGGTACCCAACCGCAAGAATGATATCAAGGCCATACAGCGCAATCGGTTTGTCGGAATTTGCAATATGCATTTCTTGCATATTGCTTTTCTTATTCACCTCGCCGTCACTGAAAATGCTCTTGATATGGCGCGAGATGACTGACTGGTCTTTTCCATAAAGCTTTGCGATATCAGTCTGCGTCGCCCAAATAGTCTTTTTTGGGATATCCTTACGAAGTTCTATCGCGCCCGATTTCGCCTGGTAAACAACAATTTGGCTATCCGTCTTTTTCTTTTTCATTCTCATTTCGTAATTATAATGCTTTACAGCGGATTGCTCAATGAAAAACCTATTCCATCGCCAACTGGGGCAATAGTTATGTTAATTCTGTCGTTCAAGACGGACGGTAATATAAAAAACCACTCATTCTTGAAATCAAATTTCTTTTAATCTTTTTTAAATCTACTTCATCCCTTTTCTCAACTCACAGTATTTACAGTCCGGTTCGTGACAGCCTTTGTTCCAAAAACTCAGGTCTAAGATCTCGCGTGCGACGTCCATCACGAGCCTCTCCAACACCTTCACCTCGCCGGGCGTGATCGCAAATTCCTCGCGATGCATCTTGCCGCGATCGTCCGACTCGATGAATTGGATGACGCCGTCTTTCATGTCACGCTTCCCTTCTTTATCAAGCAACAGTTTATAGAACACGAGCTGGCGCTTGTAATTACCGTCGCTCGATGCGGTATTGCCCTCGATATCGTTGCGCGACTTGGGTTTGCCGGTCTTATAGTCGATGACGCGGACGGGTTCGAGCACGGCGGCGGCGGTCGCCGGCGCCCCATTACCTAAAAATTCGATGCGATCCAACTTGCCATTGATGAGCGTGCCATCCTCGAGCGGCAACGCCTCGATACGCGCTTCGTTCAGCGCATGCGGCGACCACATCGCGTGGTATGCGTCGTAGAACACCGGCAACGCACTGCGGCCTTTTTCGAGCGCCTCCTCGTACTCGCTCTCTTTTATCGGCTCATGTGCGATCGATTCCTCAAAGCGTTGAATGAGATATGCTTTACCGCGGTCTTCGCCATTGGTCAGCGCATCAAAATAGCTCTTGAGCGCGGCGTGCACGGCGTTGCCGAATGAAAGATGCTTGTTCGGCGCTTCCGGAATGCGCACGAGGTTCTTGTAAAAATATTTCCATGGGCATTCCAAATAATTATTCAACGCCGTCACGGAGATTCCCTGCGTGCGAAAGAGCTCGTTCAGGAATTCCTTATCTTTCAATTCCGGCAGGCGTGGGTTATTTACATACGCGGGAGTGAACTCAATCTCCGTGCGATGCTCCGTAAAATATTTTTCATATGCCGTCGCGTCGAGCCGCGCCAAAATATTTTCTTTGAGCTCCGCGATGAACTGCGTCGGTAGCTGTTCCTTCCCGTCGCGATCGTTCTCGGCCATCGTTATGAATAATTCCTTCTGCGCGCGCGTGAGCGCCACGTAAAAAACGTTGCGCTCGTCGGCGATATCGCTCTCCTCTTTCTCGTCCGCCGTCTCTGCCACTCCCCTATATATCTTCGACGGCAACTTGATCGATTCCTTATGAGAGCGCGAACCCCACTTACGATCCACGGCGTTCATGATGAACACGTATTCGAATTCCTGCCCCTTCGAGCCGTGCGCGGTCATCAGCCGCACGCGACCAGGACTGCGCACGGTATCCTTGCCGCGGATTGCGATGTCGTGCTCTTCCATCAGGTCGAGGTACGTAAAAAAATCGTCGAGGGTGTAATTCTTTTGGCGCTCTATAAATGATTTAAGGAGGTCGAACAGCGCGTGGAACTTTGCCAGCTTCTCTGTGGCCGTTGGATGGTTCAGCACCGCTTCGATGAATCCCGACTCGTACACGATCATCTCGAACGCCTCCATCGCACCGCGATTCTTGGACGCCCGTTTCCACTCGGAAAGATGATGGAAGAGTTGCGCGTAGGCCAGCTTCGAGGCATCGCTCACGCCCGCGGCTTCGAGCCCCACCGGATATTGCATGACCTCGTACATCTTGCGCCGCTCTTTAAACGCGTATGCGGATAATTTATAAACGTCGATCGGCGGGATTCCCAAAAAGTCCACATGTAGGGCTTCCGCCAGCCACACGTCGCTGCCAAAGTGCTGAACGGCGCGGAGCACGCGCACCAGTTTTTTTATCTCCTCGTCGCCCAGCACATCCTGGTTTGATTCTATAGTAAAGAACACGCCTTGCTTTTCCAGCATCGCGGCGAGCGGAACGACATCTTTATTGTTGTGATACAGCACCGCAATCTTCTCCGCCTTGACCGGCACTGCGTCGGTAACACCGCCGCCGGCGACGAGCTCTTTTATTTTTTGCGCAATAAAATAATATTCCACGGCGGGCGATGAGAGCACCGCCAGGTGCGCCGCCACTTCCGGATGCCCGGCACGCGCCACGAGCGCCGTCTCCCGCGGCGACACGCTTTGCGCGGCGTCGAGGATCGCTTGCGTGGAACGATAATTATTGCTTAATGTGATCAACGTAACATCTTTATAGTGATCGCGGAAGTAGTGAAAATTCTCCAGCGATGCACCCTGAAACCGGTAAATTGCCTGCTTCTCGTCGCCGACCACGAAAAGATTCGGGTACTCGCTCCTGCCCGCAGCGGTATCGCCGCCGGCGATCAGCTCGATGATCTTGTTCTGCGCGTCGTTCGTATCCTGATGCTCATCCACTAAAAAATATTCGTATGTGCCCTGCAGGATCTGCGCCAGCTCCGCATCGTTCTCGAGCGCGAGCCCGACGTACATGATCATGTCACTGTAGTCGTACTGCCGTCCGGCGGCGAGCGCTTTTTGATATTCCTCATAGAGCGCCGCCAGCTCGACATTGCGTTCCACTTGCCTCGCCGCCGTCACATATTTCCCCTTCATTTTTCCCTCGAACTTTCCCGACTGGTTGATCAGATCCGGGTTCGCGTAAAAATCTTTTTTCGCGTCCGCCGCGATGGCGGAAAAAAGCGCTGGGGCCATCCCCTGCTGTTTCAGCTCGCCCACCGCAGCGAGGATCGCGCGCAGATGATAGTAGCGATCGCCGAAGGGGCGCAGGGCTTTGAGCGGCAGCGTGTCGAGCAGCCGCCGCAGGATGCTCACCTGCTCGATCTCCGTGATATTGTTCGCGCCGATGATCGTCGGAAAATAATCCGGGTAGTCGCGGATGATGCGGTTCGCAAAACCGTGGAACGTGGATATCTCCACGCGATATGCGTCAGCCCCCACCAGCTCCACGAGGCGGCGACGCATCGCCATGGCGCCGGATTCGGTAAAAGTAAGCGCGAGGATCTTCTCCGGCGGAACGGCGTGTCCTTTTTTCGCGATGCGGGCGCCGGAAGCTCCGCCGCTACGCAAAATATTCGCGATGCGCATCGTGAGCACCTCCGTCTTCCCCGTTCCCGGCCCGGCGATGACCATCACCGGCCCCTCAAGCGTATCCACCGCCTGCCGCTGTTCGGCGTTCAATAATTTATATCGTTTTTCAAATGCATCGGTCATCGGCATCCCACCATTTTATCTCTTTTACCTCCATACGCAAACAAAAAAAGCGTACGGTAATGGTCCGCTTTTGAGCAGAGGAGTACTCGCGATGAGAGGAGGATGCCGATCTTAATTATCCCCAACTTGCTTCCCCCTCATTAATGCTAATATAACTTCATTAGGGCAACCAAACAAACTACTAACCTACCATTAAAACCATGTTTTCATCATTAAAAACTCAGGCAATAAATTTTATCGAGCCCTATAAACAAAAGGATCCGGCCACCTATGCCGCCGCGGAGCAAGCGGTCGGGGCCATTTTAATAGCTGATGGTTTTATGGGGACGCCGCATCCGATGGGGAGGAAGGGGCGCCCTGGCATATTCGGCACCATAGGCGGAATGGTTATCGGTATTATTTTTATGTTCATACCGACACTCTTCGGTACGATCACGAACATTAACAACATGACTGCCACTACCTCAGCAACGGTGGTTTCAGTAGGCACGGCTGTTTCGACGGGTACGAACAACGGTGGTAGCACCTGCTCATTGACGGCGAGCTATACGGTAGATGGAACTCCATACACGCAAGCAGAATCGGGAAATTCATCGAGCAATTGCGGACTCGTTCAAGGGCAGACAATCACCATTAATTATGATCCGGCCAGTCCTGGGTCGTGGATGTATGGCGCTAATACCATCAAGGATTTCCTTTGGATATTCTTTTTCGCAGGGTTACTTTCTTTGGTGTATAGCATCATTCTATTCTTTATCCGTTTATTCAGCATCATCTTCGGTTGGAAATTGCTGAAAGACGGCCGAAAAAATGCGGCGGGGCTACCTCCGGGTACTGATCTCCAAACAATAGTGAATGAAATCAAACAGAACTTTACTGCTAATATATTTGGCTTTGGGAGCGCAGCGAATTCATCTGTCAACGGCGTCGGCGGAATCCAACTGTGATAGCGGCACCAATCAGATAACAAAAAACCCCTCCTCAGGGAGGGGTTTTTTGTTATTGCTGCCTAAAACCCGAAGAGGTGCTGGAAGAATCCACCGATGGCACCGAAGAATCCGCCAAGGCCGGCACCGATACCGCCTTCATGAGACTGGCCATTGGTCGAAGAAGCGTTCGTCGCCTTCGTACCCTGGTCAATGATCGAGGATGCCGTTACGGAATTTCCGTTGACTGTTCCCTGCACGATGATGGTATCGCCTACTGCGACGTTCGCAAGCGTGGAGCTTGCTCCTTTTACAACGACCGTCGCGCCAGCCGCGTTGATCGTGTACGTGACATTGCTCGCATTCGTCACAGTAAGCGTCGTGCCGCTGGCCGCGGTAACCGTGCCACCGACGACCGGCTCACCGTTCCCCTGAATGATCGGCGTGGTTGACGGGGTTGAGCTGGCACCATGGCCAAAGCCCTTGCCCGGCATTCCAGGCTGTCCGCCCATCATGCCGTTCACGCCATCGCGAATAACAGTTGCGACGACATTCGTGCCACTTACCGTTCCCTGAACCATCACGGTATCACCCTTTACGATATCGGAGACGGAAACCGTTGTGGTCGCACTTCCTTTATAGATCTTCGCGTTGCTCGCATCTACGGTATACACCGTTCCCGCAACGACGGTCGGCGTACTGACGCCCGTCGACGCCTGTTCCGGCATCGGTCGGGTCGGCCGCGCCGTAGCGGTCACCGTCAAAATATTACCGTTCACTTCGCTTACTGTACCGGAAACGCCAGGCGCCATTCCCCCGCGCATCCCGCCATGCCCTGCCGCCACCCACGCACCACTGCTCTGCGCTGAAGGCGCGGATGCCGCGAACGCAGGCATGATCATCGCCAAGCTTGCGGCGACCCCTATCGCCGCCACCCACGAAATGGTATTTATTATTTTCATAGAAATTTTTATTTTATATGCCGCTTTATATGTTGCCCCTAGGCGCGTATCAGCCTGCTTCGACCCGCCAAGCCTAATCCGCGACTACATCATATACTACGGATTGCAGACCGAGAAAGTTTCATCCCTTTTTATTGAGGAAACGTAGGGGCTCCGCAGGCCTGGAGATCTTGTAATGTGAGCGATTGGGCTGCGGCCATCGCAGGACACGGCAACATGAGCGGCACAGGCCGCATCCCTGCCGCAAACTGGTCGGTGGTCAAGCCACCGCGATATTCAAAATGCGGCTCATCCCCCACGCCGCCATTGCCCAAACCACAATATGCACCGATTGCGATCAACTGCGTCCAATCTATGTTATATCCCTTGATGCGATCCACAATATCCACGGCGAATCCATAATTATGCAAACTGTGTCCCGGCGGCGCTTCGCTCACTACCGTCCCATCCTCCAATCTTCCCTGATCATAGATCTCTTGCTGTTGCGCTATCGTACGAAATCCCGACGTGATGCGCAGATCGTATCCATATATCGCCGCGGTCGGCAAGAAACAATCGTCCACTTGAGTAATAAAGTTCGGATCGAGACCGGTAGGAATGGGAGCTGCTTTCACCGTATAAGTTACATGCCAGAAAAGAACAACGAGGACGATGACGACGATTACAGCAAAGACGATCCCCGCAATTCGCGAACGGCGCAGCAAAAAGATTAAGGTGATGACAATGAGCTGGAGCACGATATTTGCCATGATGAGGCAAAGCGCCATCAACCCAAACGCCGCGAGTGGCGCGTAACTTACAAACAAGAGGACAATCAGCATCGGCCATACGTTCTTGAGGTCCTGCGTGGACGGCCCCAGCATCGCGCCGGCGTTAAAAAGTAGGAATATCATTACCCAACTCTGCCATCGCAATACATTGATCTGTGCTAAAAATCCCAGCGGTGCGGCAAGGACGCTTTTCCAATCATGCCAATTCGCGACCTGCGGCAACGTAAAATAATTTCCTAGAACATAATGGTTGACGAGGAACAAAAAGAGCAGGCCGCCGGCGATCGGTGCGGCAGAGATCAAAAGCTCGCCAACGAAAGACAACTTCGATTTCCGATGCACGACGCGTGGCTGTTCCGTAAATACCGTAAATTCCTCTATCTTTGCGCCGGTCAAAACACACAACACCGCGTGCGACGTTTCGTGAACCAACGCGCCTATATAATAGAGCAAACGAATGACGCCAAAATTCAAATAGCGCCAATTCAGCGTATTGCTTAAATAACCGAAGGCGGCAATGAGAACAATAACGATACCGAGGCTCATCGTTGCCGCTTACCAATAAAGCAGAACGAGACCGAGCACGACTATCACAACACCCGCGACAACGAGCAGGCCACTCTTGCCACACTTTTTATAGAGCGGTGCGGCAACTCCAGGGAATAAAAGGATGAAGGTTCCTTTTACGATCGCCAACCATCCAAGGATAGTGATGAGTAACGTCAGGCCGGAAGTCCACTCATTATTGAACACCACGATGACGGCGCCGATCAATAATGCGAGTATTCCCCACATAAACAGTATGCCCTTATTCTGCGCCGACTCCTCAACAGCGACCGCAGTAGACTTGCCGTTCGCGACTATCGAGATGCCCGTGACCACAAAGAAAATTCCCAACACCTGAGCGATGATAATTGAAAAATCCATGATAATAATAAAGAGGTTAAAAGATTAAGGTTAGTATTCTATCGGTCTCGGCCTTTCTCTTATTATAGCATTCCAACAAAATACCTCTTCCCTCATATGCCTGATATAACAAAACCGCCCTCATTTCAGGGCGGTCTCGTTTATTTCCTCCTTACTTAGAACCCCGCGTTATTCAGATATGCCCGCGTGATACGTCCAAAGTATCCTTGCGGCGGCATAATGCCAACCGCGGTCTGATACTCCGCAAGCGCAGCCTTCGTAAGCTGTCCAAAGTATCCCGTAGCACCTGCCGAACTCAGGGCGCCCGCGGCGGTACCCTTTGCTTGGGCGATAAGGAATGCCTGGAGTGTACTTACGTCCGAACCGCGTGAGCCGACAGTGAGGTCGCGCGTGATCGCCGAAAGCGTCTGTGTCGCGGGACTACCATTGAGGAACGAAAGCTCAGCGGGCGTGAGAGTCATTCCCTGCGCCCGAGCCTGCAAGAGAACAACCTTGAGCTCTTTGATGAGTAGGTTGAGGAGCTGCGTCTCCAACCCGCTCAACGTCGCGGATGTTGCGCCGGATGGAGCGGAAACCGAAGATCCACCAGAAGTCGCGCCGCAGTTGCCGGAGCAACCACCACCTCCCCCGCCTCCGCCTCCACCATTAGAACCACTCTGCACCCACACGGGGTACAAGTAGGTGTTGCCCGTGATAACGAAAGACGAGACTGCGACACCGCTGGAAGTCAGACTCCAACCACCGAAGGTGTCACCATTGCTATTGATCAAATTGCCGGTGTTGCCAAGCACGGTAACCGTTGCACCAGAGGAATACTGGGTCGAGTCGGTTGGGACACTCCCGCCACTGCTGCCGTTCCCTTCGTAAGTCACTGTATAGGTCAACGGCGCAAGGTATCCATAGCCATAGCCATATTCGTCCAAAGACGCAGGAAGCGTAACGGTGCTGTCGTTTAATGTAACGGAAGCCGTTAATGACATCGCGGCACCGTTTAATGTTGCTTCATTGTCAAGCGTGATACCTGTTTGATCTAGAATAGTCCCGTTGACAACAGTATTTGCTTGAAGCTCTGTTGCACCACCGACTATCCAGTAGACATTATCAGCCTCTGCGCCACCGGTTAGGATAACGTGCGCTGCGCCGGATACGGTGAAGGTTCCCGGTATCTGGAATATCCACACTCCGCTTGCGCCACCGGCGAGGGTAAGATTGGTCGATATGGTCGCATTCGTATTGAACTTATAGACGCCAGGAACGAGAGACAAGCCGCCAAGCTCTTGGCTAGATGGGGAGTAAGTAACGTTAGGCGATAACCCATTAGCCGTGGTATATGCAGTATTTAGATTGGTCATGGCCGGGGTTAACAATGCGCTCTGATTAGCCACCTCGCATGTTGCACTAAGGCTACCACCCGCCGCGGCGACCACGTAGGCTTTTCCCTTCAATTCCGGACAGGTTAATCCGGTGATGTATGTAGCGTCGTCTGGAGACACTCCAACATTTCCCGTAACAAGACTTCCCGTGGAAGCCTCATCAATCCCCGCGTATGATAGAATCACGAAATTGCTCGCGTCGCCAAGATTAACCGCAGGACTCGCCGCTCGGTATCCCGTCGCACCACCATCATTGCCAAAACCATAGCCATAGCCATAGCCATAGCCATAGCCATAGCCAGAACCGCCTGTTTGCCGATTGAACTGGGCGAACACGGCCGTCCCGAAGATCAAAGAAAACACGGCGACCATCATAGCGCCAAAAATTATTTTTGATAGATTCCCTTCTTTTTTAAAAACGCTCATGTTTGATAATATAAAATATTATTTCCCGCAGACGACTTTTATTTAATGTTTTTTAATTCCCTTTTACCATAGCATATATCGATGTTATCTGCCTAATGCGTCCCTGTGCATAACTTTCCCCTCTCTTAGATGATCGCCGATCGCCGTGAGCACGGCGATCACCAGGAAATAATAAGCGTAGACCGCTGCTGTCTCGGCAAAGCCGTTTTGGTTAAAAACCAGCAAAAACGGACATAAAATGAGGAGCGCGAGCGCGCATCCTGCCGATACCCGCATATCCAGCCCAAAGAGGACGGAAATAAGACCGAAAAGCAGGGCAAAGAAGTCCACCACATAAATGCCCTGGAACAGGGAAAATCCGAGAATGAGCACCATCGCGGCGATCTTATAATAATCGGACCTCCTGAGGCCCTTTTGCCAGGAAAGGATCTTTTTCCAAATGGGAACGAGTGCCGCGCCGAGGATAATCGTCCGAGCGAAAACCTCAAAACCTTTTTCTCCCCCCTTCCTTGAAGCATCCTTCACTCCTTTCCAAAAATTTTGCACCGTATCACTCCACAGACTGAGGAGCGCGAAAAAAAGGACGCTCAGATCAAACGCCGGCCAGTTAAAATAATCGCGCCACGCAGGGAAAAAAATGGACACGCAAATGGAGATCAGCCAGAACCCAAAAAAGTATGGGAAAAATGCGGCGACATCATCCGCCACCAATTTGAGAACGCGAACTGTTTTTGAGTTCTTCATTTTATTACTTTATACACCACGAGCGTTGCGGTTTCCATGACGGGTTGCAGTTCGGGGTTCGTGCCCATTCCGACATAGCTTTGCCAGTCGAGTTCTTTTGCTAAAACAATATATTTGATATTGTACGCGCTGTTTTGCAAAAGATCCGTCCTTCCTCCCGCATTCAGCCAGGCAACGACGGCCTGCCCTTCGGAGTCCTCGCTCGCGCCGATAATATTCCCTCCCCACTCCATATCGGTGCCGCTTATGACGGGGCATTGGAAGAACGACTGAGCCGGATTGGCAATGATGGCGCCAATCCAGGAAAAACTCATATACTCATGCCACGGGAAAAAGAGAATACTCCCCGAACATCCCGAATCGTGCACAATATAGTTATTGACCGTGTACCAATCGCTCGGATATTGCACGAGCTTCACTTGACCGCCGAAGCCCCAGAGTAGGAGCGGCGCCTCCATGACGATGATCGCGCCAACGAGAATTTTTATGATGAGCGCGTTGCGCTGGACGATCTTTTTCGTAAAGAGCTCCCGCAGGCCGATGGAGAGGAACGCGAGGTAGATCATCGCCGTCACGCTCACCCACTTTTGTGATTCACGCAGGCCTTTATAGAAGGGCAGATGATTGAATAGGAAATAGGTTATCTGACTCCCAATCGGTATCCGTATGCCTGTCGCCAAAACCACGGAGACGGCAAACAGCGCGCCAGCGCCGATGGTCATTGCGCGATATTTTTTTTCTTTGGATCGCAGGCCGGCTACGAATCCCCACAGAATGAGCGGGAGCAAGAGGAAGAAGCTCCGCCCCCAATTGTCCGCAATCGTCGTAAGATCCGCGTAACGGAACTGATCCTTTCCCCAGAAACCGGACATCATGAGCACGTTACCCAAGGCATCGGCACCCGTTTTCCCGGACGTCTGGAACGCCACGAGATCCTGCTGGGTGATGCCCGTGTTCACGAACTTTCCGAGCCCCGATGTGCCGGTCACGCCGCCCACGATCCAGTTCGCGTTCAGCACGAAGGCGATGGCGACGAGGGTCACAGAAATCTTAACGGCGTCGATTATTTTTGCCTTAGCGCCAGATTTGTTATCGCCGCCGCCCGCCAGTCCCCGCTTTCCGATAAAAAGCCCCGGAAGGAAAACAAAGATATAAAACGCCACGATAAAGAATATGAAGTGCGGCGAAAACTGTACCGAGAAAGCGAAGGCAAGACCGGCGAACACAATCTGCTGCCACTGCTTCTTTTCTAAATACTCCAGCAGAAATCCTGCTCCCAGAAGCATCAGGCCGAACGCGCCGACGATATTGATCTGGCCGTACATCGCACGGTCATACACAAATGGATTAAAGAGCGCGAAGAGGCTCGCAATGAACACTAGCCACTGGTTTTGCAAAAACAGGCTGGTAATCTTCCTACCGCCCCACAGGGCAAGCCCGAGGCAGAGCGTAATATATATTTTTTCTATCAGGTCAACCGAGAGGAGAAAAGACAATCCCTTAGTCACCACGTTTAATAAAAAGTATTGACTAGACCAACTGAGGGAGATGTTCGGACCCCACACAAGATCGGTAAGAAAAATATATCCTTTCGAGAAAAATAGCGGAGCGACGACAAAAAGCACCGGCGAGAAGCGTGCCAGGAACACTAGGATATTCTTTGCCGATTTTTTATACATCTTCTTCTTTTTTGATTATTGTGGTCGTAGCCATCAATTTTTTCTTTCTGCGCCGCGCCAGATCCCAGCCTAGATACCCAAGGCACGCAAGCAATGTGGCGCCGGAGACAATAAAACCGATGTCATAATATGACTGCGGCTTGAAATATAAAGTTAGCTCGATATCAATAGAGTCGTCAGGATTTTCCTTGTAATAGCTTGCATCGAAGTTTTGTTTGATATAATCCGGATCGATTGTCCAACCATTAGCATAGCCATTGATTAACTGGTGCGTACTATCAAAAATAGGTTTCTTGTAGAGATAGGATAAATCAGCCGCCCCAGGAAGCTGCTGTTGATCCTGACATTCTGTAACTCCGGTACTTTCAAAATAGGCAGAAGTTTCGCACCACTGGCTAGTGGGGTTAGGCTCCAAATAAACTTTCCACCCAGGATTAAAGGCTTCTAAAAAGGATAGCTGCGAAGGCGAGTGAAGGCCTTGAATATATACCTTGTATGTCACGGGGTTAATCTCTTCAAAGGATAGACTAGAAGAGGACGCTTGGATTTTTCCGTCAAAAAATTCATCCCCTATCTTATACAGGGCGAAATCTTTATTCTCAAAGATTTTCTGCCATAATGTTTTATCCAGATTTTCTTCAATTGTACTAGTAAAGGTTGGTTGGTTAAAATCTGGCGCATAATAATATACTGAATTCTTCTCAATAACAATGTATCGGTAATCTAAGGTGTTGGCCATTTTGTCTACTATGTCATAATTTATATCCATGCTTACATCCGTATTATTAGCCAAGGAATTGAAGAGTCCGTTATACTCATCGGATCCACCCAAGGCTTCGGTCTTTGAGATGAAGGTCTTCGAAGAAAGCAACTCCAAACGGCTGGGACCCGCATACCCATCTTCGTAATCCATTTCTCCTCCGATACGAGGGCTGATTGGCAAAATTAATATTTTATTTGTGTTTTCCAAAGAATCGAGTTTTTTTGTAATCTCCGAGTATTCGGCGGGGAGGGTCGTATTCCAATATTTTCCTATCGGCTTAGCGTAGATAAATATCAGAAATGCATGAGAAATAATAATCAAAAAGACCAATGGATAGAACATCTTGATTTTTTTACTTCCCAGGAAAATTGCCAAGACCGCCAATGGGATAATTAGGTACATAAAATACACGGGACCAGATCGGAAGAACAATAGATAAATACTATTCGAATAAAGCCATTGATTAAGGGTTTCCCATGGAGGGTTAAGACCCTTGGCTAAAAAGATAAGGGCAACAAGAAAAGCCATTATTATAAGAATTTTCTTGTCTTTTCTATTTTTTATGAAATTAGCCAGAAGCAATCCCAAAAACAAAAATGAGATGATGATAAAAAACCAAGATTGCATATAGAGTTTCGAGAACTTAAAATATACAAGGCCCGGAAATTCTGGTTCGTTATCAGCTAAGCTAAAATGGTCGGTCAATCTAAGGGTATTAAGCAAGTCGAAACGGTTCTGATAAAACGATGTCATACTCGTATCGTTATAAGTCTGCACATTTTGATTACTCGAGACACCGGTATAGGCCATGCCCGTATTTATAATGCACATCAGGCAAACCAAAAAACTAAGCACCCATACCAAAATTACTTTTTTGAAAAAATCTTTCTTGTTGGAAATCTGATCTCTAAATAAAAGAAAAAGAAGTATCGGAACGAGAACGTTGCATAAGATCAAAACATTTAATACCCGGAAAAGTACGATCTGGAAGAATATATAAAAAAATACATAAACAAATTTATTTTTTTTATTAAAGATAAAAGAGTATAGAAGGAAAAACATTAAAGGGAGGGCCACTAAAGCTATATTGACATAAACTAGTGGCTCATAAAATGTAGTAATCATTTTTATGTTTAAAAACGTCAACAGTGTCGCCACAAGAGCTTTCCTGCCGCCCAAGAAAATTCTGTAGAAATAGAAGAAGGAAAATTGCAGAAAATAAATGAAGAGAATCCAATAAACATTAATGCTCAAAATTAGTTGGCCCGTTAACTTCTGTAACCCCTCCAAGATGAGGTTGTAGATAAACGGCGTAAACGTCATGGGATCGATTTTCCCAGAGGAAGCCGGATTCCAAATAAAAAGACTTTTTTTAATGAATGCACCAAAGTCCAACCATTGATAGGTATCCATTCCATTTATGTAATGCGTGAGAAAATGGAAGTCTATAGACCTTCCAATAAATAAAAAGGCGAATAAGACGAAAAATATATGATAGAAAAGATGACTATCATCTGATGTCTTTCTTATAAGAAAAGATTTTATTGAATTGATATACTTCATGTCAAAAAAATCAATATTAATATTTGATTGCTACTAAAATGGGATATTTTACTTTAGAATTAAGGTAACGATATTGAGAATGAGGATTTTCAAATCTATAATTATGTTCTTCAAGTAAAGAAAATATTTTGTCAGAATCAACTCTGTCGTAATGAATCTCCTGAATAATTATACCGACACTGGGATCGATAAAATTTAGAGAACTAATTACTTTTTCCTCTTCGCCTTCAATATCGAGCTTCAGAATATCTATTTTTTGACCAATATATCTTTCGTCCAGGGAAATGGCCTTCACCTGCATTCCGCTGTTTGTTTCGACTAATTTTGAATATTGATGATTGGCGTTCCGCTCGAAAAATAACATCCCACTTTTGTCCGATAAAGCTTCATTAAATATTTCGGCGTCTATGTTATTCAGTTCGATATTTTTTTTCAGGATGGGGATCAAATCAATATTGGGCTCATAACAATGGATTCTAGCTTTTGGATATTTTAGGCCAAAATATATAGTGGCACTTCCCTTATTGGCTCCCCCGTCTATAATCAACTTCGGATCAATGTTTTCTTTTATTTCATAGGATTCAAAGCAAAAGATCTCGGTCAGCATCGCGAGATCCGTTCTTTCGCTTTTGATAAACATCCTTACCTCCTTATTGTTACTTTTAAAATTTACAAGATATTCCTTCGGTGTCTTTAGGAATATGTCTAAAATAATTCGAATCGTTTTAAAAAATCCGATATTGAAGCACAGCCATCTTATCCCAATCAATCTAGTTTTCAACATAAGTTTTTAATTATAATCAAACCCTTAAAATGTTTTGGTACAGATTACTTATTCTTTCATAGACTTTGTCCCAATCGTATTGAGAGGCAAAATCGCGACAATATCTTTTCATAGATTCAATATTTTTGTTAAACAGCACGGCGTCTATTTTTTCTTCAATTTGCTGCACGTTCCCGGGTTCTACCAAGTATCCATTCTTGCCGTCATGTATCAGATCTTTTATCCCGCCTACATTTGAGGCTATGACTGGTAATCCATTGGCCATAGCCTCTAGTAGTACTATGCCAAAAGATTCACCGCCTAGGGAAGGTAATATAAACGCATCGGACGATTTGAGTAAATTATTTTTTTCAACATCATTGATGTTTTCTAAAATAAAGACGCTATTAATTTTCTTTTCTTTGACAAAATTCATCAAATGCTCTTTTTCGCCCCAGTCTTTACCTATAATAATCAGATTGCAATTCAAGATATCTTTAAAAGCCATTAATAAGTATATGTGTCCCTTGTTTTTGGCAATTCTGGAAACAGTGATTATATTTTTATTTTTATTTTTAATTCCATTTCGAGATAAAACTTTTTTTCTCTCTTCGCTAGAAAAAGAATGTTTCGAGTATTCGCTTAAATTGATACCGTTTGGAATCACAACTATATTTTGGGGTCTAACTCTAAATTTTCTAATTAAAATGTCTTTTTCAACGCTCGTAAGAGCGATAACTCTTGTGGCCATACGGAAAGACCATCCAGCGATCAAAAAGTCAAAAAGTCGCTTAACAATTTTTGGCAACACAGTTTCGTCAGCATAATGAGCGGTATAAATAATTTTTTTATTCAATAATTTACAAATTAAAATCGGTGCCCATGAAGAAAAGTAACCATAACTATGAGCATGAATGATGTCGTATTTTTTTACATTTAGAAAAAGAAAGAGTGGCAAATAGGGCATAAAAGTAGTTGCATCTATTCCTAAAATCCTCAAACTCCAGAACTTTTTAAAATGTATTCCTACTATTTCTCCAGACTTATTCTTAAATCTCTCACTTGAGTTGATTGCCACCATATCAGAGCATACAACATCAACGGAATTATTTTTATCAATAAATCTCTTGGCAATATTAAACACGTGAGTTTCTACGCCTCCTAGCGCGGGATAAAATCGATTACAAATATATAAAATTTTCATATGTGTTTTCTGATCATTTATGCCGAGAGATGCGCTACGTGGCTATAGAGCGTAAATGTTTGTTGGCCAATCCTGTCCCATGACCTCTCGGCCTTTCTCTCTTTTATATAGTCATTAAAATCGCTTTGATTGCCGAAAAAAAGTTCAATTGATCTTTTTAGGCTTTCTTTGTTTCTTTGAAATATAAGCTTGTCGTTTTCCAAGACTTCCCTAAACACGTCGCTTGCTAAAAATGGTTTCCCAAAACTTAAGGCAAACGACATTGGACCACTCGCTGATAACATCTGTAAATATGGCAACACAAGCACATCCGAAGCTGAAAAATAAAGATCAATTTGATCATCTGGAACAAATCCCGTTTGTAAAATATTTTGACTCCCTTTTATCCTGGATTCTAATCCTTCGAACCACGCGTTATAGGAACGATCTTTTTCGACGCGCTTTGGCTTTCCGCCAGCCAGTATGAGAAAATATTGATTTTCATCCAGTAACTGAAAAGTATCCAATAGGAGATCTACTCCCTTGTACCCCGCGAGAAAACCAAAAAACAAAATAACCTTTTTGTCCTGCGAGATTTTTAACTTTTCCCGAGCCTCTTTTTGGAATAATGTTAATGACCTTTCCTCGATTCCGTGATGAATAACGTCTACCTGATTGTCCGCGAAGCCGTAATCATTCACGAGTACCTTCTTAAAATAATTTTCGTGTACAATGGCTTTATCAATGTATCTAGCGCTTAATTTATAAATAAAACCAAAGAAAAACTTTATCAACGGAACGGGAATGTTTAACTGGTTTACCTCTTTAAACTTCTTATCAATAATCTTGGGAGAGATAACGCCATGATAAGTCGCCACTATCTTCTTATTAAGTTTTTTAATCCTTTTTAATAAAAGCAAATATAACAAAATGGAAAGCGACCCTCCGAAAAGATTGAATTCGTGTTGCACGTGGACTATCTCCAAAGTAGGATAATTTTTTATGCTTTTGATAATCTGACCCACGAAAGAAAGTTTGTTTCTTTGCCAGCATTCGTTCACTTCTATTCCCTCCTCTGTAAAAATTTTCGCGCCATCCTTAATATCCGAAAAAATTACAATTTTCTTTCTTTGTTCGCCCGTTAACCCAAATAGCAAATTTTTTGTATACCCGGCGATACCGCTGAAATCAACATGTTTGCGGCCAATCTCCGGATAGGTGACTATGATCCCAATCGATTTTTCATTTTCCATCAGAATCGATTGTCTCATCTATAATATAATCCGGTCGGTTTTTTAATTCTCTAAACATCACTGCCTGATAAATGGAATTTATTCCGATTAAAATGATTATTATGCCATTATTCAAAATTATAAAAGAAGCCAGGATGGCCGTTCCGCTGAAATAACCCCCGCTTATAAAAAATTTATAGTAAAGCATGAAAAGGAAAGCCACCGAGCCGACAAAAAATAAAAAGGATCCGATAAAAATAATTATCTTCATCGGCAACATACTGAAGGAGGTGATGCCCACTCTAGCGAGGGTAAGCATCTTCCCCAGGGTATAAGAGGACTTCCCCGAATTCCGTTGGTGTGCTTCGTATTCGATGGACGCAGTACGGAAACCAACCCAGCTTATCAAGCCCCGATAAAATTTATCTTTTTCCGGAAATTTGTTAAGTTCATCCACTACCCTGCGATCCAACAACTTGAAATCGGCAGATCCTGGATCCAGCCGGATATCCGATATTCTATTGATGAGCGCGTAAAAACATTTGGATGTCGCTCTTTTAAAAAAAGATTCCCCTTTTGTCTGCATACGCTTGGTGTTAACAACATCAAATCCCTCCTCCCATTTTTTTACTAGCTCGGGGATAAGAGCTGGGGGATGTTGTAAATCTGCGTCCATCATGATCACGGCATCTCCTTTGGCCGCCTTTAAACCGGCCTCTATGGCAAACTGGTGCCCAAAATTACGACTAAAGGAAATACCCCTGATTGCTTTGTCCAACTGGGCCAACTTTTTAATTTCTGCCCATGAATCATCTTTGCTCCCATCATTTACAAAAATAATCTCATGATCGTATTTTCCCTCCAGCGTCTTTAAAACTCCCATCAGTGAAGAATGGAGTGGTCCTATGTTTGTTTCTTCGTTATAAGCCGGAATAACGACCGAGATGAGCCGCTTACGGTCTTCCGTCGTGGTGGCCATAGTTCGCATTATATACCCACGAGCGGCTGGGCTTCAAGGAAACGTTTCTTTCGAGACCACAGATTCAGGCACAGTACCAGAACGTAGCCGCATACAAAGGCCACGGTAATGGCAAGCGCGATTGCGCGGATACTTTCATGAAAAAGACCGACTCCCGCCGAGGCGACCGCGATGGTAGCGAGGAGAGCCCACGAAACCCGGTAGGCATGCCGCGCGTAGGCAAAGTTCGCTTCAAGCGTGAGGACGGAAAGGAAAAAGGTGAGCGGGGCGAAAATCCAGAGGTTGTGCGCGACGGAAAGATATTTTGCGCCAAACAGCATCCTCACGATAAGATCCGGGAAAGCCGCATAGAGGAGAAGACCTCCGACGCTGATCACGGCGATGGCCCCGTAGGCGAAGAGGACCGTTTTCATGCTCGCTCTTTTTCCTTCATGTCCCGCTGCGTACACGGTCGGCAGGACGGAGCCGATGACCGCGGCGTTTAGCGTGAGGATGACGGTCCCCAGCGTATGGAGCGCGCCGTAAAATCCGGTCATCTCCGCAGACGTCAACCCTTTCACGAGAAAGATATCAACATTGCCGAGCAGGGTCATGAGCAACGCGAAAACAAAGACATGCCCCAGCTCCCGTTCGAAATTGAATTTCGCGTAATACTTCTGCTTCCAATCGTCGCGCGGTGCGTCCGGTTCCTCCCCTTCTCCTGCGCCTCCTCCGGGAAAATATCGTTTATGGAAGAACATGTACGCGGCGACTCCGATGGCCGCTCCGATGACGAACGAGAGCATCACGGCATCCGCACTGGGGAAAAATAAGACGATGACGTATCCGGCGGCGAGCTTTCCGGCGGCACCGATGATCCCCGCAACGACCGACGGGAGGAAATGCTCCCAGCCGATGAGCGCCGAATTATAGATCGTCCCGTAGACGCCCACGATCGCGGCGATGATGAGAAAGAGAACCCCGTAGTAGCTGTGCAAATGGAGCGCCAGGACAAAAAGCGGGGTGAATAAAAGAAAGAGCGCGAAATAGGCGAATATCCACTTGTTGATCTTCTCCATCGCCCATCCCATAAAGGCGTGGTGGGCGGCATAGTCGTGCGCTTTCCAAAAAACGGGGAAAAATTTGTAGAAGAGATAGCCGAGCGTTGAAGAAACGGCGCCCGTGATGAGAAACAGAGAATTCAAGCTCTGGAACTCGCCGTACCCGGCGACGGTAAGACTCCGCGAGATCACAAATTGGAAAAGGTAGCCGAAAACGCCCGCGATCAGGGCTCCGGCACTGATGATAACGCTGTTCGTGACGAGTTTATTTTGTAAAAATCTTCGCATAGGCGACTATTGAAATAAAACGGTGGAGGACGGACTAACCCTATCACAATCTTGATGTTGTCTCGACGGTGATTCCATTATGGAATTAAATCGCCAAAAACACAAAAAAAGCGACGCACATGCGATGCGCCAATGACACGTATTGATCACGTGCCATCTCCATCAAAGTGGAAGGACATCCGCCCGACAACGCCGTCGCCGGAGCACAGTCCCCCGAACTCCGAGATGTGCATGGAGGTCACGCAGGGGGGGCACCCCATACTTCCTGAGAATTGACATCCCTTTGATGTCCGTATATATATTAAGTAGAACGTTGGACCGAGGAGGATAACAGTGTACACACTTGGATTCGTGAAAGAGAAGCTCCGGGAGAATGCGCAGGACGCCGCATTGTTCGGCCAGGACGGGGAGTTCCTAGCAGCCTACAAACGAATGGTGGGCGAGCTTGGGGATGCCATTGCCGAGGAAGCCAATGTAGCGCTCCATGAGGCATGTCACCTTCCTGACGACCATGCTCTTGGTCCGAAGGCAACGGAGAAACTGGACAGCCTGCTCCAGTGGCTCCATCTGGAGACCAGCAAGGCTGCATAGCTATCGCCACGAGCCACATGAAAGCCTCGCAACCACGGGGCTTCTTTTTTTGCCGTATTTGTTGACTTTTATCCTGTTTATGGTATCTTTGTGCCAGAACGCGCAGAAAGGATTGCGTATATGAGCCATTACCTGCGGACCATATTCCTCATCCTTATGCCCACCCCTCTTTCGGAAATTGAATGGTGTGTGCGCTGCAAGAATGCGACACCTTTCAGGAGGGATGATCCCATTGAGACGAGGACTGATTACATCGAAGGATGCGGACAACTCTGCCATTCCTGCGCCGAGAAAGTGAACGCCCAGCATCGCCACACCAAACCCATTGCGGTATAGTACGGACTGCTGTTATCTGAACCGAGGAGGGCAACTTATGATCCAACGCGGGAAAAACGGCGAACAACGCCGCGAGCTAATCAAGCCGCAATACATCAAGTACCACTTCGCCGCGCAACGAGGACGGCGATACCCCATCCCACGGCAGCCAGTGATTCTCGTCCCGATCTTCATCGTCGTCTACTCCCTCTTCTCCGGCCAACAACTGTTCTGGCACAGCGCTTTCCGGTGAACATCGAGTTCCTTCCGACAAAGCAGCTCCGCACTCCGCGTGGGCTGCTCTTTTTATTTAATATCTCGGTGCGAATATCCATATTCGAGCGCGACGGATATGCTCGACGAGCATCCATGATGCCCATCCCACTGGCAAAATACAAATTCTCACGCCATACAATATGAACATCTTCTCAGCAGGAATATCGCCACGACCGTTGAACTTTATCCGGCACTGTGATAAGAATGATCCAGGAGGGCTTATGAATAACGAAACCGGGATAGATCTTCACCGACTCCACGCCGTAGGCATTCCGGTCGGAGACCTACCAGAGGATCCGCCCCGCCGAGACGGATGCGGACTGTTCGCGCTGATCACCAACAGCAACTCAATGGAGTTCGCCGTTGCGATCAGTGATGTGTGCATGTATGACTCATACCGCACAAAGACGAACCGCCCCGGCGATAACGGGAGTTGGCTCTTCCAGAAAATGGAACTGTTTTTCGTCCCCGAATGCTCGATCGCATCGGGATAGCGTTCAAATAGCACCCACCCGACGAAAAAGAGAATCCTTCATGAAAGTAGAACGTGATCCTGCCTTCACCGACACGAGCGACATGAGACCGGGCGATAGCATCCATCGCCATCCGGGTGAAACGGAGCAAGCGTCACTGCCACCAACAGCTCTTCCTACGAAACGTCGGGAACGGAGGCGTCCTCGTCCCGAAAGAGAAAAGAAGTTCCCGTCCAGAGAATCACGCAATCGCGCCCCCGTGAAATAGTAGGGGGCGTTTTTATCCTTCGCATAAAGATGGAAAGACCCGTCTCTGAGCAGCCATAGATAGATCGGCTCCAGCGCGTATCCCAAAACATTCAGCGGGAACGCCATCTCGTAAAACCAGATCTCGCGGCACAGCTGGTGCACAAACAATATATTTTTTTCGCGCACGTAAAATTTGCAGAAGAACGGCATCGTGTTCACTTCGTCGATCACAAGGTCCGCCCACCCGCGCAGGTTTTTCTTGTAATAGCGCCACGCTTTCCAATATACGCTCCATCGGTTACCGAGTCGCACCACCTTGTAGCCGTCGATCGTCTCTTCGAGAGCGCAGCCTTTGAACCCACCGACCAAAAAAATGACCTCGTGCCCATCGCGCGCCAGGCGCTTCGCAATCTCTTCGTTGACCACCTCCGCTCCCCCGCTCGCGGGATGCTTTCGGTCCTTCCAAGTACACCAGAGGATTTTCATGGGTTTTATTTGACCGCATAGGTCCTGGCGGCAAAATCATACTGATCAATGAATATCTTTTTAAAGGGAATAATGGAATTTACTTCGTAAAATACGAGTATCGCCTCCCGATATTCGCTCTCTTCGACGCTTCGATAGGAAAGTGGCGCGCATCCATAAGCAAGAAGGATCGCGTTCGCCAAAAGGCGCGCGGTACGCTTATTCCCATCCTCGAATGGCTGAAGGTAGCTAATGCCAAGAAGCGCAATGAGCGCTTTCCCGTAGGGGGTTTCCGTGCGGGCGATCGCAGCAATGAGTACTTCGAGCCCTTCGCGGATCTGGTGCACGTTATCGAGCGGCTGATAGACGGACCCGAGGACGCCGACCATCCGTTCGCGGAGTCCCGTGCCCACATCCAGGTCTTTTACGAGAATCGTGTGCAGTTGCTCGATGTGCGCGCGCGATGGCGCTTTAAAAAACACCTCATGCTCACGTACGAAGTTGAATGCATTTTTGTGGTTAATGATCATCTGCGCCTCGCTATGAGGATGCCCCACAGCTTCCTTATTCTCTAAAATAAGCTTCTCCGTATCGAGAAGCGTGTAGGTGTTTCCCTCAATCTTTGAGGATTTCCACGAAAGCTCGATCACCAGCCGTTCAAGCTCGCGTTTTTCTATGGCGGGCGGCAGGTTAGCCGTGCGGCGCGAATATTCCACGGTCGTTGTTTTAAGCTTTTTCGATTCTTCCTGGGAAAAAAGACTTCGCGGGATTTCCGCAAAGAGCTCATGGTGGTATCGCGTCTGTCCATACCGCCGATCGGGTTCGATGGCGCAATATGCACGCGCGTCAATGTCCGCAAATAGTCTGCCGGGTATGCCGACCTTATACGATAAAGCACGCCCCGATCCGATCGTGATAATGATCTTTCGCACTGCCATACCGGAAAGCGCGCGCTTTACGGTGACGAGCGATATACTGTCCCCGCGCTCCGCGAGCGCTTCATGGATGCCGGACGAAGGAAGCGCACCCCGCTCAAGCAAAATACCGATTATCCTTTGTTCCCGAGGAGAAATGTCTATTTTGTCCGTTTTTCGTATCATTTTGATACGATTATACTACCAAAATGATACGATTAGGGCAAATATCCTATCTTCCCCGCTTCTTCCGCACGACATACATCGGCCAGTTGGTCGTTTCGTTGTGGATATTCTCGATGTAGAGCGCGATGATCCCGTGACCTGGACCCCATAATTTAGACACAAAGGTCGAAACAAATTACCATTGTGTCATGGCAAACAAAAAAGGATATCGGGTAGCTAAAGAAGTGAAAGCGGAGATCATCCGCCGGGTAAAGGAAGAAGGGATATCAGTGGCGCAGGCCGCGAAGGATGCGGGTGTCCACGAAACGACCGTGTATGGATGGCTGGGCGCGGGAGCGACCAGCGCTCCTTCATGGACGGAAATCATCAAGCTTAAGAAACAGAACAAAGAATTGTTTGAAGTGATCGGCGAACTCACGATCCAGCTCTCCCAGGCCCAAAAAAAGAATTGAGCCGGGAGAGAAACGTATCCGCCATGGCAAAAGCCATTGGGCGTCTCCCGTTCGTCGCTCTACTACGTAGCAACGCAGGACAAAAAAGATTGGGCATTGAAAGTTCGGATGGAAGAAGAATTACAAAAGCATCCTTCCTACGGTGCGCGGCGGTTGGCGCAGGCGCTCTCGGTGATGGGTCGCGACAAGCGTGTTCGCATCGTGACCTTCGTCGATCGCAAGAGCGGATATCTCATCGCATATCTTCTTCCGAAGATGCGTGCGGAGCTTCTTGTGTCATTGGCCATCGCACGGTTCCGCTGCATCCCAAAAGAGAAACGCAGGACGCTCACACTCGACAACGGAACCGAGTTTTCCGATTGGGAGCGCCTTGAAGAGAAGAGCGGTATGGTCATATATTTCGCATATCCGTATCACGCCTGGGAGCGTGGCACGAACGAGAATACGAACGGCCTCCTGCGGCAGTATTTCCCCAAAGATCTCGACTTCAACCTGATCACCGCCAAGGAACTTGCCCATATCGTCCGTATATTGAATGATCGACCAAGAAAACGTCTCAAATTCAAAAGTCCGCGACAGATATTTCACAAAGACTGATCTGTGCAATTAGAGTGCTAATTCAAATGGAAAAGGCGCGTAGTGGAGCGATCATTGCTGATCTCCTACGCGCCTTCTGTGGGTGGGAATGCTAGGCAAACCCGGGGATGAAGACTTTCGCGTCTGGGCGAAGCTCTTCCAGACTGAGGAAGCTGCCGATGAGCCGCTGGTTGTGGTTGATCTCCATGCGCCGGAGGTTCTGTTTCCGTCGCTCCTCCTTTGGCAACCGATGCTTGAGATCGGGGGTTATGGGCGTACCGTTCCAGAGAAATCCTGCATTGTTGAGCAGCCTCGTGGCACAGTCAGCACAGTTATGACATTGGTTTGCGACGCATTCATCACAATTCATGGTGCGTTACCCCGGGTGGAGATTTACTGATTTCATTATACCACACCCATAGTTTTGTGTATATCTGCCGTCAATCTTCAATTGACACCTTCTCTTCCCAGCATTACATTTGAACCTTGAGGGGAGGTAGCACGTTGTCAGGAAAAATCGAAGGATTTGTGATCGAGGGAGACGCAGGGTCTTTTCTCGACGCGGGAAATCGCTGGCGGGAAGTTCCCATCGGAGATGCGTACGTTCATCCTCCGGAAACCATTGAAGGCATCCGGGAAGATATGCACCATGCCCGGAGCAAACCGAAGAAGATGTATCAAGCGGTACGCATCGAGGGCGGAACGATTCTGCTCACCGGACGGCCCATCTCGTTCTATGTCGCATCCGGGAAAGATCGCCAGTTCGTTGGCGACTGCCAGCTCACCACGTGAGGCACATACTCTTTCAACATCACCATGCCGCCCCCCGTTTTTACGAAGGCGGCATT
>CAVVHF010000030.1:0-8802 GCA_963747905.1 uncultured bacterium | reverse complement strand
TTACACCTTTCAACCATTACGTATTGCTAATAGCCTGCCCGGCTCACTCCCACCAATTCGCACATCCGTTCCACCGTCAATGCGCCTTGCGCCCTTTGGCCCCACGCCTGGATGGTGACGTACAAACTATCCCGCCACCCGCGGTGCTCTTCCGGCGTTGCTCCTCGATTCTGCGCAAGGCATCGGCGAAAAAATCGGCTTCCAGCGCTTTGCTCCCCAGCGCCTCCTTCAACAGCCGGTTCTCTTCGAACAACCTCTTTTCTCTCGCGCTCTCTTGGCCGAAATTTAATTTTGTGATCCATTTTTTCCACACGACGGCGGCGAGGATGAAGATAAGCGGGACGGTGGGCATGAGGTGTCGGATGCCGATGTTTAACGGGCTGTGCATGCTGTATCCCCAATAGAGGACGATGAACGACGCGAGCGAGAATTCGCCGAAGTTGAGTGTGAGATAATCGAGCATCCGCCGCCCGATTGTCGGTCCGCCGCCCGCGCGATTGTTTAATGTTTTTTTAATGATCCACCATGCGGCGAGCGCGAGTGCGAGGAAGACAATAATAAGCGTCGGGATCGGTTCCTTCAGCAGGAAGAGCACGGGGAAGTAGATCCAGCCACCGCTTTGTACTACATGGCCGAGGAAGTAGATCGTATTCCCGCCATCCGCGCGCTGCAGCACCATCAGGACGCCGAGTGCGTACTCTGCGATCGGTTGCGTAAGGCGATGTCCCGCCATCCAAATATCTGCGTCGGCGATACAGCGCAGGCCGTGGCACATGTGGGCCGCCGGCGTGGCGCCGTCAGCAAACGAAGCGAGGATCGCCGTCGTGTCAGAAACCTGTTTTTGGATCGGGTAGCCGGCGGTGAATAAGAAATAAATCGGATAGACGATGAACGCATAGCCGATAACAAAGATGAGCGCGCACTTCCACGCGGAACGGCATAGCTTTGCAAAAAATGTTTTCGCACGGCGCGACGCGTCGGTCGTGCTCCATTGCGCGACGAGGTCGCGCAACCACAAAACAATAAAGAGAAAGATAAAGAGCGGGACGAGTAATGGCGTTGAGAATTTGGTAACCTGTGCAACGCCGAACACAAGCCCGGCGTACCACAAATTTTTCGTGGATGGCTCATCGATATATTTTAAAAAGAAAAACATGGCGAGGACAACACCGAACGCGGCGCCGACGTCGGTCGTCACATAATGCCCCTGCCCGAGTACCGTCGGGTCGAGCGCAAAAAGGAATGTCGGCAAGAGCGCCCATAATTTTCCCACGAACCGCCGCGCAAGAAAGTAGACAAGAATGATGGTGAGGATGGTGAGCAAGATCGGCATCAAGCGTCCCACCTGGATGATCGCGTTTGCGTTGTTGCCGGAATTATAGAGGAAGGCGGTACCCATGGCCCATTGGCCGTTCACTCCCGTCGTCCATGCCGCGTTGTTTGTGGGGAATGTCGGCTGCACGAATATCAGCACCGGCAGCATCGCGAGCGCTTTGATGAGCGGTGGATGCTCGGGGTTCAACCGGTAATCGAGCTGGTTTACGTAACCATAGCCGGCGGGGATATGGGCGAGCTCGTCCATGATCGCGGAATCGTTGTGCGACGCGTAGAGCATCAGCCCGAACGAAGTGACGCAGATCAGCACGAGCACGGTCGTCGCGCCCCACGAAGTGAGCCTTTTAATCATAGTATTTTTAGTATAGCAAAAATATCGTGTTAAAATATTCCTATGGCGGATTTCGAGAAAAAACTGCAGCCGGAGCACGCGGCGGATGATATCCGTGCGGACGAACTGGTGAAACTTACCCAACCGGAGGCGAAGGAGAACAGAGATCATCTGCGCGATATTCCCGTGACGAACAGCAATTATTGGCGGTTTCGCGGTGAGGATCGTCGGACTCCGCTGCCGCGTGGCATCAAGTGGGCTGCCGCCGGGCTGGTTGTGCTTTTCATAGGCGGCTTTGCAGTGTCGTACTACATCGTGAAGCGCGAAGTTGCGGCGACGATCTCATTCCGGATCGGTACGTTGCAAGCAGGCGTGCAGGATCTGCAGAACTTTGATCCGCAGTCCGCCGCGCAGAAATTTTCATCGTTGAACGCATCGCCGTCGGCGGAAGGGATATGGGGATCGCTTGTTTCTTTGTTCGCGGGGAGTAGTGTCACTATCCGGTCATTCACCGATCTTTCAAATCATCTGACGACACTTTCAAATAATATAACAAGCATCGAGAATGACGCGTTTGGATTTGTTTCCGGGAATGGAAGCAGTACGCTTGTCGCGGACCTTGCGAGCACGCGTGACACACTTACCGCGATTGACGCGGACAGTGGCGCTCTTTCTGGCGCGGCATCATCTTTGGGTACCGCATCGCCGGTCGGCGGCGAAAGCTATCTGGCACTGACTACGCAGATAAAGGGCGCGGAAACTTTTCTGAATGCGTTTGTGCCGTGGCTCTCCGATGCGTCAACCACGCACCACCTCCTTGTGCTTCTCCAAAACCCGTCGGAGATGCGTCCGGGCGGGGGATTTTTGGGAAGCTATGCGGATATCTCTATAAAAGGAGGGACGGTCACAAATATCGCGTTTCATGACGTTGCGGATGTGGATCTCGCGTTCAAGCAAAAAATCGAGCCGCCCGCGCCACTTCAACTGGAAGAGACCGCGTTCCGTCCCGCCGACGCGAATTGGTTTTTTAACTTCCCGACGTCCGCGTCGGAGACGATCAGTATGTTCGAAGCGGCTACGCCATCAACTACGTTCGACGGCGTCGTTGCGGTAACGCCGCAGGTGATGAGCGACCTACTCTCGGTGACGGGACCGATTAACGTCGCATCCACCACATTCACCTCCGGCAATCTCATAACGCAGATTCAAAAGATCGTGCAAGCGGGTCAGGCAAAATCCGGCGGCGGCAATGCCACGTATCCGAAAGCGGTGTTGACGCAACTCTATCCCGCGATCATCCAACAACTTGCGTCTTCCACGGATGCGCAAAAACAACAGATGTTCGGGCTTACGCTCGGCTGGATTTCCGATAAAGATGTAATGTTTTATTTTACCAATCCTGTATTCGAGACGTTTGCCAACGTGTATGGCGCGACGGGCGATGTCTATCAACTCCCGCAAAACTTCAACGGCGATTATCTTGCGATCGCGAACGCGGATATCAACAGCGATAAGTCGGAGCTATATGTGGCACAGAATATTAGCTACGACGCTGCGATCGGGAGCAACGGCACGTTGACCACCAACCTTACCATCACGCGCACGCATAACGGCAATCAGAGCCCGTATTGGTGGTATCAAACGACCAATCAGGATTATATGCAGATCTTTGCGCCGAACGGGAGCACGCTCCAGAGCCAAAGTGGCGGGATCGTGAAGAGCGTTCCTGTACCGATCAATTACGTGCGTGACGGCTACAGCACCGACCCGAACGTGCTCGCCATCGCGTCAACAACGCAGCAAAACTTCAATTATCCAAAAGTGACGACGCATACAGAATCAGGAAAGCAGGTCTTTGCCGTATGGTCGCGCACATATGCGGGTCAGTCGTCCACTCTTTCGCTCGATTATTCGCACAACTTATTTGTGGTGCCCGCCGCCGGTGTGCAGTATCAGTTTATTTTCGAACGTCCGAGTGGCGCGACGGGAGATTATCATATCGAAGTTGCCGCGCCGCTCGGCTACGCGTTCGCCGAGAACGGACTTGCAAGCTTTACGTACGAATCCACCAGCACGCCGGGGCGATTGATTTTCACGCTGACGTTGCAGAAGATATAAAAAGAGGCTGCCAAAACTTCTGACGCCTCTTTGTTGCCGTAGTTTAGTGCACGCGCACGTCCATCCCGGAGTTTTTGAGTTCCGCGATTGGATCGACGTTCGATTCGCAAGAAAATTGGATGTAGAAACATGGCTCCGCCCCTCCAGAGAGCGCGCCAATTTCCATGGTTTCAGTTTTCAGGTTGAGCGGGTCGTCACTGAGAATGCGGAGTATTCTTACAAGCTCCGTATCGGGAACATCGAGCGAGTAATCTGTTCTTGGCTTCCTTAGTTTTTGGGAAGCCGCTATTATCGCCGCCATCACGCACCTCTTTCCCCTTCCTACTGAATATCTTTTAACACGAGGTCGACCATTAAATCAAGTCGATTCGCTTATTAAAAAATCATTAAAATTTTTTTGGCTTTGCGTGGTGTGGGTTTATGATTAAGACCATGAAAGATGAAAATAAATTGGTAACAAAGAAAATGTTCTTCGACGGTACGGGCCAGTTAGAGACAAGATTCGACGCCAAGATAGATGTTGCGTATTGGATAGTGCGTGTTCCTTGTGGGAGTGCTTGATTTTTTGCTACACTTGCGGAAATGGAACACATTCGCAATTTCGTCATCATCGCGCATATTGATAGCGGAAAATCCACACTCGCCGATCGTCTGCTCGAGATAACCGGTACGGTGCCAGTGCGCTCGATGCAGGCGCAGTATCTGGACCGGATGCCGCTCGAGCGCGAGCGGGGAATCACGATCAAGATGGCGCCGGTGCGCATGGAATACACCGCGGACGACGGCAAAAAGTACGTTTTGAATTTGATCGACACTCCCGGTCATTCGGATTTTGCGTACGAGGTTTCACGCGCTTTGAATGCCGTAGAAGGTGGCATCCTGCTTGTGGACGGCACGAAGGGGATTCAGGCGCAGACGCTTTCCAATTTGCGCGGCGCGCAGAAAGCGGGATTACGTATCATTCCGGCGGTCAACAAGATCGACCTTGCACTTCCGCATATCGAAAAGGTGGTGGAAGCGACCGCGGAGTTGCTCGGCGTTTCGCCCGACGAAGTGTTTCGCGTTTCGGCAAAGACCGGCGCGGGCGTAAAAGAATTGCTTGATGCGGTGATCAAACTCGTACCACCGCCAAAAAATTCCCAAGACAATATTTCGAAGGCGCTCATCTTCGATTCGATGTATGACGATCACAAGGGCATCATCGCGAACGTGCGCGTCTTCGGCGGCGAGTTTGCCATGGAAGACATGCACCTCGTGGCGAGTGCCGACGGGTTCAAAGCAAAAGAGGTGGGATATTTTTCGCCGGGCATGAAGGCGGCCGCCAAACTCAAAACGGGCGAGATTGGTTACATTGCGACCGGCCTTAAAGAACCCGCGCTGGTAAAGATCGGCGACACTATTCTCGCGAACCGCGATTCCACCGGGCTCGGCGCCGAGCGCAAAAGCGAGCTGGCATTGCCCGGTTACCGCGAGCCGACGCCGGTGGTGTTCATCTCGTTCTATCCCGATGGTGACACGAAGTTCGACGACCTCAAGCGCGGGTTCGAGAAGTTGCGTCTGAACGACGCCGCACTCAGCTTTGAGCCGGATTCGAACGAGGCACTCGGGCGCGGACTGAAAGTTGGCTTCCTTGGACAGCTTCACTTCGAGATTATTTCAAGCCGTCTCGAGCGGGAATATAATCTGCAATTTCTTACCAGCTTCCCATCTATTGCGTATCGCGTACAGGACAAGGGTCAAATTTTCGTGATCAAGCAACCGCAGGATTTCCCCGACCATCCGGAAAAAGTGTGGGAGCCACTCGTCAATCTGGAGATCCTCACCCCCCAGCAATATCTGAGCGCGGTGCTCAATATGCAAACGGTGTTTGATATGGAAATAAATGAAGTGAAAAATATCGGTGAGAATTTATTGATCCAGGCAATCATGCCGCTCCGCGAACTCATCCGCGATTTTGATGATCGGATGAAATCTGTGTCGCAGGGATACGCATCGTTCACCTATGAGCTGGCGGGGGAGCGTGAATCGGAAGTGGAGAAATTGGAGATCGTGGTGGTGAATGAAGTTGTGCCCGCGCTCACGCGCATCGTGCCCAAAAAAGATCTGGAGCGCGAAGGGCGTCAGACGGTGGAACGGTTGAAGGAGTTGTTGCCCAAAATGCAATTTTCACAGGCGCTCCAGGCAAAGTCGCTCGGGCGCATCATCGCGCGCGAGACGATTCCCGCCATGAAGAAAGAGCTCGGCAATTTCGGTAAGAACGGCGGCGATCGCACGCGCAAAATGAAACTCTGGAAGAAGCAGGAAAAAGGGAAAGAACGCCTTCAGGCCGGTGCGCGTGTGGATATCTCGCCGGAGGTCTTTCGGGAGATTTTAAAAAAGTAGTACACTAAGGGCATGAAGATTGCCTCCATCGTCGTTCTCTCGGTATTCCTGATCCTTATCGGCGTTCAAGTATATTCATTTGTAGCGCAGGAATGGTCTCTTGGCGGCCAGCTTGCTGATGTGCAGGAGAATCTTTTGAAATCACAGGCGCAGGAGGCAAGTTTACAGGAAGAAACGCAGTATCTTTCGAACCCTGCCAACTTGGAGAAAGAACTTCGTGCGCGGTTCAACTATAAGAAGCCTGGCGAGACCATGGTGATCATCGTACCAAATACAACCTCAACAACCTCGACGGATTAGTGATGCCGCTTTTCTATCTTTTGAGCGGGTAACGGGAATCGAACCCGTGTCTCAACCTTGGGAAGGTCGCGTTCTGCCACTGAACCATACCCGCGCGTCGGCACCGACGGCTACGAACCTAAAAACGATACACGACGCTGCCGCGTTTTGCAAAGTGTATTGCAAAGTAATGGAACCAGCCTCGGACTTTTCATCGTCAAGGAAATAATAGAAAAGATGGGCGGCACAATTGCGGTCGCGTCGGCACAAAGTTAAAAAAAATATAAGTGACGCACTCCCCGGGTTCCGCTTCGCTGCACCCGGGGCTTCTTGTTGGATCATCGTGCAAACGCGATCAGAATAGTTTCGTCGTCTGCGGCTTTCTTTCTTTCTTGTCCTGCCACTCGATGTATTTCTTGATCTGGCCCTCGTTCAATCCAATGGAGGAGACGAAATACCCGACGCCCCAGATGCCGTCCTTTTCAAGATACATCTCTCTAATGAATTTGAACTCTTTCCTGATGGCAAAGCTTGAGAGGCTTTTCAGCTTCTGGACGGCATCTGATATCGCGATATTGGGTGGCACCTCCATTTGGACATGCACATGGTCCTCATCCGTGTTCACCGTCTGGATGAAGAGCGTCGGGTATTTCTTTGTGGTGGCGTAGAGACTTCTCTTGAGCGCTATCTTTACATAAGGCTTCAGCCATTTTCTGCGGTACTTGGTACCCCACACGATGTGATATTGGAGCTTGTAGGTGGAATGGTTGAGGGATCGCGTTTGCATGGAACAGGCCTCCGCTTCGCTCCGGGATTGATTCATCCCCGGGTTCGGGCGTGGAGTATTCCCAGTATACCGTGTTATGACGGCCCTCACCCGGGGTTTCCTCTAATAGAAAAATATAAAAAAAGAACCCACGGACATTCGCTGTTAAGCGAAGTCTGCAGGTTCTTGTGTTGCGAAGAGCTGACCGAAGCACATTTTCAATCCTCATCGTCTTAGACGCCCAAATGAGCGGTTCATCATCCAAATGGATGATGGAACAAAAGACCAAATGATCTTCTTTTGTCAGCGCCCAAATGAGCGGCTGTCAAAAAAGATGGGGATCTCAAGGTGCTAAAAGAGCTGTTACTGGTGGATGGGCAACTTCAGCCTATTCACCGGGAAAGTACACGTACTCCCCATGTGGTACGGGGAGTTTATCTCCCGTGGTCGGCGATGCGCCGAAGAAGTTCGATGTGCCGACGGTCGCGGAGGCAATGTGAGTCGCCCCCTGCGAGAAAGTCGGTGTTGCTTGCGGCCCGGCCACTGTGTACTCGACGACGGTGAGATTGCCGGCGGCATCCTTCTGGATGAAGTAGGCCATCTTTATCTTATCGGGAGTTGCGACGCGTACTTCCGCGCCGAACTTCCAGTCGTAGTAGCCGGCCTTGATGGCGAGCAAGTGCGCCTGGCGACCCGCCCACTGGTGAATGGCCTTCGTGTCATCCTGCTTACCGCTGAATCCGTAAGCTGTGGGATTTGCGGCAAACTGCCGGATGAGGGCGCTTTCGACTCCCTCGCCCTTATGGACGATCGCGAGCGACATTTGCGCGTCGCTCGGTGCGGTGGCGTTCGTCTTCTTCTGCGTCGTCGTCTGTTTTGAGGTTGTCGTTTGTGCGACTATCGCCGGTTGCGTGTGGTGAGAATGAATCCATGCCACAATTCCGACGGTCGCGATGGTGACGATGATGGCGATCGCGATGATCGCCACCCGCGGGAGGTTCTTCATGACGACTCTCCTTGTCGGACCACCTTGATGGTCCCGTTGGCGATCAATTGCTCGATCGTAGGTGTGTAGAACTCGTTTTTCATGCAAGCCTTAACGGCCTTCACGGCATTCCGGCGGTTTTCGCGAAACTCGACTTTCGTCGAATCCTGTTGCGTCGGGAATGGCGTGTACCACATCCCGTCTTTGAGCTCGATAGGAATGCCATAGACGTCACCGTCTTTTTCGACAGACACTATCTCTCTCGTTACTGGTTTTGCCGCCATAGGAATTGCTTCTACTATTTGCGATGGCGGTGCGAGTTGCACGGGTTGCGTGGCTTTCGGCCGCACAACGATGGCAATCCAGATAATGATGGCAATTAAGATAACTGCCCCCACCATAAGGATCTTCGAATCATGCTTCATCTGCGAGAAATCGACCTCTTGCGCCGGAGTCGCGGGGGTGATTCTCCATGAGATTGTCACCATCCGCGCATTTGCCTCGTCGCCCTTCGTAAGGTTGGTGATGGTTGCTTTCGGAAACTGCTCCGAAAGAAATTCCTTCACCTGCTCCGCGCGGGCGAGCGCGATGCGGTCGTTCTCTGCG
>CAVVHF010000029.1:0-7284 GCA_963747905.1 uncultured bacterium | reverse complement strand
CATCCGATGCCGATCTTGAGCGTGGCCAGATGCGTGCGGATGCAAATATTTCCATCTCCCCGGACGATACGCTCGGCACGCGCGCCGAGGTAAAGAATCTGAACTCGTTCAACTCGGTGTTTCAAGCAATCAATTATGAGATCAAGCGTCAGACGGAGATCTTGGATAAAGGCGAGGCAGTCCATCAGGAGACGCGCGGCTGGGATGATGCGAAGGCTAAGACGACGTCGCAGCGTTCAAAGGAAGAGGCGCAGGACTATCGCTATTTCCCGGAGCCGGATATCCCGCCGTTCGAAACGAAAGTATTTGACCTTGAGGCGTTGCGCGATTCAATCCCGGAGCTTCCCGCGCAGAAGCGCGCGCGGTTCGTGCGCGAATATGATTTGGATGAGCGCGCCGCCGATGCGCTCGCGGGGGAGTTGGCCGCGGCGAATTATTTTGAAGAAGCGGTTTCCGAATTCCGCGAGGAGGTCCCGGAAGGAAGTATCGCTACTATCTATAACTATTTATCGAGTGATCTGCGCGGGTTAATGAACCAGGCAGGCATTTCATTCGCGGATTTAAAAGTTGGACCCGACCATTTGGCGGCCCTCACGGTGCTCATTAATCAGAAAAAGATCACGAGCCGTCAGGCGAAGGATATGCTCGCCAAGATGTTCGAGACCGGCGCCGATCCGAAGGAGATTATGGAGAGCGAGAACATCGGCCTCGGTGACGCCGACGAAGTGGAAGCGGTCGTGCTCGCGGTCATCGCGGAACATCATGCCGCAGTCGCGGATTATAAAAAGGGGAAACTGGCGAGTCTGCAGTTCCTGATCGGGCAGGCGATGGCGAAACTGAAAGGCCGCGCACAGCCGGACATGCTCCGCGAGATTTTTGAGAAGAATTTAGCGTAAAAAATTTTGTGCGAGAGAGAGTGCTTCGTCAGCGTCTTCGACCCAGTGGACTCCGCTGGTTTTTTTAAACCACGTCATCTGTCGCTTCGCGTAGTGCCATGTGTTTATTTTTATCGCACCAGTTGCATCTTCGATCAATATCTTGCCGTTCAGATAGCCGATGATCTCACGATAGCCGATTGCGTCGAACGCGGTCGGCGTCTGGCCATCTTTTTTTATTAATGTAGCAACTTCGTTAACGAACCCGTCGCGCATCATCTCATCCACGCGTCGGTCGACGCGTCCGCGCAATATCTCCGGCGCGGGATTAAGTCCGAGCACGAGTGCATCAAAAAGCGGCGCACGCTTCATACGCTGCGCGGTGAACGGAGCACCGGTTGCGAGTGCGACCTCGAGCGCGCGCACCACGCGCCGGGGATTCTTCGGATCCATCACGTACGCCGCCTCCGGATCGAGCGTCACCAATCTTTTGAAGACTGCCGTGAGCCCGACGCCCGCAATATCTTTTTCTATTTGCGCGCGCAGTTCCGGGTTGGCGACCGTTTTCGGGATGTCTAAATTCTCCAGCACCGCCCGCACATACAGCCCGGTGCCGCCGACGAGCAGAGGAACGTTGCCACGCATAATGATGCTGTTGATCGCAGTGAAGGCGTCGCGCTGATAGTCCGCAACAGTATAATTCTCATCGGGATCTTTGATATCAATAAGGTGGTGGGAGACTGCACGGCGTTCTCCGGCGGTTGGCTTTGCGGTGCCGATATCCATGCCGCGATAGATCTGTCGTGAGTCTGCGGAGACGATCTCGCCGCCGAATTTGTGCGCGATCGCAATCCCGAGAGCGGTCTTGCCGCTGGCGGTGGGTCCGACGATGGCAATGAGTTTCGGTTTCTCTGCCATTCTTGCGAGCTTAAAGAGCCTTCTCTTTTATCTCATCTTCTATTTTTTTGACGAATTCCGCGAGTACAATTTCTTTTTCTTCGCCTTTTCGGTCGCGCACATTCACCGTGCCGCCGCCTTCTTCTTTTTCTCCGACCACCAGTATATAAGGAATTTTCATCATCTCCGCGGCGCGGATGCGCTTGCCGAGCGATTCATCCGCCTCAGAGAGTTCTGCGCGGATGCCGCCGGCGAGCAACGTCTCATGGGTTTTCTTTCCATAATCTGCGAATTTTTCGCTGACCGGGAGGACGGTCGCCTGCACTGGTGCGAGCCACACGGGGAACTTGCCGGCGAAGTGTTCGATGAGCACGCCCATAAACCGTTCGAGCGATCCGGAGATTGCGCGATGGATGACGACCGGTCGTTCCTTTTCTCCTTTCTCATTCACAAACGAGAGGTCAAAACGCTCGGGAAGGTTAAAGTCGCATTGGATGGTGGCGAGTTGCCATTGGCGGCCAATGGCGTCCTTGAACATAAAATCGAGCTTTGGTCCGTAGAACGCCGCTTCGCCTTCAATGCGGCGATAGGGAAGCCCATCCGCTTTTGCCGCGTCTTCGAGTGCGGTTTCTGCCGCGCTCCAGTTTTTATCAGTGCCGAGATATTTCGATCGGTCATCCCCGCGCACAGAAAGGCTTACCCAATAGTTATCGAGCATGCCCATTGTCGCATAGAATTTTTTGATGATGCTGGAGATGGTTTTTACCTCGCTTTCGATTTGCGAGACACGGCAGAAAAGATGACCGTCATCCTGGGTGATGGAGCGGACACGCGTGAGGCCGGAGAGTTCGCCGGACTTTTCGTCGCGGTAGACCGTCGCCGGTTCAAAATAACGCACCGGCATATCGCGGTAGCTGAACTGGTTGTCGGTGAAGATCTGCATGTGGTGCGGGCAGTTCATTGGCTTCATGATGAATTTTTCCTCTTTGCCTTGCACGCGAAACAATTCGTCGCCGAACTTTGCGGCATGGCCGGAGGTTATGTAAAGCGCCTCCTTGGCAATGTGAGGTGTCCACACGCGGAAGTATCCTTTGCCAGCGTGGAGTTCCCAAAGATAATCTTCGATCGCCTTTCGGATGATCATTCCTTTTGGTTGCATGAGCGGAAGCCCTGCGCCAATAAGATCGGAGATGGTAAAAAGCTTGAGCTGTTTGCCGAGGACGCGATGATCCCGCTTCTTTGCCTCCTCAATTAATGTTAAATAATCTTTTAATGATTCTTTGCTCTCAAATGCCAGCCCGTAGATGCGCTGAAGCTGCTGGTTTTTTTCATCGCCGCGCCAGTAGGCGCCGGCGATCTTATCGAGCTTGAAGCCGTCGGGAGGGATCTCCGAAGTGTTCTCCACGTGGCCGCCGCGGCAGAGGTCCATAAAGACATCGCCCGTTTTATAGACGGTCAGTTTCTCTTTCTCTTTGCCCGGTTCGCCGTTGCCGGTGAAGTCATTTATTAAATCCAGTTTAAAGGGCTGTTCGGCGAAAAGTTTTTTTGCTTCCGCAGGGCTTACCTCGCGTCCGGTGAATTGCAATTTTTTATTAACGAACGATCGCATCGTCTTCTCGAGCGTCTTCAGATCGTCCGGCGTGATCGCGCGGGGAAGTAGGAAGTCGTAGTAAAAACCGTTCTCGATGGTGGGACCGATGCCGAGCTTGGCGTCCGGGAACTCTTTGAGTACCGCCGCGGCGAGCAGGTGCGCCAGCGAGTGGCGGATGTGGTCTAATTTTTCCTGCGAGTGATCGTTCGCCATAAATTCGATTATATGCCAACAGTATTGAATTTTCCAGTCTTTGGGATAGAATGAGCGTATGCTCGATATCAAGTTTATTCGCGAGAATGCGGCGGTCATAAAAGACGTGGCGACAAAAAAGAATCTTGACCCCACGGTCATCGACGAGCTTTTGGATGTTGACGCCAAGCGTCGCGAGCTGATGACGCTTTCGGAGAATCTCCGCGCGGAGCAAAAGAAGACGCAGGATCGCGAGGTGGGCGTAAAGTTAAAGGAACAGTTTAGGGAGCAGGAGGAAAAATTGAAACCGTTTGAAAAACGGTTCCGTGAACTGATGGTGCGTGTGCCGAATATCATTTCTCCGGACACGCCGGTGGGGAAGGATGAGAGCGAGAATAAGGAAGTGTTCCGCTGGGGCGAGCCGAAAAAGTTCGATTTCAAACCAAAGACGCACGTTGAACTCGGGACGGCGCTTGATATTTTAGATTTTGAGCGCGGCACGAAAGTTGGCGGTTTCCGTGCGTACTATGTAAAAAATGACGGCGTACTCCTGCAGATGGGGCTTATGATGTATGTGATTGAGAAAATGGTGGCGAAAGGATTCGCGCCGATGATCCCGCCGACGCTCGTCAAAGAGTTTGCGCTTTCCGGTACGGGATATTTCAAGGGAACGGAATACGATCCGGCTGTGGATGAAGTGTATAAGGTTGCGACGCCCGAAAAAGAATCGAGCGGCGAAACTAGTAAAGAGCAAAAATTCCTCGTCGGTACGGCGGAACCGTCACTCCTCGCATATTATTCCGGCGAAGTTTTAAGGGCAGATCAATTACCGATGAGACTTTCCGGGTTTAGCCAGTGCTATCGAACGGAGATTGGTTCATATAGCAAAGACATAAAAGGAATGTTTCGAGTCCATGAATTTATGAAAGTGGAACAGATTATCATTGCGCCCGCCGATATTGAGCTGTCAAATAAATTGCAGGACGAAATGGTGGCATTATCGGGTGAACTGCACGAAGAGTTGGGTTTGCCGTATCGCCGGCTCGCAATTTGCACTGGCGATTTGAGTGCTGGTAAATACCGTCAATTTGATATCGAGACTTGGTTGCCGGGTATGAATCGCTGGGCTGAAACCGGTTCAGGAAGTAATTTTCTCGATTGGCAGGCGCGCCGATTGAACGTCAAATATACTGATGTGAATGGCGATAAAAAATTTGTGTATATGTTGAACAACACAGGGCTCCCAAGCCCACGTGCATTCATCGCGATTCTTGAAAATTATCAAACCGCGGATGGAAAAGTAATGGTGCCGGAGGTGTTGCAAAAATATGTGGGCAAGGCGGTCATTGGATAGTGGTATCATTGATTCATGCAGATTGCGCCGTATATTTCCGATCGCAGGAGAAAGCGCAAACGCCGTCGCGCGTATCTTTTTACCGCGCTGGGGCTGATCGCGCTTTATGGAATATTTTTTGCCGCGCAATGGCTGGTGCTTCGTTCGCCGGTGTTCCGCGTGGATCATGTTGTGGTGCAGGGGAATAGCGCGGTTTTGAGTGCGGACGTGATCTCGCTCGCGGAGGCGAGTGCTATCCACGGCCATGACATTTTCCGTGGCGCGCTCACGTTCGATAATATGCTGTTATGGCCGGCGAACATCCCACAGAATGAACTTCAGCTGATTCCGCAACTCGCGAGCGCAAGCATCTCCAAAGATTTTTTCTCGCATACCATCACCATCATCGTGACTGAGCGCGCGCCGTTTGGCATCTGGTGTTTTTCCGCATCGCCGGGCGGAGGCGCGGCTTTTGCGAGTGTGAGCGCCGCGACCTCAACATCGCCCGCCGTCGCTATCGTTACGGACACGAACACGCCCTGCTACTGGTTTGATAACACCGGCACGATCTTTGAAAAGGCAGGAGAGACGCAGGGAGATCTGGTCTATACGGTGTACGATCGCGCTCAGCAGCCAAGCGGGTTGAACCAAAAAGTGCTACCGGACGAGTTCCTCTCAAATTTTATTTCCATCATGAACGTTTTGCGTGCCAGCGGCCTTAGCGTGCGGGCCATTGAGATGAATGACCTCTCGCTCGAGGAAGTGGACGTGCAGACGGCGAACGGGCCGACGATTTACTTCAGCCTGCAATTCCCGGCGGACGAATATTTGCCGGTTATCCAGAAGCTGATGTTGCAATCCAATTTTGATAAATTACAATACGTTGATTGCCGAACGGAGAACAGATTATTCTATAAATAGAGAGGAGCTACTGAAGGTGATAGATAAAGATGGACGTTCCCGCGCGGGCGTCCGGCGTAGGAACGTTGCCCATGTCACCGCCGAGCCAAGTGCCGGTCGCATCGGCTGGCGGGCGTAGCGCGGTGAGCCACGAGTAGGTGTCCGACACGTTACGCGTTTGGCCGGCCGCGAGCGGCTGGGTGGCGAGCTCAAGCGTGTTTACGGAAACGGCAAGCCAGTGGATGCCCTGGTCAGCGGGATTGCCTTGCGCTGACGACCAATTCACTTCTTTATTGCCGAGATAATATTCCGGATCGCCGCCGCCAAAATAATCCACCGCGATCTTACCAACTTGCGGGTTGGTATTCGCCCACGATTGCAATCGGAGCAAGTCCTGTCCCCAGTCGTAGTTTGAATCCGTCACGAAGTGATAGCCGCCCCACACGCCGCCGCCGAATTCATTGAAGTATGAGAGGAAGTATGGAGCGGCGAAGAATGTTTCGAGGAGCAACCATGCGAGGAGCAGGATGAGGAAAATATATTTTATAATGGAAGAAAGGAATGATTGTGCGAGTGCGGCGAAGGAGTCCATGATGCCATTGGCCGTGAGCATACGTGAGGGCTCCATCGCGCCGAAATTTAATTTTGTGATCCATTTTTTCCACACGACGGCGGCGAGGATGAAGATAAGCGGGACGGTGGGCATGAGGTGTCGGATGCCGATGTTTAACGGGCTGTGCATGCTGTATCCCCAATAGAGGACGATGAACGACGCGAGCGAGAATTCGCCGAAGTTGAGTGTGAGATAATCGAGCATCCGCCGCCCGATTGTCGGTCCGCCGCCCGCGCGATTGTTTAATGTTTTTTTAATGATCCACCATGCGGCGAGCGCGAGTGCGAGGAAGACAATAATAAGCGTCGGGATCGGTTCCTTCAGCAGGAAGAGCACGGGGAAGTAGATCCAGCCACCGCTTTGTACTACATGGCCGAGGAAGTAGATCGTATTCCCGCCATCCGCGCGCTGCAGCACCATCAGGACGCCGAGTGCGTACTCTGCGATCGGTTGCGTAAGGCGATGTCCCGCCATCCAAATATCTGCGTCGGCGATACAGCGCAGGCCGTGGCACATGTGGGCCGCCGGCGTGGCGCCGTCAGCAAACGAAGCGAGGATCGCCGTCGTGTCAGAAACCTGTTTTTGGATCGGGTAGCCGGCGGTGAATAAGAAATAAATCGGATAGACGATGAACGCATAGCCGATAACAAAGATGAGCGCGCACTTCCACGCGGAACGGCATAGCTTTGCAAAAAATGTTTTCGCACGGCGCGACGCGTCGGTCGTGCTCCATTGCGCGACGAGGTCGCGCAACCACAAAACAATAAAGAGAAAGATAAAGAGCGGGACTAGTAATGGCGTTGAGAATTTGGTAACCTGCCCCACGCCGAACACAAGCCCGGCGTACCACAAATTTTTCGTGGATGGCTCATCGATATATTTT
>CAVVHF010000028.1:0-8685 GCA_963747905.1 uncultured bacterium | reverse complement strand
ATCTTTGATTTTTTGACGGATACAAAGATTGGCGTTGGACTCGACCCGATGAATATCTATGTGACGGTGTTCGCGGGGGATGCGGAGATGGAAATTCCCGCCGACGACGAGTCAGTACACGTTTGGAAAGAACTTTTTCTTAGCAAAGACATCGATGCGAAATATGTTCAGCTCGGTTCCGAAGCGAATGGTAGTGCGCTTGGCATGCAGGGCGGCCGCATTTTTTCCTACGACGTAAAAAAGAACTGGTGGTCGCGTGCGGGCGTGCCGGCAAAAATGCCGCCGGGGGAACCGGGCGGCCCAGACTCGGAAATTTTCTATGACTTCGGCATCAACGACGAGAGCGGGCGCCCGCGCCATTCCGCAGAGTTTGGCGCGCAGTGCCATCCGAACTGCGACTGTGGCCGTTTCCTCGAGATTGGCAACAGCGTGTTCATGGAATTTAAAAAGCGCGAGGACGGCGCGTTCGAAAAGCTTGCCCAGCGCAACGTGGACTTTGGCGGAGGATTGGAGCGCATCACGGCGGCGTCAGTGGGTGATTCGGATATGTTCAAAATAGATGTGTTATCGAAAGTTATCGATATTCTTGAAAACGAATTCAAAAGAAATTACGGTCAGGATGACAAAATAAAAAGATCATTTCGGGTCATCACCGATCATCTGCGCGCGGCAGTATTTCTATTGGGCGATGGCGTGCGTCCTGCGAATAAAGAGCGGGGATATATCTTGCGCCGTCTGATCCGAAAGGCGGTCTTCGAAGCGCACCGCATGGGAACGGACTCTTTACAATGGATCGATGCGGTCGCAAAAACGGTCATCCAAGAATATGCCGGACAATATCACAATCTTTCCGAAGGACAGGAGGCGATTCTTTCCGCATTGCGTATGGAGGCGGCAAAATTCTTCGATACGCTAGAAGGAGGGGTGAAATTACTATATGGGCTCATAGAAAAAAGGAGCATGTCGCCGGAGCAAAAAAAAGAAATCACCGGCGAGGAGGCATTTATTCTTTTTACCACCCATGGGTTTCCGCTTGAGCTTACCATAGAGAAGGCAAAGGAGATGGGGTTTTCGGTGGACGTTGCCGATTTTAGTAAACGATTCGAGGAACATCAAAATCTCTCTCGCACCGCATCCGCCGGCACATTCAAAGGAGGCCTCGCAGACACGTCGGAAAAAACCATCCGCCTGCACACCGCGCACCACTTGTTATTACACGCCTTACAGATTGTGCTCGGGCCGACGGTCAAACAGCGGGGGAGCAACATCACGAGCGAGCGTTTGCGCCTGGACTATCTGCACAACGCGAAGCTTACCGATGAACAGAAAAAAGAAGTGGAGCGCATCGTGAATGAAAAAATCGCCGAAGACCTGCCGGTAATCCGCAGCGAGATGCCGCTTGAGGATGCGGAGAAGCTCGGTGCGGAGCACGAGTTCGGGCAAAAATATCCGGCGCGAGTGTCGGTATATTCCGTCGGGCCAAAAGACGCCACGCTCGCGGACCCGCAGTTCGATAAGGCGTTCTCTATAGAATTCTGCGGCGGTCCGCACGTTTCGCATACCGCTGAGATCGGGCATTTCACGATTGCAAAAGAAGAGGCGGTTGCGGCGGGAATACGAAGGATCAGGGGAGTGATCGAATAAAAACAGAGGTCTTCTGTGCTAAACTTAAAACATGAAGAAGTCCATTCTCTTCAAGTCTCGCGAAAAATTCCTCGTGCTTGCGATCGGTCCCGCGGGTGTGGACGGATTATTTCTGAGCGTGGATGAGGACCGGAACATCATTTTCGAAAAGCGCGTAAAGAACCTCGACCTCAAAAAGTTTCTCGCGTCGCCGATGCGGAGCGTGGCACAGAAATCGTGGGAAGGAAATTATTTCTTTAAGGCACACCGCAAGGTGATCGCTGTGACGGATTCATCGCTCGCGACGACGATCCCGATCCCGCTCGACTTGCCGCGCGATCCCGGCGTGGAAAAAAGTGAGGTGGTCCTTCCGGAATTGGAGAACATGATCGCGCAGGCGATGGGGAAGATCTTCAACCAGTGCCGGAGCGAAGCGGCGCATCGGCTCGGCGTCCACGAAGTGGATACCATCATGGTCGGCGCAAAGGCGCGCAACTTCAAAGTGGACGGCCATCTGGTAGTGAATCCCGTAGGTTTCACCGGCAAGCATATTTCACTCCTGCTCGAGCTGACGTTCACCGGACGCGCGCTCTTTGAGGACCTCAAGCAATTCTTTAACGCGCCGGAAGATTTCTTTTTTGCCGAGTCGGCGCAGGCGCGCCTGGCCTCTTTGGCGCGCGTCCGAAAGTTGCCGCTAAACCTCATCGTGGACGAAGGTCCACGCGGGGCGTCGCTCTATATATTAGAGAAGACGAAAGATGGGCATCCGGTATTGTACCGTGAAAAGCTAACGTGGAGTTTTGACGTGCTTTTTACGCGCATTGCCACGGAATTTGGGGTGGGCGAAGTCGTCGCGCGCGAACTGTACCGCGCGTATCTTGGCGGTGCGATGTCCGAAGTCGCGGCGCGTGCGTTCAAAAAGTTCATCGATCCCGCGGTCGAGCAGTTTTTAAAGGAGATTGGTAAGGGGAAATTGAAGGGCTTTGCATATATGGACGCGGAGCACAATCTACCGTTCGCGTTGCCGCATAAGCACGGCGCGGTCATATTCGAGCAGTTTCCATTAGCAGAAATTTTAGCTCAGCTCGGTTTTGCTAATCGGGATGGGAAGGATTGCGACTCGGACGCCGTCGACGCGCGCCATCTCCTGCCGTTCATTGAGGCATATTTTGACAAGAGTAACTCGGATATCAACCAGAAGCTGCGCCGGCGCTTGCACTGGCTTGCGGACTGACGCGGCATGCGCACAGGGGCGCGCCGGTGGCACACCGATAAATGTGATATAATTTTTTTATCATGAAAAAGATCATCGTAGATAAGAACGAAGGTGTCGCGGAAGTCATCGACCGCATATTAAATGAGCCGGACGGCGAGGTGTCGGTCGTCATCCCAAAAGGGTCGGCGCTTGGCAGGTCGGTAAGTAATTTTCATCTTTTGAAGCGCGAGGCGGATTCCGCCGGGCGCAGCATCGTCATTGAATCGGTGGATGAGACGATTCTTGCGTTTGCCAAAGAGAGCGGTATTGAATCGAGCCATCCGTTATGGAAAGGTGTCCGGGGCGCCGGCGGGTTTTCCGATATCGTTTCGCGGCGCGATGAAGACGCAACTCTCTTGCGCGCGGATATGGACGATAATAATAGAGGAGATGATGGCGATGAAAATAATGATGAAGCACCGAAAAAGCATTCTAGGAAACATGTGCCGATCATAATGGGAAAGCGCGGCGAAAAAGCCGAGCCGGTCATAAAGGAAGGAGAGGAGACAGAAGATAATGACGAGAACCTAGAGGCCTTGGGAGAAAAAAAAGAACTTGTTCGTAGCCGCTTTTTTGATGAGGCGCCCGATCTTGATGAAGACGACCGTTCGCCGAGCCGGTTTCCCAAAAAGACCGTTTGGACGATTGTTGGGATCATCATCATCGCTGCGCTTGGTGCGTACGCGGTGGGTGCGTTCTTTGATCATGCCGACATTACAATCAACTTCAAGCAGTCGCCATGGAGCTACCAAAGCAACTTTACCGCGAGCAAGAACGCAGTAGGCATCGATCCGTCAAATAACACGATTCCCGCGCAGGTATTCACGTCCACCAAAAACGTCACGGAAAGTTTCCCCGGATCGTCCGTCCAGCAGGTTTCGCAGAAGGCCGAGGGAAGTATCACGATCTACAACGCGTACAGCGCCGCGTCGCAGGAACTCGTAGCGACAACGCGATTCCTTACGCCCGATGGAAAAATTTTTCGCATCACGCAGAATGTGACGGTGGCCGGCGAAACGAAGGCGGCCAACGGCACGCTCGCTCCGTCGTCCGTCACCGCGCCGATCGTTGCCGACCAGGCGGGTCCGGATTATAACGTCGGCCCCGTCGCGAAACTCACCGTTCCTGGATTTGCAAACGATTCTGCGCGCGAAGCGGGATTTTACGGCGTGATTACCGCATCCACGACCGGTGGCTTCATCGGTCAGCGTGCGGTGCCGACCGCTGGGGACATCACCGCCGCGAAGGCGTCCACTACCGCAATCCTTACGGCGGCTCTGCAAAACGGGTTTTCCGGCACCTATCCGAACAACTTCGAGATTCCCGACGGTGCGGCAACCACGACCATTACGACGCTTACCGTGAATACGAGCACCGATGCGAATGGTAATTTCACCGTCTTCGGCGCGGCGACCTTGCAGGCGATCGGGTTTGACCAGACAGCGCTTGAGAATTATCTGCTCACTCTCGCGCAGCAGCAGGAGGCGAGCTCCACGTTCAAGACGATTAATCTGAGCTATAGCGATGTGGCCGCAAACTTTGCGGCTGGGCAAATCTCGTTTGCACTTTCCGCGCAGGCACAGCTTGAACCGGCATTCTCCCCCGCGCAGTTTGCCACAAGCATCGAGGGGCAGGGCATCGCTTCCGCGCGCAGCACTATCGCCGCGCTTCCCCAGCTCGCCGACGGCGAGATATCTCTGTGGCCGTCGTGGCTTATGAGCATTCCCTCCGACCCTTCTAAGATCCATATTACCGTTAATTAGGGGATTAAAAATCATTAAAAAGTTTTTGACGCCTGTTTTTTTAAGTGATTCCATTATCGGGGAGGTAGTAGCCTTGTAGAACTACGGATTAGAATTTCTCTATGTCGTGAAAACAGCCGCCACTATGGCTGTTTTCATTTTAGATATATTTACGGCGGCAGAAATAAGATATTGCTTTAGGTGTTTTTCCATGTTTATAATGGAGCTAGTTTTATCCGGAGGGAGTTTGACATGGATGTGATGACAAGGTTACGGCAATTCACCTACGCGATACAACATAGCCCAAATTGTCCATATCCGTTCTTGGTTCGGCTCGTCGGTCCGGGCGCCGGCAGGTTGGATCTTCTGCAGTCGGACGACACCAAGGATATCCGTGGGTACGGGAAAACCGAACGGCTGGCAGCTCGCAAAGCTTTGGCGTCGAAAAGAAAAGCAGTTCGCGCGCGCCAAGCTGAAGTGAGGAGGTTTTTGTATGAATCCCGTCATCCGATGCAAAGAAAAACAACTGTCGCATAATTTGCTGCACGATGACCCTGCCTCTGTGGGGTCATTTTATTTTTTCATTCCGATTTATAGAGGGGGATGCCTATGCGTCAAACCCTCCCTCTGGATCTTGTCTTTTTAGGGGTTATCGGAGTCCCCCGAAGGGAAGGGCCGCGCAGCAGCGTGGAATGCGTACCCTAAAGAGACAAGATCCAGAGGGAGGGTTTGACAACACGGGTGCCCCTCGTATATAATCGTCTCATTGGTTTATGAGTCTTACCTTGATTTTACGTAATGGAAACTGAAGCCGCGAAAGAGGGCAAGGTGTACGAAGCCCTGCCAGGTTTGATGTTTCGGGTCAAGATCAACGGCTTAGAGACCGAGATCCTCGCGCATCTTGCGGGGAAGATGAAGATGCACAATATTCGGGTATTGCCCGGCGACCGGGTGCTTGTTGAGTTGAGCCCCGATGGCGAAAAGGGCAGGATCGTGCGGCGGTTGTAATCGTTCACTATATATAGAGACATGAAAGTACGAAGTTCAATCAAGAAGATTTGTTCAAGCTGCCAGATCGTAAAACGGGATGGCAAGCTTTATGTACGCTGCAAGAATCCCAAACATAAACAACGCCAGGGCTAATTATCTATCATGAGAATTTTCGGGGTAAACATCCCAGACAATAAGAGGGTTGAGATCTCGCTCACGTATCTTTACGGAGTGGGTCCGGCGGTTGCCAAGAAGGCGCTCGCTGCTGCCAAGATCGAGGTGAGCAAGAAAGCAAAGGACCTCACCGCCGACGAGGTGCTTCGCGTCCAAAACTATTTGGAGAAGACCTACCCGGTGGAAGGCGAATTGCGCCAGCTTATCAAACGCAACATCGGCCGCTTGAAAGATCTCGGGACCTATCGTGGAAACCGCCATGCGCGACGTCTTCCGGCTCGCGGTCAGCGCACCCGCACCAATTCCCGCACAGTTCGTGGCAATGTCCGTAAGACGGCGGGCAGTGGAAAGCGTAAAGTTGATCTGAAGTAATCTACGAAAATCTATCACTATGGGAAAGAAAACAGTGAAAACTCAAGAAGGAGAGGTGGCAAAAGTAGCCAAGCCGGCTACGGGCACCGATGCGAGCGCCGTGAAGGCGGCGTCTTCGGCGAAGCGCAAAGCCAGGCATGTGCAGGAAGGCAATACGCAACGATGAAGCAACAAACCACCAGCCGCCGATGACCATTCCCAGAATTCCGCGCCGGTCGTGCAGATCCCATGCACCTTGTCCCGCCGGATCACTTCCGCGAGCGAGAGTCCCAACTCCGCCGTGCTCATCGCACCGCCAAGCGTCATAAACATTTTTCCGCCGCGCGCCAGGTGCGCGATGTAAGCCTCCGAAGCATCCGCGACGACCGCCGCGTTGAAGTGCCGGTAATGATGCCGGACAAATCTCTTACGCCCATGTGCGCCTTTCTCTCCGAACCCTTTGACGGAGCACCTGCTCTGCCGAAATCCTATTCTAGACGCGCCTGTGATTCAAGGGCAGATCGAGATTATTTTTACGATGGAAGCCGCGAGCAGCCGGGTGAGATATTCGTAGATGCCCAGAATGAAAAAATCAGCCCGTTGTTTGCATCGTAACACGAGCGAACGATCACGGGGTGAGGGGGTGGCGTTAACGAAACCGCTTGACGTATCGCATGTAGTAGAGCAGGCCGGCGATGGATTTTGCGTCGCGCAACCGCCCGCTCCGGATCATGGCGTCGACTTGTTTCAACGTGAATGCTCGTGGAATGATCTTCTCGTCCTCTTCCGGGTGCGCGGCGCCCTCTGCAAGTCCATGTGCCGCGAAGATCCACAGCCACTGATTGACAAAACCGGGCGTGGGGATGATGTGGAGCAACTTGCGGAGATGCCGCGCCGTGTATCCGGTTTCTGAGCAGCTCCCGGCGCGCGGCGATGGCCGGCGTTTCATGCGGTTCCTTGCGGCCGGCAACAAGCTCCCACAGAAAATCACCGACCGTGTGACGGATTGGCGGATCAGGAGCACGCGGCCGTCTCTGAAAATCGGCAGCACGACCACCGATCCGGGATGTACGACAATATCGCGGTCCGCGCCACTCACCCGGCTCGATTACCGTGTCGCGCCGCAAACTGAACACCTTGCCCTTATAGAGACTTGCTCTTCAGAATTTTGCCCGTCCTTTTGCCAAGACCGCCTCCGGTTGAGTCGAATATCCGATTGCCCCAGGAGTGTGGAAACCGCGAAAGGGCATTTTAGCAGGCTATACGAGGACCCTGACGGTTGAACGTGAAATCGCGGTCGCTTATACTGGCTGCGGCCTGAACTCATGCCTGCTCATGCTTATGAACACGCTTATCGTCGATGACTAAAACCGGCGCGCGACTAACTCGCGTTCCTGCTCGAAGAGTTTTCCCGATGTGCGCCTTGTTGGCCAGGGCAAAAACGGAGTGGAAGCCCTCGCTGCTATCAGAGCACTCTCCAGACCTCGTATTCCTCGACGTTCAAATGCCGGGGCTTAATGGCTTCGGCGTGATCAAGAAGCTCGCGGACCGCAAAGCGAAACCCCCGGCAGATCATTTTCCGCCGACCGCGTTCGACAACTACGCTGTCCAGGCGTTTGAAGTGAATGCTGATCGATTATTTGCTGAAGCCCTTCGATAAGAGCCGTCTCGCCCGCGCCATCCAGCGTGCCAAGAAGGCACGAAGCCGGCGCGTCGGCGAGCCGAGCGCCTGAGACGCTCGTCAGTCAGATCGGGCGCGGGGAAAGCGCCGCCGGTGAAGCTCCTGGTGAAAACGCAGCAACGGCTCTTCCTGGTGGATGCCGACGACGTCATCTTCGCCTCGATCGAGGATGGCACAATCACGGTCGTTGCCCGAGAGGTCGAGGGCACGTCGAACTACCGCACAATCGAAGATGATGTTGCTCTGAACTCAAACCTCGCCGCCAATGCCGTTCACCGGCAAAAAATTGAAGTCAAGAACATTGGCGGCGCCACCGCGCGCCAAGTCTACCGAAGGCACGAACAACCCGGCGGCTTGGCTCGCCCATCGGCGGCTCCCAATTCGGCGGCTCGCACCGAGTATATGCTCAAACAGGCCACAATAACCGCATGTTCAGCTTTATCTCTCTTTTTCGATTATTTTATCGTCGAAACGATTTCTGCTTGCGTGGATCCATCCTCGACCAAGGCATGCAGACTTGTCCGCATCGATCTCCTCGCTGCTGGGTCCAGGGTATCCTTTAGCCCGCTCGGTGCATAGCCATAGACCCTAACTGTCCCAACATAAGCGCTCCTCGCTGTCGAGGTCGTTGCAGAACAAAACAGGTGGCCGCTCAACGGGTTCGTTGAAGCTGGAGCAGACGAACGACGAAGGACACAGGCCGAGCGCATCGCCGCTGCCGTAGACATCGCGCCGACGGTCGGCTTCCAGCGGGCGCGGCGAGTGCTCCGGAGGCCCTGAGGGCGAAGGGCCTGCTCGACGAGATCGATACCGCCGTGAAGACCGTCCTCGCAGGAGCCATCGCAGGGGAAGTTGGGAGGAGTCGACCA
>CAVVHF010000027.1:0-11365 GCA_963747905.1 uncultured bacterium | reverse complement strand
GAGATGCAGACGGCAAAGAGCGGACAATTCTATTTTGCGGATCCCCAGCGTTCGATGGCGAACAATTCCGCCGTCTATACGCGCAAGCCGGATGCGGAGCAGTTCATGGAAGAGTGGTTGTCGCTCGCGAAGAGCCACACGGGCGAGCGTGGCATTTTCAACCGTGGCAGCCTTGCGCTCCAAATCCCGAAGCGCCGCAAGCGCCTGCTCGGGCAGAAGATATTGAAGATCGGTACCAACCCGTGCGGCGAAATCCTTCTCCAGCCAAAAGAGTTCTGCAACCTTTCCGAGGTGGTGGCGCGCGCGGAAGACACGGAAGAGAGCCTGCTCAAGAAAATTCGTATTGCTGCGATTCTTGGTACCTATCAGTCAACCCTCACCTATTTCCCATACCTTTCAAAGGATTGGAAGCAGAATTGCGATATTGAGCGCTTGCTTGGCGTTTCGATCACGGGCCAGTGGGACTGTCCGGCGGTGCGGAACGAAGCGGTGCTCATGACCTTGCGCGACCGCGCCATTGAAGTGAATAAAGAGTATGCAAAGAGGTTTGGGATTCCAGCATCTTCGTCCGTTACGTGCGTGAAGCCGTCGGGCACGGTTTCGCAGACGGTGGATGCGGCATCGGGCCTGCATCCGCGCCACGCGGCATATTACATCCGCCGCGTGCGCATTTCTTCGAGCGACGCGTTGTTCCATATGATGAAAGACCAGAAGGTGCCGTACTTCCCGGAGGTCGGGCAGTCGATCTCGTCGGCGAGCACGTTCGTCTTTGAATTTCCGGTCAAGGCGCCGGAAGGGGCGGTGTTGAAAGATGATCTGAGCGCGATCGACCAATTGGAATATTGGCGGAAGGTGAAGGTAAACTTCACCGAACACAATCCGTCGCAAACGATCTCGATTGGCGAGAACGAATGGATTGGAGTGGCGAACTGGCTCTACGAGCATTGGGAGATGATCGGCGGCCTTTCGTTCCTCCCGCGTGAAAACCACGCGTATCTGCTTGCGCCGTACGAAGAGATTACCAAGGAGCGCTACGAGGAAATGGCGGCTGCGCTTCCGCAGATCGACTTCTCGCAAATATTGCTTTATGAAAAGGAGGATTCGACGGACGTCAAAAAAGAGCTTGCGTGCGTAGGCGGAGTATGCGAAATTGATGATATTCACACCGAGGTTGCGGCGGCAAAATAATAACGCCGCGTTCGAGCGTTGGTGCGCATCAATATCATGTATGAAAAAATCTTAAAACCGATCTTCTTCCGTATTGATCCGGAGCACATCCATAATTTTTTCATCTGGTTCGGCGGATTGCTGGGGAGCACTCCGTTCACCCGATGGATCGTGGCGGCGAGTTGTGATTATGAACATCCGTCGCTTGTCACGCGCGTGGCGGGGATCAACTTCAAAAACCCCATCGGCCTCGGCGCTGGCTTCGACAAAGACGTGAGGCTGACGAAGATCATGCCGTCGGTCGGTTTTGGATTTATGGAGGTCGGTGCGATCACGCGGTTTCCTTACGAGGGAAATAAAGGGCTTCGTTGCGCACGCCTTCCGGATGACCACTCGCTCATCGTCTATTATGGGTTGAAGAACACCGGCGCGGAGGCAATCGGAAAACGATTGGAAAGTATGAAGTTTCGTTTTCCGGTGGGCATCAATATCGCGAAGACCAATCGTGCGGACATCAAGGGCGAGAAATCGGTCATGGATTATGTGGAGACGTATCGGATGCTTTCGCATCATTTTTCCTATGTGACACTGAACGTCTCGTGTCCGAACGCGCAGGATGGAGTACTCTTTCAGGATCCGCAGATGCTTGACGCGCTTCTTGCTGCGATCGCGAAGGAAAAGAAGGAGCGACCGGTGTTTCTTAAGATATCATCGCATCTTTCCATGGAAGAAGTGGATGCGATCATTGCGGTGGTGGAGAGATATTCGTTTGTCGATGGATTCGTCGTCGCCAATCTTGCAAAAAATCGGGATATATTGCATTTGCGGTCATCAAAGGAAGCGCTTGGTGCCATTCCCGAAGGCGGGATTTCTGGCGCGCCGATAAAAACGCTCACGACGGAGATGATCCGGCATATCTATAAAAAGACCGACGGGAAATATACTTTGATCGGTCTTGGTGGCGTATTTACTGCGGAGGACGCGTATGAAAAGATCAAAGCGGGCGCATCGCTTGTGCAGCTCGTGACCGGGCTTATCTATGAAGGACCGCTGATGGTCAAACGGATCAATCGAGGGTTGGTAAAGTTGCTCGCGCGGGACGGCTATGCGACCGTCGCGGATGCGGTCGGGAAGAGCGCGCGATAATCTGGTAAGATTGAAGTATGAAGATCCAAAACTTTGACGCACTTGCGACGACGGACGCGCGCCGGGCATTACTTACGATCGCCGAGGCGGGATATGAGTCGATCGATACGGAAGCAGTGCTCGCAAAGGCGATGCATCTCGATGGCGACACGCTCTCGCTTGGCGGCCAGGATATCGATCTTGCGGCCGTCGGAAAAATTATTTTTATCGCGATCGGAAAGTGCGCCGTCGAGGCGGGAACATTCGCGGAGCGCGTGTTGGGCGATCGCATCGCGGCCGGAGTATTGGTGGATGTAAAGACGGGTCCCGCACTCGCGCACATAAAAACGTTTTGCGGCACCCATCCGCTCCCGTCGGATGAGAACATGCGCGCCGCCGAGGCGATCGTCGCGGCGCTCGCGGGGCTGACCGAGAGTGACCTTGTTATTTTTATTATTTCCGGTGGAGGCTCGACGTTATTATTTTTGCCGGAGAAGAAGGGGAACATGGAAGAAGTTCCGATCATGAAGGAGCTCATGGACGCTGGTGCGACAATCCAGGAAATCAACACGATCCGGAAGCATCTTTCATACGCGCGCGGCGGCAATCTGGCGAAGGACGCGTATCCTGCGCGGGTAGTGTCGCTGATATTTTCCGATGTGGTGGGGGATAACATGGAGTTCATCGCTTCGGGGCCGACGATAAAGGATGTGACGACCGTGGCTGATGCGGCGGCCGTGCTCGCGAAGTTCGATATTCTCAAAACGTGCGGCCTTGAAACGTGCGGGCTTATCGAAACACCAAAGGAAGATAAATATTTCGAGCGCGTTTCGAACGTACTCGTAGTGTCGAATCACGGCGCGCTCGAAGCGATGAAGGCGTCTGCCGAACAACTTGGTTTTGCGGCGGAGATCCGCAGTAGTGAACTTACGGGTGAGGCCGATGAGGCAGGGAAGATGATTGTGGAAGCGGTTCACGCCATTCCGGCGCACTCGGTGCTTTTGTGGGCGGGCGAGACGACGGTGACGATTCATAATCCCGCTGGCCGTGGCGGGAGAAATCTGCAATTATGCGTCTCCGCACTACGGTTTGTGGCTGATGGCGAAGAGATACTGTCATTTGCATCCGATGGCCGCGATCACGGTGCATTTGCAGGCGCGATCTGTGATACAATAACCAAAAGGGCAGCTGCCGATGCGGGCATCGACCCGGAAGTTTTCCGTGCGGCGGATGATACGTATGCGCTGTTCGAAAAGATCGGCAATTATGTGATGACCGGAGACACAGGATCGAATGTCTCCGATTTGATCATTGCATTAAAATTATAAAATCATGAAAAAATACATATTAAAATTTGAGGAAGTCGGCATTAAAGATGTTGGGATGGTCGGCGGCAAAAACGCATCGCTCGGTGAGATGATCCAGACGCTCGGCACGAAAGGTGTTCCGGTGCCATCGGGATTCACCGTCACCGCCGATGCGTATTATTATTTTTTAGCCAGCACCGGCCTCGACAAGTTCATCAAAGAAACGCTAAAGGGTCTCAACACCAAGAATTTAAAAGAGCTTGAGCGCGTGGGCAAGCTGATCCGCGAAAAGATGGTCGCTACCGAATTTCCGGACGACTTGAACGATGACATCGCGGCTGCATATAAAAACTTTATTGAAAAGCGCTATGGCAATGATGCGGACGTGGCGGTGCGTTCAAGCGCCACGGCGGAGGACCTGCCGGGCGCGAGCTTTGCGGGCGAGCAGGAGAGCTATCTCGGTATCCGTGGTGCGAAACAAGTATGCGTCGCGGTGCGCGCGACCATGGCATCGCTCTTCACTGACCGCGCGATCTCGTATCGCGCGGACCGCGGCTTCGATCACTTGAAGATCGCGTTAAGTGCCGGCGTGCAGAAAATGGTGCGCTCGGACAAGGCGTGCTCGGGAGTCATGTTCTCAGTGGACACGGAATCCGGATTCCCGAATATCGTCATCATCAACGGTTCGTGGGGCCTCGGCGAGATGATCGTGAAGGGCGAGGTGACGCCGGACGAATTTATTATCTGGAAGGAAGGGTTGAAGATGGGCACGAAGCGCCCGATTATCGAGCGCAAACTTGGCGTAAAGTTGCGCAAGATGATCTATCATCCGCGCACGGGCACTGGCGTTGCGGACATCCAGCAGACGAAGATCGTGAACACGAGCGAGGCAGAGCGCGATACGTTTGTATTAACGGATAAAGAAGTTGCCCAACTCGCCACATGGGGCACTATTATAGAGAAGCATTACACCGACCACTATAAGAAGTGGACGCCGATGGATATGGAATGGGCGAAGGACGGTGTGACGGGGCAGATCTACATCGTGCAGGCGCGCCCGGAGACGATCCAGGCCGGCCGCGATTTTTCGAAGCTTACGGAATATATCTCGCTCGAGACGAAGACGCCGATGCTGACCGGTGCGTCGGTGGGGTCCAAGATCGCAACGGGCAAGGCGCATATTATTTTGGAGGCAAAGCATATTGGTGATTTTAAGAAGGGAGAGATTCTCGTAACGACGATGACCGACCCGGATTGGGAACCGATCATGAAGATGGCGTCGGCAATCGTGACGGACAAAGGTGGACGCACATCGCACGCGGCGATCGTTAGCCGCGAGCTTGGCATTCCGGCGATCGTGGGGACGGAGCGCGCCACAAAACTTATAAAAACGGGCGATGAAATTACGGTGGACACCACTGGCAGCGGCGGGAATGTTTATAAGGGCGCATTGAAGTTCAAAGTGGTGAACCATGACCTCAAGAAGATCCCGAAGACGAAAACGAAAGTGATGGTGAACGTCGCCGTTGCGGATAGCGCATTCGAGGTTTCTTTCTTGCCGAATGATGGCGTGGGTCTCGCGCGCGAGGAATTTATCATTGCATCCAAGATGGGATTGCATCCGATGGCGCTGTTGAATATGAAGGATCTGACTCCGGCTGTGCGCGCCGCAATTGAAAAAAAGATCGTCGGCTGGAAGGATCCGAAGCAATACTATATCGACAACCTCGCGTTCGGCATCGCAAAGATCGGTGCGGCGTTTTTCCCGCGCAAAGTGATCGTGCGCTTCTCGGATTTCAAGACGAACGAGTATCGCACACTGCTTGGCGGCGAAGTGTACGAACCGAAGGAAGAAAATCCGATGCTCGGCTGGCGCGGCGCATCGCGGTACTACGATCCCAAGTTCAAGCCGGCGTTTATGATGGAGGTGGCAGCCATGAAGATGGTGCGCGAGGAGATGGGACTCACGAATGTGATCCCGATGGTGCCGTTCTGCCGCACGGTGGACGAGGGTATTAAAGTCCAGGAGACGATGGCGGAGGCGGGATTGATCACGAATTACATCGCGCACGCGAAGGGATCGAAATTTAAATTGAGTGCGAAGCAAACCGCCACGCCGATCTACGTGATGTGTGAGATCCCGTCGAATGTTCTGCTCGCGGACAAATTCCTGGATATTTTCGATGGCATGTCTATCGGTTCAAACGATCTTACTCAGCTGACGCTCGGACTCGACCGCGATTCCGGCATCGTAACGAAGATCGCGAACGAGAATAACGAGGCGGTGAAAATTTTGATTGGCGACATCATCAAGAAGTGCCGCGCGCGGAAGAAATACATCGGCATCTGCGGCCAGGCGCCGTCGGACTATCCGGACTTCGCGCAGTTCCTCGTGACGCGCGGTATCGAGAGTATTTCGCTCAATCCGGACACCGTCGTGTCGACCACGATCGCGATCGCAAAGGAGGAGGCGAAGATGAAGGGGAGGAAGCGTTCCAAATAGCTAGGGTCTACACAACCTGTAGGCGAAAACCCCGTTTGGCACAAAAACAGCTGCAACAAATGCGGCTGTTTTTGTGCCAAACGGGGAAGCGGGTTCGAAGCCGGCTCTGTCCACACAAGCGAACATCTGCTATGAACTTTTTGGTGTATAATATCCCTATGATACACAAAGCAACATTTTTTAACTGTGGCAAGTGGGGGGAGGAGGCGAAGGCGTATCTGTCGGGCAGCGAAAAATTGAAGACGGCAGGGGTCGAAGTGGCATTCGTGGATGATGTTTTAAGCAAGGATATGGTTCCGGCGGCGGATGACAAGGCCGCGGGCTTTGATATCGCGGGCGTGTTTATGGATTCGCCGGTGAGTGCTGATGTGATCGCGGCGTTGCCGGAGCTTAAGTTCATCGCGACGGGCTCTACGGGCTTCGACCATGTCGATCTCGCCGCCGCGGGCGCGCGCGGGATTCCTGTCTCATCCGTGCCGACGTACGGCGAGAACACGGTCGCCGAATTTGCGTTCGCACTGATCCTCGCGCTTTCGCGCAAGATGATAGAAGCGGAATTGCGCGTACGCGACGAGCATAAGTTTTCGACGGAAGACCTGTGCGGCTTCGATCTTGCCGGCAAGACGATCGGCGTCGTCGGCACTGGCCATATCGGCAAGCATGCGGTCCGCATGGCGAAAGGATTCAATATGAACATCGTGGCATATGACGTCTATCACGACGATGCGTTCGCGAAGGAAATGGGATTCACGTATCTTTCACTCGAGGATCTGCTCGCGCAAAGCGATATCATCACGGTGCATGCGCCGTATCTTCCGTCGACGCACCACCTCATCAATATGGGTAATGTTCATTTGATAAAGAAAGGAGCGCTCCTTGTGAACACTGCGCGCGGTGCGATCGTGGAAACGGCGGCGCTGGTGGTGGCGCTCAAAGATGGTACGCTCGCCGGCGTTGGCGTTGATGTGCTCGAGGAAGAGGCGATGATGAAAGAAGGCGATATGCGTATTGACGCGGAACTAATCGGCATGCCAAATGTCATCGTGACCCCGCACAACGCGTTCAATACGCACGAGGCGTTCCTGCGCATCCTTGATACCACAATCGATAACATCGTTGCGTTCGCGAACGGTGCGCCGATTAACGTTGTGAAGCTGCCAGAACAACCGTCCGCTCCAATCACAGTATGAAAGTAAGCTCCCTCAGCGCACGGCCCATCCTTGATTCCCGCGGACAGTGGACCGTAGAAGTAACGCTCACACTGCAGAACGGTATCCGCGCGATAGCGAGCGTGCCGCAGGGGAAGAGTACCGGTGCCACCGAGGCACGCGCCCTGCCCGCGGCGACGGCGGTGAGGAACATTAACACCACGATCGCGACGCGCATCATCCACAAGGATTTCTTAGACCAGGCAGCGGTGGATGAGTTCTTGGTACGGCTTGATGGCACGTCGAGCAAATCACGCCTTGGCGCGAATGCAATCCTCGCCGTTTCCATTGCATTTCTCCGCGCCACTGCGCGCACCAAGAAAGTGCCGCTCTGGAAGCACGTGCGCGATGAATACGGCATCTGGGTGGATCCGACCGCGACCGCGCTGCATCCGCGACTCTTTATGAATGTGGTGAACGGCGGTTTGCACGCGGGCAATAATCTGCATTTTCAGGAATATTTAATAGTTCCGAAGTGCCGCACATTCAGGGAGTCGGTTGATGTGGGCGCTGCGATCTATCACGCGCTTGGTGTGGCGCTCGTGAAGGCGAAGGGCCGTGGCGCGAGCAATCTTGGCGATGAGGGCGGCTTTGCGCCGAACTTCAAGAACGACTTGGAGCCGTTCTTGATGCTTCGGGCCGTGGCAAAAAAATTAAAATTGGATAAAAAAATAGATTTCGGAATTGACGCCGCCGCGACGGACGTCAAGGGGTTAACGCGCCAGCAACTCAACAACACGTATAAAAAACTGATAAAGGAATATTCGCCGCTCTATATAGAGGATCCGTTCAGCGAAAACGATTTCAAAAACTTTGCGGCATTCATGGCAGGAAATGTTGGAAGCGGCGTTAATGTAAGGTCAAAGCTCTGGATCGCAGGCGACGACCTTACCACCACGAACACTGACCGCATGGAGATGGCGTATGCGAAGAAGAGCGTGAACGCCGTCATCATAAAACCAAACCAAATAGGGACCGTCACAGAAACATTGAACGCCGTGCGCCTCGCGCGCGAATACCGTTGGGCAGTCGTCGTATCGCATCGCAGTGGCGAGACAAACGATGATTTTATTGCGGATCTCGCCTTTGGCGTCGCTGCGGACGGTTTTAAACTCGGCGCTCCTGCGCGCGGCGAGCGTGTGGCGAAATACAATCGGTTGTTGGAAATTGAGGCGGGAAAATAATCCTATTGCGGAAAATCGAATCGCAACAGCTTCTGCCCGTTGTCGATAAGGTACAGCGAATTTCCCTGCGTATCATAGGACGGGTCGGTGCCGAGCGAGACGGTGGTAAGGTTTTTCATCGCGGTGTCGGCGAGATCGAGGAAGGCAACGTAGTCGGGATATTGCACAAAGAGATGGGTGTCGTCCTTATACCACGTGAGCCCCTGTATATCGGCCGCATCGGGCAGATTGAAGCGATAATAATCCAGCAAGCTGTTGGACGCGAATACCTCAAGGCTGTGATATTCGAGCGCGGCAACCGTGGAACCGTCGGCGGTAGGATAGAACTGTTTCACATCATCGGCAAGCGTCGTGAGTTGCTCGTTCGGCACATTATATACATAGAGCGTGTTGTCGCTTGCGAGAATGCCGAGGACGTTGTTCCGCACCCACGCGAGTTGCTTGATCGGGCCATTGATGACGAGAGAACTATCGGTCATATCGCCAGAAAATTTATCATAGACGAAGACCTGCGACGTGCCGGCGGCGAATGTTGTTGATGTGCCCGCTGAATAGCGCGCCCATGCCATCACGGACGGCGAGACGGCGATCGGAGATTCGATCGTCTCTCCCGTGGGTGCCGTATCGATGGCGGTCGCGCGGTGTGTGTCAGAATCGATGCCCACGATCTTGGCGGGGGTTTGCGCGATGATGTTTGTGTCGTCGTACGGATCGACAAAAATATTAGTGGATGGTGTGGATGCGATATTTGATTGTTTGAGCAATGCGGAAAGGTTCGTGCTCGTGGCAGCGGTGAAGTCATAGAGCGAGTATGTGGTGGTGCCGATGTGCGCGTTCACCGTGCGGATGATCGCGGTTTTGAGATCGGTGCTGTGGCTTGTGACCGTACCGTATCCAATGATCTTGCCGAGCCAGGTAATCGTCGCGCTTGCGTTTGCCACGACCGCGTCGCCGTTCGCCTCAAAGTAGTCGGCGACCGCCGGCGTGGTGGTGGCGACGTTCGTCGCCGTTTTTGGCACGAGCACGGCGTATTTCATTTCGGTAACGAGCGACGGGACGACTGGCGCGCTTTCCGTCCATGTGTCATAGCCCGAGGCTAAAAGCGTCAGGGTGTACGTTTTTGGGAAAAGTCCGGAGATGAATGTTCCGGGGCTCAAAAATGCCGATTGGTTTTGGACGGGTTTTCCGTTGAGCGTGATCTGCGCATTATTGGGATAGGACCGTACATAGATGCCGCCGGCCTTCTCAGCGTCGAGCGTGGAGAGATTGATGCGCCATCCTTCGGCGTAGAGCATAACGACGGCACCGATGACCACAAATAAAAGAATAAACACATAGAATATGCGCTTTCGGGTCTGGGGCTTCATAGTAAGCTGATATTACTACAACTTCGTGCGTTTTTCCAGCGGGATGGCGTTGTCCCCATTGATAACTTTCGCCGCCGCAGTGGTATAATAGAGTTAGATCCCGCGCAGATTTCGGATCAAACAATATTAAAGGGGAAAGCAAATCTCTGTCGCCCGTGGGCTGCAGTTGAGCTTACCCACCTGGCTGTTACGCCAGAAATCTGACGGGATTCAGCAAAAGGGACCTCCTTTCCCAGCGGAAATGCCACGTGGGAACGTGACCGCTGGGAAAGGAGGTCCCTTTTGCTGAATCCAAGGGGGAAAATGACAGTTTAAAAGCTTCCGGTATTGATGTGAAACACGCTACCGACGATGAGGCCGAGTAAGAACGTGGCGAGCGCAGTGCCGAGCATCAGCCCGACGGTTTCGGCAAACTCGCGCCAGAATTTCCGGTCGAAGGCGATCGCGCCGTAGAAGGTGAAGCCCGCGACGAGCAGGATGCCGACCGAAGTTGAGGTGATGAACGCGGGGATCATCATGCGGATTAAAAAGTAGGGGAGTGCGAGCAGGACGACGGAGCAGAAGTACGATGCCCACGTGAGGAATCCGGAAAGCACCGCCGATTTTGCGATGTCCTGCTTTGCCTGCAGGTACGATGCCGAACCCATGGAGATGGCCGCGGAGAATCCCACAATGATGCCAGCGACGCCCGCAATGAGTGTCGACCCGGTGACGCCGAGGAATCCGGCGTGGACGCCCGTGATTTCGACGATCGCGTCGGCGAGGCCGAGTACGATGAAGCCGATGTAGCCAAGGCGTTTTTCTTTGAGCTGTGCGATCAGCGCCCGCTCGTGGGATTTCTCATCCGCTATTATTTGCAGGAAACGTTCGTGGTGCGATTCCGGGATCGCACTCACGAGCGCCTGATATTTTTGCTGTGAATCCTTTTCGTGCGTTTCGAGGAGCTTTGTGACGAATGTCACGCCGAATACGACGCGCAAAAAGGGGATTGCCCAAGCGGTGGCGCCGCGCACGCGGATCTTGTGCAGCGCCGCCGACGGCAGGAGCGACTTCCAGAATTCGTAGTGCGTCAGTTCCTGGGCCGAAAGGCGCTCGAGCGCGGCGCGGTTCTCCAGATTTTTTTCCATCAGCGCGAGCTTATGGTAAACGATGTGCTCCGTGAGCTCGTTCGTCGCGTTCAAGATGAATGTTTCTTCCATTGTTCTATTATACCGTAATGCCTTTGAGCGAATTCGTCTTCGCACAAGAGGAAAGACATTACCGTTATTTTTATTGTCGGGCCGGCGGGAATCGGACCCGCTCTAAACGCACCCCATGCGCTCGTACTACCGGTATACTACGGCCCGTTCCTACGATGGTACAATAAAAGCGGCAAAATTCCTACCACTCAAATTTATGGAACATGCCCCCTGTACACTTCCCCTTATCAAAATTGGTGTTATACTTTCACTATTATTATGAAAGGCCCTGATAGATCATTCGAACGTGCTGATCGGCGCATAGA
>CAVVHF010000026.1:0-6887 GCA_963747905.1 uncultured bacterium | reverse complement strand
TGTATGGTGCGAACAATGATGTCTGGTCTTCTTCTGACGGTACCAATTGGACGGAGGTTGACGCAAACACCCCATGGAAAGCGAGAAACGGTGTGACTCCTGTCGTCTTCAATAACAAGCTATGGATCATAGGGGGAAATGGATATAACGATGTTTGGTCTTCCTCTGATGGAGCCACCTGGACTGAGGCGACCGCGAATGCCGCGTTTCCTGCGGGAGCAGCCGTCGCTGCCGTTGCATACAATGGTGAGCTATGGATCATAGATTCCGGTTCCGGCAATGAAATATGGTCATCGTCCGATGGCGCCACCTGGACCGAGGTGAGCAATAATGGTCCATGGCCATGGGTCTTTGGCACGAGAGGGTCTGGTTATGCGAATAATGGATTTTTCTTTGTGCTCAACGGAAAGATGTGGGCTACGGATTCCGATGAAGACCCTCTCTGGTATTCTACTGATGGCGTTAACTGGACCGAGGAGACGAATGGGGTTCCGCTTCCGGCGGAGTCAATGACTACGTTTAATAACAAGATATGGGCGGTGGCTTACAGCAATGGCTACGGAATCTGGTCTTCTTCGGACGGCAACACCTGGACCGAGGCGACCAGTAACCCGCCGTATGTGGTGGCTGATGGGTATCTCACCGGGTTCAACGGCAAACTATGGATCATGAACGGCGGTCCTGAATATGACAAAGTCTGGTCGTCGTCCGACGGTGCCACCTGGACCCAGGCAGCTGAGATTGCTCCATGGCCGGAGCGATATGGTGCTTCAACACTCGTCTTTAACAATGAGATGTGGGTCATGGGTGGCGACGGAGTTGAAACGCATAGCACCGATACCCCCTACTATACGGACGTCTGGTCTTCTCCTGATGGGGCAAGCTGGACCGAAGATACTGCAATCGCCCCGTGGCCAGCGAGGGATGGAGCCGCCGCGCTCGTATTCAACGGCAAGATGTGGATCATGGGTGGAAGTGAAAACGGCACCAATAGCGACGTCTGGTCTTCTTCTGACGGTGTCAATTGGACCAGAGCGACGGCAAACGCCCCGTGGCCGACAAGGGATGGAGCTTCTGCTTTTGTGTTCAACGGCAAGATGTGGATCATGGGGGGAGAGTTTTCAGATGACACATACTACAACGATGTCTGGTCTTCTTCTGACGGCGTCAATTGGAGCGAAGTCACTACAAGCGCCCCGTGGTCAAAAAGAGCCTACGCCTCCGCCCTCGTATTCAACGGCAAGATGTGGGTCATGGGAGGATTTAGTCTGGCTTCCACCTACCCTCATTACATCTCTACCTACAACGATATCTGGTCTTCTTCTGACGGCGTCAATTGGACCGAAGTCACTGCGAATGCCTCATGGCCATCGGGAAGTATAGGACCGAGTACTTGGCCATTCAGTTCCAGCGAATCTTTCGCCGTTGCCAACAACGAGATGTGGGTCATAGATTCTGGTGGCAGCGCTTGGTATTCCTCTGATGGCGCTACCTGGACCAAAGCGAATACGAATAGCCTGACTTCGGGGGGAGGCACCGGGGCATCTGTTCTCACATTCAACAACGAACTGTGGATCATGGGAGGCACGAATGGTTCATATTCCTCGTTTAACGATGTGTGGTCTGGGAGTATAGTGACCCCAACGACATGCACAGGCCCGTTCTCATTTACCTTCACTGATCCTACGATTACTCCAGGGATCACACCGATCCGGGCGGTGCATATCACCGAATTAAGAAACGATATTGATTCCCTGAGCGCCGACGCCGGACTTTCAGATTATTCTTATGCCGACCCGACAATTACCCCGGGAGTATCGTCGATCCGAGCAGTAGACATCACCGATCTTCGCACCGCACTCGCGGATGTCTATGTGGCGTGTGGACAATCCGCTCCAACGTATACGGATACAACCCTTACGCCGGGCTCTTCGCTTATCCGGGCGGTGGACATTACTCAACTGCGTTCGTACGTTTCCTCCGCGCTCTAGGCGGGGAAAGATATCTTCCAAGTAGTTTCTTTTTATCGAAGGAGATATAATAATCGTGTGAGCCACGCCCTTTTTTACAAAGACCAAGTGTTTTCAGACTCCTTCTTTTTGTGCATGAGCGCGGTCGTGGCGATCGCTGGGCTTTCGATGACTTTTTTCTACCGTCGTGCCCGCGCTAAAAAGGATATAATAATTGGTATGGATCGTAAGAGAGGCCAGGCGTTTCTCACGTTGACGTTCTTTATCGGAGGGATCCTCGCGATAGCCGCTATTTTAATAGCGTTCCTTACGCTGTCCTACGTGGACACGGGGTACGGCGCCGCGGCGTCGTACAATGCGGAGGCGGCCGCCACTGCGGGCGCGGAGGACGCCCTCTTACAGCTCGACCGAAATGCGGCATTCTCCACCGCCGTGTTGGGGCCTTACACCATCTCATCCACGAGCTCCGTAACGGCGACCGTTACCGTCACGCAGAATTCGCCTTCCGCCGGCCTTGTCGCTATTCTTTCCGTGGCGACGGTTTCTGGCCACGCCAAAAAAATCAGCGTCGTCGTTTCTGAAAATGCATCTACGGGGCAGATAAGCATCGTTTCGTGGACCGATATCCAATGATAAAAATCTATTTCCAAAAACTTCTTTCCCTCTTGCGGATCAGCGTCTATCCGGACGGTCTCGAGGTGAACGACCAAGTGTTGCGTCTTGCCTATCTTTATCGGAATGCATGGCAGATGGAAACGATTCGTCTTGCGCCCGGCATTATGGAAAAGGGGGTTATCAAAGACAAGCCGGCATTTGCCGCCGCATTACAGGAGCTAAGGTCAAAATTGCCGGCGGCAAAGAGAAAAAAAAGGATCCTGAATGTGTTTGTCGCAATGAGCTCGGTCAATATGTATAGCCAGGTTTTTACCCTGCCGGTCATGGAGGGAGAAGATTTTGATAAGGCCATTGAGCTCAACGTTCAGATGATCTCTCCGGTGGATATTTCCCACGCGTATTTCGGCTGGCAACTCTTGAGCCGTGATGAAGCAACCCTCCGTTCCGAGATTGCCACGGCTTTTGCGGACAAGGCCATTGTGGATGGAATGACGGAGACGCTCTATGCCGCCGGATTTGTCGCGGTAGGTGTCGAGTCCCGCGCGCTTGCGCTCGCGCGAGCCTTGCGCGAAAAAGGTGCTGGCATGGAGAAGGGAAAATCATATTTACTGACCGACGTTGACGGCACCGGCATTGATTTTCTCGTTATTCGAAACGGCAATCTTTATTTTGAATATGCGACTCCATGGGCGGGCATCGCCGATGAAAAAGGCCAGATAACTTTCGAGAAGTTCAAGGATGCGTTGGCCTCGAGCACGCGCCAGGTATTGAACTTTTACTCCCAGCATTGGCCGGATCCGCTTGCCGGAGTAATTTTGTCCACCGTGGCGTTTGGAAGCGAGGCCGTAGAGGCGATCCAAACATCGTCTTCGCTACCGGTCGTTCCATTCGCGCTTGCTATGGATCAGCAGATCTCTCCGGAATGGTTAGTAGCCTTTGGCTGCGCTCTGCGCGGTCTTCATACCGACCTAAAGGACAAAGAAATAAATCTCTCTGGCGGTGGTGCGATGGATGCCTTTTATGAGGAGCGGGCAGTAGATTTTTTCGCCTTTTGGCGTGTCATTATCCCCGTCGTCCTTGGGTGCCTCGTTATCATACTTGCGCTTGCCGATAATTTCTTGGGTGCGACGAAGGCGAATATAGAATCATCGGCGGGGTTCATCCAGCCGGGGAATGAATTGGCCCAGATCGCAACGTTCACGGCATCTTCTATGGCATTTAACCAGTCGGTGGCGTTGGTTGCCGGCGCGGAGGCCCAGGTCAGCCGCAACTATCTCATGATCGAGGATATCAATACTACCGCGGCGGCGAATGGGATAACCGTCAGCCATATCTCTTTCCAGTCCGCCGACACTCCCATTCTTGTCGCAGGCACGGCGTTATCGGAAACGCAGATAGGCGCGTTTCGGAACGCGATCCAAAGTGATCCCCATTTTGGGACGGTTAACCTGCCGTTGCTGAATATCCAGCAGAGCGGAAGTGGGTATACGTTTTCGATGGCATTTCCGCTTTCATCCTTGGGATTCTAGAAGAGCGCCAAAGGAGAGCAATTCGGCGATTTTCTTGAATACGTCATCGAATATTTTTTTGTCGGCGGCGGTGATAGGGGACAGCACGAAGTCGCCGGCTTTCTTTCGATGTGCTTCGTTTGCCGCGCGGATGCCGATGCGGATGCGCGCGAAGTCCTCGGTGTGGAGATGGTCAATGATGGAGCGTATGCCATTGTGCCCGGCGGAGCCGCCACCGGTTACGCGCTTGATCCCACCGACGGGGATATCACTGTCATCGTGGATGATGACGATATCCTTTGCGCTGGCGCCAAAGACACGCATTGCGTCTTTGACCGCCCGACCCGATTCATTCATAAAGACGAGCGGGCGGATAAAGATATATGTTCTGGATTTTGTGTACGCGAAAGTGTCCTTATGTGCGCGGAATTTTGGCGCGACCGCTGCGCCTCCGCCGTTTTCCGCCGCGTGTTCCGCGATCCACTGCACCGCGAGCGCACCTACGTTGTGGTACGTTGTTTCGAGCGCTGGGTCGGGGTTTCCCAGCCCGATAATAAGCGTGTGATCCATGCTTGATTATTATATTGCATCTTCTATATAATGAGTACACTTAACCTACCACATGAGAAAGTTCTTCGCGTCGCTGCTCGAGGTGTTGGAGATTGCCATCATCGCCGTTGCTGCGGTGTTCATTGTGCGGTCGTTCCTCGTCCAGCCATTCCTCGTGAGCGGCACCAGCATGGTGCCTACGTTCTCCAATGGCGATTATGTGTTGACCGACGAGTTAACCTACCGTATCCGGCCGCCGGAGCGCGGCGAGGTGGTGGTGTTCCACGACGTGAGCGATTATTCTACCTATCTTATTAAGCGCGTTATCGGCCTGCCGGGCGAGCGCGTGGTCATCAAGAACGATACAATCACGATCTATAACCAGCAGAATCCCAACGGGTTTATGCTGAACGAGTCGTATTTGCCGTCGGGGACAATTACATCGGGGGATGAAGATACTACGCTTTCCTCGAGCTCATACTTCATGATGGGCGACAACCGCGCGGTGAGTTACGATTCACGTAGTTGGGGGCCGCTCCCTGCGAGCAACATTGTGGGGTTGGTGCGGTTCCGGCTTTGGCCATTCAATGCGATCCAGGTTTTTAGCGCTCCGCAGTATAGTGCGTCAACGTTGCCGTCGTCTTCATAACCATCATCATGTCTAACCCTCAACAAGAAAAAGAAAAGCCAAAGGAAGTCGTACACACGTTTCAATCCGCAAAAGGGATGCACGACGTGCTGCCCTCCGACGAGCCGTATTGGGAAAAGATCGAGGGTGTGGCGCGATCGCTCGCTTCGGTATATGGGTTTTCGCGGATTGAGCCGCCGATTTTGGAATTCGCCGAGCTCTATAATAAGACGTCCGGCGAGGAGAGCGACGTGGTGCAAAAGGAAATGTATACACTCAAAACAAAGGGCGGCGATTCTCTGGCTTTGCGGCCGGAGTACACGCCAGGCATTTCCCGTGCCTATATGCAACACGGGCTCTCGCGCCTTGGCCAACCACAGAAATTGTTTGCGATGGGGCCGATCTTCCGCCACGAGCGCCCGCAGCTCGGCCGCGCCCGGCAGTTCACGCAGATCGATTTCGAGACACTGGGCGGCGTGAACGATCCAATCTATGACGCCGAAGTCATCGCACTTTTTTGGGACCTGCTCAACGAGCTCAAGATTAAGAATTCTCTCGTAAAAGTAAATTCTATCGGTTGCCGTGTCTGCCGACCAATCTATAAAAAACAGCTTACCGCATACTATAAAAACCACGAGGCGGCGCTGTGCGAGGATTGCCAGCGCCGACTCGTGGCGAATCCGCTTAAGCTACTTGATTGTAAAGAGCCGGGGTGCGTCGCTCTCAAGGATAAGGCGCCGAACTTTTTGGATAAGATTTGTGTGATGTGCAGCGCGCATTTCAAGTCGGTGTTGGAATATTTAGATGAGGTAAACATTCCGTATGAGCTTGACCACCATCTTGTGCGCGGTTTGGACTACTACAGCCGCACGGTGTTCGAGATATATGCCGATGGCAACGAGGCGCAAATCGGGGCATTGGCCGCAGGTGGACGCTACGATTATTTAATGGAAACGATCGGAGGACATCTAACGCCCGCGATGGGCGGCGCCGCTGGCATGGAGCGGTTGATCGCCGTTATGCGCGCGAAAGAGATCGCGGTCGGTGGAAAGTCCGGCAAGCGTGTGTTCCTCGCGCACGCCGGCGCGCTCGCCAAGAAAAAAGCATTCGCCATTTTGAAGGATCTTCGCAACCGTGGGTTTTTGGTGGCCGAGTCGTTATCAAAAGAATCATTGGCAGCGCAGTTGAAAGTTGCGGACAAGGAAGGTATCGCGTTGGCGTTGATCTTGGGCCAAAAGGAGATTTACGAGAATAGCATCATCGTCCGCGATCTCGTGAATGGGCTACAAGAGGCGGTGCCGCTGGAGAAACTGGTAGAGGAGATAAAAAAGCGTCAGAAATAGAAACAGCACATGCTTTTTTCGGCCCAATGTTAAAAAACAACGGCCGAAAAAACATGTGCTGTTTCTATTTCTGATGATCTGCGTAAAGAGATTTTAGAGACTAGCTTTTTGTTCCAGTTCGGCGACGCGGGAGTGGAGGTCGAAATAGTCGCATCTTGCAAAATCATCATTCCTCATTTATACTGTCTCCTATGGCAATAGAAGCACGAAAAAAGGAAGGGGAATCAGGGCAGTCGCTTTTGTATACTTTCACGCGTAAAGTAAAGCGTAGCGG
>CAVVHF010000025.1:0-49573 GCA_963747905.1 uncultured bacterium | reverse complement strand
GTCTATTATCGCTGTACCAAGAAGCGCGGCTCATGCTCGCAGTCGTATATCCGCGAGGAGACGTTGAGTACCCAACTATCTGCCCTGCTTTCAACGTATGCCTTGCCCGTAGGGTGGGCGGATGAGCTGTATCGCATGGCCGACGAAGACGAACGGAAAGCGGAGTCCGTTGCCGGAACAGCCATCCAAGACCTGCGAGTGAAGATTGCCCAACTGGACGCCAAGATGAGCCGCTTCGTCGATCTCTATTCCGAGCAGGATATAGACCGAGATACCTTCCTTGCCCGCAAGCGCGATCTCATGTCCGAGAGGAAGTCGGCCGAAGAACAGATCGCCCGACTGGAACACGACGCCACGCTTTGGCTCCAACCCCTGCGGGATTTCATACACGACGCTTCATTACTGGACGAAACAGCAAAAAATGCCGACCTCTCCTCCAAAAAACTCTCCCTCCAAAAAATCTTCGACTCCAACCTTTCTCTAAAAAATCGTATTCTCGTTTCTACCCCCACCACACCATACGCTTCGCTCCGCGAAGCGCGGTTAAATTTTTCTGAAAAAGATTTAGTTACTCCTATTGCGGAGAGGGAGGGATTCGAACCCTCGATGCCCTTTCGGACATACGATCTTTCCAGGATCGCTGTTTCAACCGCTCGCACACCTCTCCTTATTCTTCCTTTATGCTCCGATGATAGTACCGTTAAATTCCTTTCCATTCAAGAGCGCGCGGAAGTTCGGTAGATTGCGACCGTCGATGATGATGGCCTTCAGGCCTTCGCGCGCGCCAAGCGCGGCACCGACGGGGTCGACGGGCGCGTGCAGGCCCGGCTTCCATTTGGCGGGGATCAGCTTACGATATTCGCGCCAGGTGAGCTCATTGAACGGCACCGCGTCGGCAAACTTTGCATGATCTTTGTTATACACGTGCGCGGGCTTGCCGGCGATGATCGCTTCGCCCACGCCAAAGTCCGCCGCGATGCGCATGGCGACATAATCCGTCGACCATCCTGGACGCCAGCCAGACGCGATCGTCACCGGCGCGCGAGGCTTTTTTATCTTCCCGCGCGCGTCGATGATCACCGGGTCGGCGGCGGCGCAGAAAATCGTGCGCAGTAGGTGCGCGTTGAGACGCGTAGCGTGAATGCCGATCCAGTCCTTATCTTCGTCAGTCACGCGGGTTACCCGTTCCGCCGCCTCCTGAAAATTGCGCGAAAGCTTTCCGCCGCCGATCACTAATACGAACTTAACGCCGCGCTTCAAAAATGGCGCGAGAAATTTTTTAAAATCTTTCAAAAATTGCACATTGATCCCATCGGGATAGACGATAGAACCGCCGAGCGCAACGACAACGGTTTTTGAAAATTTATAGTGCATGCTAATAGCGCGCGGCGATAGAAGCTATCCCGAGATCTGCTGTAGCGCCTTGATGCGAGTTTCAATCGGCGGATGGGTCGCAAAGAGCGTGTGCCACCACGACGCACCCTTTCCCTTGAATGGCGTGTCAAGCCACATGTGCGCGGTGGAATCCTTGGCGGACGCCATCGGCGTTGTGTCAAGCTGGATCTTCTGCAGCGCGGAGATGAGCCCCTCCGGATAACGCGTGAGCAAAACCCCCGACGCATCCGCGAGCGATTCGCGGCGCCGGGAAATGGCGAGCTGAATCAGCATCGTACCGATCGGCGCCAGAATGGAAAGCACGATTGCGGCGATGAAAAATATTTCCTGTGCCTCGCCGTTGCCCCGACCACGTCCGCCGCCGATGCCGCCCAAAAAGAGCGAGCGCAAAAAGATATCCGCGATGAGTGCGACGATCCCCGCCAACACCGCAGCCACGGTAGAAACCAAAATGTCGCGATTGCCCACGTGCGAAAGCTCATGCGCAAGCACACCCTCCAACTCCGTCTTATTCAAACGCTCGAGCGCGCCCTGCGTCACCGCCACCGCCGCATGTTGCGGGTCGCGACCCGTCGCAAACGCGTTGATCTGCATTTCCGGCGTGATATACAGCTTCGGCATCGGAAGACCGGCGGCGATCGTAAGATTTTCCACCAGGTTGTACAGCATCGGATTATCCGCCTTCGTCACCGGCTTCGCCTTTGCAAGCGAGAGCGCGATTGACGCGGACGAATAATAACTGATAAATGAATAGACGACGCTAAAAATGATGGCAAAGATCAAAAAACTCGGGTCTCCGTAATACATCGAGATCGCATACCCAAGCCCGATGACGACCAAAAAAAATACGACGAACAATAACCACGTGCGCCGAACATTCGAAGATTGTAATGTATATAAATTAGCAGCCATAGTTTTAATTAATATTTAACAAAACAGAGAGTAGGCTTCTGTAGGCATTCGTCTTCGCATGACTACAGAAGCCTACTCTCTGTTTTTTTGGGCATTTAATCTTCTATGACCCAAAAACATATGCCCCATAGCGTTTTAGAACTTGACCGCGACCGGTTGCTTCTCTGCGTCACTCAGGTCATTGCCAAAGAAGTCCATTTTGGTAAAACCGAACATGCTCGCGAAGATATTTGTCGGGAAGACCTGAAGTTTGGTATTGAAGTCGCGGACCATGCCGTTGTAAAAACGGCGGGCAGCCTGGATCTTATCCTCCGTGTCGGTCAGTTCATTCTGCAAACTAAGGAAGTTTTGATTCGCCTTAAGGTCAGGATAATTTTCCGCGACCGCAAAAAGTGATTTCAAGGCACCCGAGAGCTGATTCTCCGCGCCAGCCTTATCCGTACCGGTCGCCTGCATGGCGTTCGAGCGCGCCTTTGTGACGTCCTCAAAGACCGTCTTTTCGTGTGAGGCGTAGCCCTTTACCGACTCCACCAGATTTGGAATGAGGTCGTAGCGACGCTTCAGCTGGACATCAATATCCGAGTATCCCTCCTGTGCCCTATTGCGCGACTGAACGAGCCCGTTATAGGCCAAAACGAGCCACAGAAGAACCAACACAACCACGATTGTCACTATCCAAGTTATTGTCATGTCTAGATTATATCAAGCTATACGAGCGGGAGCAACTATTGGGTGCTATTTTTAGTAATCCCCGCCCATACCCGGCATCCCGCCACCCATGCCGCCCGGCATGCCACCATCTTTCTTTTCGGGAATGTTCGTCACCGCCGCACCGATCGTCAAGTAATTCGCCGCAACCGAAACAGCATTCATGAACGCGGCACGAGTGACTTTGAGCGGATCGATAATCCCCGCCTCGCGAAGATCTCCCATTATTTTATTGGTAAGCGCATTGAACCCTTTCCACGGTTCATTATTACGCTTGCTGAGCTCGTCGATCACGCGGTCGGCGGACTCGCCGCTGTTCTCCACAATCGCGCGCACCGGCGCTTCGAGTGCGCGGCGCAAGATGGAAACCGCTGCGGCCTTCACGGTCTTGTCTGTTCCCGGTTTTGAGAATAGCGCAAAGTTGACATTCAAGAGCGCAATACCGCCGCCAGGTACGATGCCTTCTTCCATCGCGGCGCGGGTCGCGGCAACGGCGTCATCCACGCGCTGCTTCAACTCCTTCTGTGCCACCTCGGTCGGTGCGCCCACTTTGATGACAGCGACGCCGTTCGAAAGCTTACCCAAACGCTCTTGTAATTTTTCTTTATCAAAATCCGAATCGGTCTTTTTGATCTGCGCTTTGATAGCCGCGACGCGCGCCTCAATATCTTTCTTATCGCCCTTGCCATCAACGACCGTTGTCACGTCCTTTGTGGATACCACGCGCCGCGCACGGCCAAGATCGGCGAGCTCTGTGTTCTCAAATTTCTTGCCAAGCTCTTCCGAGATAAACGATGCGCCGGTGATCGTCGCGATATCCTGTAACATCTCTTTCTTGCGGTCGCCGAAGCCCGGCGCCTTTACCGCGAGCACATTAAAGATACCACGCAACTTGTTGACGATAAGCGTCGTAAGCGCTTCGCCGTCCACATCGTCGGCAACGATAAGCAACTCCTTCTTGCCGCTTGCCACAATCTTCTCGAGCAGCCCCAAAATATCCTGGATGGAAGATATCTTCTTGTCCGTCACGAGCACGTACGGCTCCTCGAGCGCCGACTCCATCTTTTCCTGATTGGTCACCATATATTGCGAAACGTAGCCACGATCGAACTGCATGCCCTCTACGATCTCATACGAGCTACCGACTGTGTTCGAATCGTCAACCGTAACGATACCTTCCTTGCCCACTTTTTCCATAACGGTCGCGATGAGGCCGCCGATCTCTTCGTCCTTCGCGGCAAGCGTCGCCACCTCTTTTATTTTTTTACTATCGTTAATCGCTTCGCGTTGGTCTTCCAACGCCTTCACCACCGCGCCGCTCTCCTTCTTTAATTCCTCGGCAAGCTGGATCACGTTGAAGCCCTTTTCGCGGATCACCTTCTCGCCTTCGTCGATCATCGCATGCGCGAGGACGGTCGCGGTTGTCGTGCCATCACCGACGCCATCGTTCGTCTTATCCGCCGCCTGCTTGATGAACTCCGCACCGAGGTTTTCCCACTTGTCCTCCAGCTCGATCTCCTTCGCAACGGTCACACCGTCGAACGTCACTTGTGGCGCACCGTAGCCTTTCTCGATCACCACCGCGCGGCCACGGGGCCCGAGTGTCACCTTGACCGCGTCCGCCAATTTATCGATCCCCCTCTTTATGGAAGCCCGCGCATCCTCGTTGAATTTTATTTGTTTTGCCATAGTTATGAATAATTATTTTATCGGTTGCGGGGCAAGTGCTACTGGCGAACTTCCATCTTCTTCGATGATTGCTAATATATCATCTTCGTCGCCGACCAGATATTTCTTTCCTTCAAGCTCGAGCTCGTCCGGCCCGTATTTTTTGAAAAGCACCACGTCGCCAATTTTGACCGTCATCGGCTGGAGCTCGCCTTTGTCATTCTTCTTGCCCGGCCCGACTGCAACCACTCTTGCCTTCACCGGCTTTTCTTTTTCCGCCGTATCCGGCAGGACAATGCCGCTCGCCGTCGTTTTCTCTTCTTCGACCGGCTCAAGGAACAAATGATTTGATAATGGTTTGAAATTCATGCCGTCTTTTATTATTTTAAATGATTTAGCACTCGGGACTAGCGAGTGCCAATAGGAATTATAGGGCAAAAAAAATGCCCGTCAAGCGGGCAATTTTTATCCTTTTTTAATCTTATCGTAGATGTTCAACGTCGCCTTGATTGCGTCGCCGACGGAAATGTTGTTCTGGTCGTAGAGCACGTCGCTTACGTCGCCTGCGGCCCAGATACCCGGGCAGGAAGTTTGCTGGGTCTTATGATCAACCACCACATGACCGACCTCGTTCAGCTTAACGAGGTCTTTCACAAAATCGGAGTTCGGCACGAGCCCGATCTCTACAAACACACCATCAAGAGGAAGCTCCTTTTCTTCTCCGGTCTTTACGTTCTTATACTTAACACCGCTCACCAGTTGCGTTTCGGCGCCCCCATGGATCTCTTCGATGACGGTGTTCCATAAGATCTCCACGTTCGGATGGCTCTTTACTTTTTCTTGCGTGACCGGGTCGCCGCGCAAGATCTCCGAGCGGACGACCAAATAGATCTTTGACGCATATTGCAAAAGATCTTCCACTCCCTCAAGCGCGGAGTTGCCGGCGCCAACGACCGCCACCGTCTTACCGCCAAAGAGCGGCGCGTCGCACGTGGTGCAGAACACCACGCCCTTGCCATCGAACTGGTCCTCGCCCGGCACGCCAAGTCGCTTGCGACGGCTGCCGGACGTGAGCAGAATATATTTCGCCATGAGCGTCTTTCCATTCTTTGTCGTCACCAAGAATGTTCCATCATCATGTTTGGCGACGGTAGCGACGAGGTCGCTGTCCATGATATCAATACCCGCTTGCGCACGGAGATGTTCCTCTAAAGACTTTGCTAAGTCGAATCCGGAAATGGATTTTATGCCGATCCAATTTTCTATACCATTAGAAACCAAAGACTGTCCGCCGAAGCTGTCGGTGATGAGGACTGCCTTTATTTTTTTGCGCGCGGCATAAACGCCGGCGGCAATGCCGCCCGGCCCACCGCCAATAATAATGAGATCGTACATTAAATTTCGATTAAAAATTACGCTGCTTTCTTCACCCCCAATAAACCCTCTAATGTTTTCTGGTCGAATCCGACGACAATCTGGTTATCTATATCAATGACCGGCACGCCGAGTTGGTGGGACTTATTAACCATCTCCTCACGGGCCTTCAAGTCCGACGCGACATCATGCTCCTCATACGCAACATTATTTTTTGTAAAAAATTCCTTTGCCATTTTGCAATAGACGCAGGTCGGCGTGCTGTAGATGGTTACTTTAGCCATAGTTTTTTTGATTATTTTAAAAAATTATTTTTGCGGCTCGACGTTATTTTTTGTTCTACGTTTTCTTTTTTGCGGCTCTTCCGTGACGGATAACACATCCACAGGAATCATTCCGAATATTTTCCACGCACCCACAATTACCAGAATGAGTCCTAATAATATATTACACCACTTTGCAAGAGATATATCAGAGAACCCGAGTGCCCACGGCGAGATGATCATCATAATGCCGATAACCAACGTCGTCCAACCTTCGATCATGGCTTTATTTTATCCTTTCAATGCCGCGTCCAAAGCCTGTTGGAAAATCGAGTACGGCTGCGCGCCTGGCGGAGTGAGCATCTGCCCGTTGATAATGAACGATGGCGTGGAATCGACGCCGGCGTTCGCGGCCGCACCTTTCTCTTGCGCGACGATGTTCGCGTCGGTGTTGTTATTAATGCAACTCGTGAACGTCGGGATATTGAGCCCCACCTGCTGGGCAAGCTTTAAGAACTCCGCGGTGGCATAGAATCCGTCGTCCTCATTGCCGCCATTATTGTCATCTGTCAACTTAGCACTATAGAGCGCATCGTGATACGCCCACAGTTTGCCCTGATCCTCCGCGCATTGCGCGGCCTCAGCGGCAGCAGTGGACTCAGCACCGAGAAACGCGAAATCGCGGAACACCACCCGCACCTTGCCCGTGTTCACATAATTTTGGACGATCTGCGGCTGGGTCTGGCTAAAGAACTGCACGCAATACGGGCACTGGTAATCGCCGTATTCGATGAGCGTCACCGGGGCATTCGCGTTGCCGAGGATCGCGTCGCGCGGACCAAGTGTCATCGCCGTCGCCGGGTTGGCGGTTGTGGAGGTCGCCTCGACAACATTACCGTTCCCGCCCGCGCCGCCCGCCGGGACCGCGGGGGCGCCTTTATATAACGTCGCGAAAACGATCGCGCCGCCCACCATCACTGCGGCGATAAGAATGCTGACCGGCAAAAACATGTCCTTTTTTTGGCTATTCTTAGAAACGACAACATCGACTTCTCCAACATTGAGATCGATCTCTTCGGCAGGTACTTTATCCTTTTCGTTCATGGTTTTTATTTATGTTTTTTTAATGATACCGCGCGTGCGGCGGTGTATCAAGAGGCAAACAATGCGTAATCGCGTGGGAAAAGCTTGGCGGTAATGACATACATACCGTACACAATGAACGGCGCGGCAAACACGTCAATGGAATAGTGCACATGCGCCAAAAGCACGCTCGCCCCAAAGAATACGGTCAGAATAAGAAAGAGATACCGCAAATATTTATTATCCCAGAAGATCAGCGCCAGGAGGAACGGGAACGCGGTATGTCCTGAATAGAAAAAATTGCCTTGAAACGTGACGAGATGATACAGGCCGTATCCGTCGTTGTGCACGCTCGGAGAATAGTGCAGCGGATACGGGCCGAGATGCGTAAGGCTAAAAAAGAATGCGCGGGAAATGATATAGAGCGCAATCGCCTTAGCGCTGAAGATAAGATAGCGCGGATGGACGATTAAAAGCACCAACGCGAATACCCACAGCACGATCGCGCCGCCCACAATGATGGGGCTGAGGTTCACGAGCGGCAGATTGTCCAGGAAAATATCCCGCACTGCTGGCGCACCGATGGCGACGCGTGAAGAAAAACGGCCCAACACGATTTGGATGATAACGCTCAATATAAGCAAGAGAACCCCGAAACACATCGAGCGCGCCCGTGACGGCGTCCAAAATCCTTTATGTTCTTTGAAGACCGCGAGCATCTATGCAGTATAACAGAAAAACTATTCACCCCTCTTTACATACGGAGCGATCACCAGGCCTTCGCCCGGAATATAACGCACGCCACTTTGATATTCGCGATCGGCAAGCATCTGCTCTTGTTCGGGAGTTCTCCCTTCTTTCGCGAACGCCTCAAATGCCGCTTCAATGCTCGGCATCACCAGTTCAGGATGTTCGCCGATCGTTCCGTGTCCACCGCGCACCGAGATAAATGTATCAACGGCGTCCATATCTGCCGCCTTCCGAACTTCCGCCTGCGGGAACACCGGATCGCTTTCCGCGCTCATCACCGCAATATGAATACCAAGATCATGTAAATATGGCAGAAGATCTTTTACCTGTTGATGCCCGCTCTTCATCGCTGCAACTTCACTCATCGCACGCGTAGGATTTTTTAAAAAATAATTTAAAACTTCCCTCCCTGACGCCGCCCCCACCGCGCGCTCCCCCTCAGTGATGGGAACGTCCTTTAATGATTCGGCGCGGTCACGCTGCCCGGCGAACCCCTTAGCAAGGCGTGGCCAGCTTTCGTCTTCCATCATCCCCGCTGGCCCAAAGAACGCAATACTCCGAAATTTTTCGGGATACATCATCGCGGCGATCGCGATATTAATGGCGCCCTCGGAATGTGCAATTGCGTCGACTTTTTTAATCCCCTTTTCTTCCAAAACTTCCAGAATATTCAACGCTTTGCGCAGTTCCGCAGTTGGATATTTTTCGGAAAGCTCTTTTACATTCATACTTGAATTAATACTGCCGCCGATACGCGGATGAGCGATGGAGAGAACGCGACGTTCATCATTGAACAATTGTTCCATGGCGAGCTTATAAGATTCCAATCCTAATCCCCACGCCTGCGCGAGAAAAATCGGCACTTCGTCCTTTAAATTTTCCGGCGTAAAATCGCCAACCTCGGCGGTGCCTCCCGGAAGCCACACCTCCTCCAAATTTTTAAACTGCTCATCAAACGAGAAATGCTGAGCTTTTTCCGGGGAATCAAATTTTTCCATATCTTTGATATTGTCTTGATAATACCCCGCGGGTAATAAGCCGGCAAATGAGCGAATACCAGCAAAAATCGCACAAAAAAGGTAAAATAGATAATATGGCGTCGATCCTCAATTTGGGATTCCAAGCAACCGTCCAGTGGGTACTCCAGCATGGCTATCCGCTGCTTTTTATCGTGATGCTGATCGAAGGCCCGGTGGTCACTGCGGCCGGAGCGTTTGCGGCAGCGCTCCATTATATGAATGTGTGGATCGTACTCTTGCTTTCCATCCTCGCGAACTTTATTCCCGACCTCGTCTACTATGCGATCGGCTATTGGGGAAGGGAAAGATTTCTTGATAAATATGGCCACTATTTTGGCATCACGCCGGAGCGTATCGCCACAACAGAAAAACTAGCGGAGCAACATTCCGGAAAATCGCTCTTTATGATAAAGATGGTGCCATTCCTCGCGACGCCCGGACTTATCCTCGTCGGTGCCACAAAGATGGACATCAAAAAATACGCATTTTGGTCCATTGCCATCATCATCCCTTCATCCCTTTTATATTTGATCATCGGCTACTACTTCGGCGCGGCGTACAACACAATCGAACACTATCTCAATCTCGGCATATACGTCGCCATCGCGGCGGCTGTTATCGTGATCGCCATCGCGTACTTCCAGCGGAAATATTTCGCGCGGCTCGGAAAAAAGATCGAAACCGAATAACATGCGCATCGCAATATTCTCGGACAACTTTTATCCCGAGCTTTCCGGAATCTCGGACTCGGTGATCTCACTTGCCAAAACACTCGCCGCACGCGGGCACGTCATTCATTTTTATACGCCGTATTACAGTGCAAAGAACTACGCCGCCATCAAAGCGCCATTTCGCGAGCTTGACCTCGGTCCGAACATACAGATCCATCGGCTTTTTTCGATCCCGTTCCCGATGGGAACGGAACAGGGCAGGGCGGTGATACCGCTCGGGATGCACGGCGGAGAGATTGCTGCATTCAACCCCGACGTCATCCATACGCAGATGTTCTTTGGCGTCGGGCTGGAAGCCATGCTCGCCTCATGGCGGCTCAAAAAGCCGCTCGTGGGGACACAGCATACCGCAGTGAAGGAATTTCTCCGCTACAGCCCCGTCAAGGCGAAATGGTTCGATAGGCTCTTCCTTGATTACGTAAATTGGTATTACGAACATTGCGATTTCATGACCGCCCCGTCACAATGCGTGTTTGACGAGATGCGCGTACTCGGGTTCAAACAGGATCACACCAAGGTCATTTCCAACCCTGTCGACATTAACGTGTTCCATCCTGTGACGAAAGCGGCAGCGCTCAAGAAAAAATTCGGCTTTACCGACGCGACCATCATCCATGCCGGGCGCCTCTCCATAGAACGACATCCCGAGGTTTTGCTTAAAGCGTTGCCCATTATAAAGAAAGCGGTGCCCGATGCGATGCTCGTGTTCGCCGGGAAAGGCACGATGGAGCCGGATCTGCACGCACTCGCGCGATCCTTGCATATTGAGGATTCCGTTAAATTCATCGGCTTCGTGGACCATCCCACATTGTGCGAGGCGTACAATGCCGCGGATATATTCGGCATCACAAGCACCGATGACACGCAAAGCCTCGTGATGATGCAAGCGATGGCGGCGGGCCTGCCAGTGATCGGTGTTAATGCGCGCGGCCTGCCAGAATATATCAACGCCAAAAACGGCTACGTGGTGGAGCCGAACAACGAAGCAGCGGTGGCGGAAAAGGCTGTCTATCTTTTTACCCATCCTGCCGTTGCAAAAAAATTGGGTGCGGGAGCGCGGATATACGCGGAGAATTTTTCCGAAGCGCAGATTGCGAAAGAATGGGAAGGAATATATGAGAAGACCATAAGCGACTATAATAAAGAAAAACACTTCCGATGAAGATCAGCATCGTGATACCGGCCTACAATGAAGAGCATTATATCGGTCCCTGTATTCAAAGCGTGCAGGAACAGCATAGCGAAGATATTTTTGAGATCATCGTCGTCGACAACGAATCGACCGACGGGACCATGGCCACGGCAAAGAAGTATCGTGGAGTCGCCGTACTCCATGAATCTAAAAAGGGACCTTCGCACGCGCGGCAACGGGGATTTATGGAAGCAACGGGCGACTATATCGCCTTCATTGATGCCGATACGCGGATCCCCGCCGGATGGATCGACAAGATCAAAAAGGAATTTGCGCGAGACCCTAAGCTCGTGTGCCTCTCCGGCCCATTCCGCTATTACGATCTCCCCCCTTTCCAAAAGCTCCTTGCGGAACTATTATGGGGTATCACCGCAACGCCCATCTATTGGCTTACCGGATTCATGGCGCTCTTTGCGAATTGTGTGGTGAAACAGGAGGCACTCGCACAGATCGGCGGCCTCGACACCACGATTGCCTTCTACGGTGACGATACCAGCCTGGCCTGGCGACTCAGCAAGGTTGGCAAAGTAAAATTCCTCATGAGCTTTCACATCCTCGGCTCCGGGCGACGGCTTATCCATGAAGGACTGATAAGAACATTCTCTCTCTATGGGATCAGCTATCTATCGATGGCATTCTTCCATAAAACACCAACGAAAAAGGAATACACCGAAATTCGCTAAATACTATTTATGGCCACTCCGTCCCCAAAAGAAAGAGCTATTATCGCAACATCGATTTTTGTGCTTTTTGGCGCGATCGGCGCGATCATCGCGCGGCACAACATTATTCTCGCGTGGCCGCCGATGCTCTTCTACGCGATGCTCGTGTGGAACGATTATTATTCCATAAAACATTTTTCTACGATTATCCCGCCGGGGAAAACTTCCCAGGTGTTCATCGACATCATCCTTGTCATTCTCCATTTTATCTCGGTCTTTTTCTTCAGTAATCCATTCTTGTTCACCATCGCGATGATCGTACTCTTCATCCTTGCCGTGCTCAAATATGCGGGCGATCTTCCCTCCGTCAAAAATTCACGCGCGCTTTTCCGTAAGGTGAAAATTGACGCACTCGGCGCGCTTATCTCCGCGCTCGCGCTCGCGGGGATGTTCATGGGCTACCCATGGCAATCGACGATTGTGTGGACCGGTATCTTTGTATGCGCAAGCGTGTATGTCATCATCATCAACCCGCTTTATCAAGACACTCTCGGCACGGCATGAACGGCACGATCAAGATCAGTTTTGTCATCCCCGCCTACAACGAAGAGAGTTATATCCGGCACTCCCTTGATGCGATAATCCATGACATCGCCGGCCGCGACAGGTACGAGATCATCGTCGTGGATAATAATTCGAACGATAAAACCTGCGAGATCGTCGCACGCGAGTATCCCGACGTAGCGCTCATCCACGAGCCGCGGCGCGGCGCCAACCGCGCGCGCGAGGCGGGATTCATGGCTTCCAAGGGAAACCTAGTGGCATTTCTGGATGCAGACACAGAGCTGACAGCGGGGTGGATCGACCGCGCCGAGCGCGCGTTCGCAAAAGACCAACGCCTCGTCTGTCTCTCAGGCCCGTTCATCTATTACGATCTGCCGTTCGCGGCGCGGGTGCTTGTGCAGATGTTCTATGTCGGGACCTATCTCGTCTACCTCGTGAACAATTTTATCCTCCACGACACGTCGATGGTCCAAGGAGGTACGGAGATTGTGCGCCGCGACGCCCTCGCAAAGATTGGCGGACACAACGTGGATCTCACGTTTTACGGCGACGACGCGGACCTCGCGCGCCGACTCCGCGCGGTGGGTAAAGTGCGCTGGTCATTCGCATTCGCCCTTCGCTCCTCCGGTCGACGGCTCGCCAAGGAGGGCACTTTTACTATGGGCTGGCGCTACGCGATGAACTATTTCTGGGTAACGCTCTTTCATAAGCCCTTTACCATGACCTCCACCGAAGTGCGCTTTGACAATAAGCAGACCATGTATCAGCCGGAACACCGGACGAAGGAATGGGCCATCGCGCTCGGCACCATCATCCTCGCTTTTGCCATTATCGAGGGTCTCATTTACGCATTCTCCCGCTTCCGCTTATAATAAAGACGTTATGGATCTTGGCTTTGGGAATAAATTGAAGGTCTTCCTCTTTTTCGTGGCCGACATAGCGGCGCTCTACGCCGGGCTTTTCATTGCATTACTCATCCGCTATGGCGGCAATTTTTACACGCAGCTCCTAAACGCCCAAGTGTTCGCGTTTACCATTATTTTCATCTTGTGGATCATCGTCTTCTACATCGCCGGGCTCTATGATCTGCGCCGCCTACGCAATAATATCGACTTCGTCAAAACGCTCTTCTTGTGTATCGGCGTAAACGCCGCGATCGCGGTGCTGCTCTTTTATTTGATCCCCGCGTTCGGCATCGCGCCAAAGACCACCCTCCTGATCTTCATCGTCGTCTTTGCCATCATCGAGGTGTTCTGGCGGCGATTCTTGAACCGCATGATGGCATTCGGCGGCGCGCCGAATAAAATGCTTGTGATTGGTGATGGAGCGATCACGGCCGAGATACTGAAAACCATCGCTGAGAATCCCCAGCTCGGCTACGCCATCAAGGCGGAGTTGGATGAAAAGACTGCATACGGCGCGCCGCAAGAAATAAAAAAAATCGCCACGCGTGAAAGCATCAACCTCATTGTCATTTCGGGCAAGCTCAAACACGAACCCGCGCTCGTGGCGGTACTGTACGAGCTCTTTGCAAGCGGCATCGTCGTAACTGACCTTATCAGTTTTTATGAACTGATCATGCGTAAAGTTCCCATCGCGGAAGTGCAGGAAACGTGGTTCCTTGAGAATATCGCGCAGGCCGTGAGCTTCTATGACCCTCTTAAGCGCGCCTCGGAATTCATCGGCGCGCTCGTGCTCGGCATCGTTCTTCTCCCATTCGAGATCGTCATCGCGCTCCTCGTCGCGGTCACCTCGCGCGGCCCGATCATCTATAAGCAGATACGCGTGGGAGAAAAAGGAAAGAATTTCACACTCTACAAGTTCCGCACCATGCGCGTGGATGCGGAGAAGGATGGCGCACAGTGGGCCTCAAAGAATGATGCCCGCACGACGCCGATCGGCGGCCTGCTCCGCGCGTCGCACCTCGACGAACTGCCCCAGCTCTGGAACGTCGTCCGCGGCGACCTCTCGTTCGTCGGACCGCGCCCGGAGCGACCGGAGTTCGTGACAAAGCTCGCGGCGCGAATCCCGTACTACGAGGCACGACTCTTCATCAAGCCCGGCGTCACCGGATGGGCGCAGATCAACCACCGCGCGGACATCACCGACGCGGACGTCATCGAAAAACTGCAGTACGACATCTACTATTTAAAGAACCGTTCGCCGATCCTCGATTGGGCGATCATCTTGAAGACAATCAAATCTATTTTTGTGAATCCAGAATGAAGATCGTTGTGACCGGCGGGGCAGGGTTCATCGCATCGCACATCACGGATGCCTACATAAAAGCGGGCCACCGCGTGGTGGTAATCGATAATCTTTCAAAAGGCCTCCGTAAAAATATCAACCCGAAGGCAGCGTTCTATAAGACGGACATCACGAACCTTGCGCTGATGGAAAAAATATTTGCCAAAGAAAAACCGGAAGTCGTAAACCACCATGCGGCGATCGCGGAAGTAGTACGCTCGATGCGCGACCCAATCCCCACGCTCACCACGAACGTGCTCGGCACCGTAAACTTATCGTTGGCGTTCGGACATCACGGCCGCGGCAATAAAAAGACAAAAGGCGGCGCAATGGGCAAGAAATTTATTTTTGCCTCCACGGGCGGCGCGATGTACGGCGACCCCAAGCGTATCCCCGTGGACGAGAGCACGCCCGAAAATCCCCTGTCACCATACGCCTTATCTAAGCAGCTCGCCGAGGAAACGATAAAATTTTATGCAAAACAGTTCGACTTTGATTATTTTATATTCCGTTATGCAAATGTGTTCGGCCCGCGGCAGAACCCTCACGGCGAGGCCGGCATCGTGGCGATCTTCAGCGAGCTCATGCGCGCCGGGCATCGACCCACCATCTTCGGTGACGGCACCAAGGCGCGCGATTACGTTTACGTCGGCGATGTGGCGGCGGCGAACCTTGCCGCGCTCCGGCACGGAAAGAACACCACGGTAAATATCGGAGCCGGCACCATCGTTACCGACAAGCAGATGTTTGAGGCAATCGCAGGCGCAATGGATTTTATGGGAAAACCGATCTATGCGCCATATCGAGCCGGAGAAATATACCGCATCAGCCTCGACGCGCGCCGCGCGCGAAAGATACTGGGCTGGAAGCCAAAAATGGAGTTCGGGAAAGGAATCCGCGAGGCGATAAGTTAGCTTTTCGACACGAGCGTTAAAATAAGTCCGACGACGGTGCCTTTATCTTTCGGGTTGCTCTCAGCCACAAGGATGGTGAGCGGGGTCATACGCGCCACATCCAAAACATTTGCCTAGCGAAAAAATTCCCCAATCGTATTGCCGAAAGGGATTACTTATTTTTGACATTCAGAAAATTAAAGATTTTATTTGTTGGGAAAAGGAGATGACCCCTTAATATTGCAAAGAGGACTTCTTGCGAAGTCCCAAGCCATCGAGTTTATGATCATTACTGATCATAATAAGGCTATCGCAACATTGGTTACTTTCAAAAAATATTTAACCTTTTTTTAATCTCCGGTGGTCCGGCTTTTGCTTTGCGGCAACCGCCCCTTCCGCCGCGTGCTCAAAATGTTTTTTCAAAAGCCACGAGCTGGACTGGATCTTCCCTCCCTTGCCGACGCCGAACACCATATCGATATTCAACGCCTTACAGGTGCCGAGATCTTTGTAGAGCGATGATCGCGGATCGGCCGCGTTGGCTTCGTTCCGGTCACCGCCATTCGCAAAAATGTGCGGCCGCACCGCGCGTAGGGCGCGGGAGACGCTCATGTCGGGATCGTTCGGCCTATGCTTGGTGATTACCACCCGATCCACAGAACGGATTGCTTCAATCACCTCTTTGCGCTCCTTTTCCGGCATGAACGCAAATCCTTTTTTTGCCCGAAGCCAATTGTCGTTGTTCAGGATGACCACAAGCTCGTCGCCGAGCGCCCGCGCGTGCTCAAACATGCGCACATGGCCGATATGGAGCGGATCAAAGCCGCCGGAAACGGTCACCACCACTTTTTTGGGATGTTCCGGCTCTCGTGGCGTTCTCTTTTTTATCTTTGCCATATCAATTTACGGAAGTCATTTTTTCAGCTATCCTTTGTATATATTATACACTAGCCCATTTCCCCATGTTTAAAAAAATAAAAGATTTTCTTTTTAAGAATACCACCACCAAGCAGACAGTGGCGAAAAACACGGTTTGGTTATCGATCTCTCAATTTGGATCCCGGATCGTAAAGGCCTTCATCATTATATATGCCGCGCGCATCCTTGGCACCGCAGGATATGGCGTCTTTTCGTATGCCGTGACCCTGGCAGGATTCTTCGGCATATTTGTGGATCCCGGAATCAATTCCGTCCTTATCCGGGATGGCGCAAAAGCATCACCAGAAGAACGGCAATCGCTCTTTTCGACGACGCTCATTATGAAGGCGATTATACTCGCCGCGAGCGTGCTCGTCGTCATCTTCGTCGCCCCGCTCTTCTCGACACTCCCCGGCGCGAAGATCCTCCTTCCGTTAGTTGCGCTCATAATCATTTTTGACAGCACGCGAGAATTCCTTGCGTCGCTTTTCCGCGCCGAAGAGAAGATGCAATGGGACGCCGCTTCGTTCCTTTTGGAAAATGTTACCATCACCATCCTTGGTTTCGTCTTCCTTGCGATATCGGCAACCGCACTATCATTCACCTACGCCTACGCCATCGGCACCGCGGTCGGCGCCATAACGGCAATCTGGCTCCTGAGGGGGAGATTTAAAAATATCCTTGCGGGAGCGTCCGCTAAACGCATGATCGCGATCATCAAAACCGCGTGGCCGTTCGCCGTCACGGGCGCGCTCGGCGTCCTACTCACCAGCACCGACATCCTCATCATCAGCTGGATGAAAACCGCAGCGACCGTCGGCATCTATTCTGCTGGGATCCGCATCGTCCAGGTGCTCTATCTCGTGCCGGGAGTCATTCAAATGAGTACCATGCCGCTTTTATCACGGCTCGCTAAACGCGACAACGCAAAGTTCCGACTCGTGCTTGAACGCACATTGGCACTCATTTTCCTCGTCTCAATACCACTCTCCTTGGGCGGTGCAATTCTCGGGACGCAGATCATGCGGGTGGTCTTCGGTGCCGGATACATCGCGGGAGGCCTCGCCTTCTCAATCCTCATGCTCAATCTCTCATTTGATTATGCCGGCAGCGTGGTCGCCACTGGCATTTTCGCATACGACCATCAGAAAAACCTGATTATTTCCTCCGCCATCGCCGGCGCCGGAAATGTCCTCTTTGATATACTCCTCATTCCCCATTGGGGAATGGCCGGATCGGCGGTTGCCACTCTTATTGCGCAGGTATTGGGCAATAGCTATTTATGGTATGCCATGAAGAAGCTGAGCCCGTTCAGCATTCTACCGCGGCTTGGGCGCATCATCGGCGCCAGTGCGTTGATGGCCATCATGACCGTGCTGCTCGCCACAGCACACGTGGAGGTAATCATAAATATTTTGATCTCTATGGCGGTCTATCTCTCTGCACTCTTCCTTTTCGAGGAACCAATGCTGGGGGAAATAAAGAATATTATGGGAGCGAGGACGGCTGAGGCAAACTAGTTTCCTAGAATATATTTCTCCATCTCGCTAGAAAATCTTTCCTTAGTAAAACGCTTCGCGACCTCGGCCAAAGCATTTTTTGAAAACCGGAGGTACTCTTCTTTGTCGGATAAAATCTCCCGGAGTGCGGTGGTCAAAGCACTCGCATCTCTTATAGACACCGTCCTCCCCGTTACCCCATCAACGCTCACTTCCGGAACGCCGGTCGGGAGATCTGTATTTATCACTGGCTTTCCACACGCCATGGCTTCCACTTGCACAATGCCAAATGCCTCCGATGGCTCGCATGACGGAAGCGCAAAAATGTCGCATGCATGATAATAAGGAACAAGATCATCGACGGAATCAATAATATGAACTTTTGCAGCGATACCTAGTTCATCGATCTCGTTCTGTAAAATATTTTTCAAAGGCCCGCTGCCCACAATCAGCAAATGCGCAGAAATATCTTTCATGGCGGCGATAAGATAAAGAAATCCTTTGTAATACACCAAGCGCCCAACCGAAAGCACGAGCGGCGCCCCATATCTCTTCCGTATTTCTTCCGCCTTCTGCCGCACATTATCGGTCTCCTGAAACCGCGCAACATCAATACCAAAATTGACCACCCTGCATTTTCCGGAAAAATCACGGAGCACGGTAGAATTTTTTATAAGCGCATTATTTGAAACGCAGATGACATCTGCGTGGCCGAGCGCAAAACGAATAAAAGGCATGAATGGGATCTTGAGCAGTCTTTGGCGCACGATATCCGAGTGATACCAAACCACCACTCGCTGCTTTCTTCCAAAAAGCCAATATGCCACGAAGGCGAGCGGAAACGGATGATGGAGAATGATCACGTCAGAATCTTTCGCGTGTGCGCGGAACAGGCGGAAAAAATCCAGCGATATCGGCATGCCAGAGATCATTCCCCAGCTCCCCGCCCGATAGATTTCCACTCCATTTACTTTTTCAACCACCCGTTTCCCGCGCGGTTGGCAGACAAGATTCTCTACCACAACACCTTCTTTCTTATTGAAAGATTCTGCGATATCCTGGACGACCGTTTCGACACCGCCGATCCACGGATAATATAATTTATTGACCTGAAGGATGCGCATGAGAATATTTTATCTCACAGTGACTAATATTATCCATCTTCATCAGTATAAACTTCATTTGTTCGCCGCCTTACGCAAAACTGCCATTGTTTCCGTTGCCGTCCTATTCCAAGAAAAACGTCCAATGTTTTTATAGCCCGCCATAACCAATCTTTCAGTTATGACTATATCATCAAGCAGCGTATCCATAGCAGAAACGATAGCATAAGGGTTGTATGGGTCAATGTATAAAGCTCCCTCCCCGCCGACTTCCGGGAGCGAAGATATTTCAGAAGTAATAACTGGCGTACCAAACGATTGGGCTTCCAGGACTGGAAGCCCGAACCCTTCGTAATAACTCGGGAAGATAAGGGCTACAGCATTCTTATAGAGCGCAACTTTCTCTTCGTCGCTCACAAAACCTGTTTGAACGATACTGTCCGCAACGTGCAGCTTTTTCGCCTCGTCGGCGACGTCAAGAAATCTTTTTTCTATCTTCCCTGCTAAGACCAGCTTATAATTCTCTCTCCGCGGAAAGAGCGCGAATGCACAAAGTAACCCGAGGATATTCTTTCTCGGTCGCGTATCCCCTATATAAAAGAAATAGCGCCTCTTCTTCGCATTAAATTTCTTGAGCACTTCTTCTTGCGCCGCATCGGCGATCGCCGGCGATTCTGGTAATGCCAGAGGAATCGCATATACCTGAGTCGTGCGAAACCCATAGAGTCCAACCAACTCTTTTTTCGCAAACTCTGAAACCGTGATCACGCCTTTTGAATAATGTTTCGCGGCATAGAACATCGCCTTGAAATAGAGTTTGGAGGCAAGATTCGCGAATTCAGGAAAACGGTCGTATGCGCAATCGTGAATAGTGACGATCTTATTTTTTATAAAAAAGGGTGCAGCAGGAGAGGGGCAAAATAGTATGTCGGCCCCCGTGTCTTTCATCGCTTTTTTTATCTTGCGCTGCTGGGCGATCGCCAAAAGATATTTGCGCGGGCGTTTTACCGGAATAACATATGCCGAAACATTTTTATGGTGAAAATCAAAAAAATCGGGAGAAAAAGGCGATTTAATCAAAACGAACTCGTCGTCCGGAAAGTTCTCCGCAAGCGCATTAATAAGGTTGACCGAGTACGCTTCTATCCCCTGATAGCTCAAGGAGGGGAGCAGATTGATGGCGATCTTCATAGCAGACGTAGTATCTCCCGATTATAACACATGCTCTCTTTCTAATTTTTTTATTTTTCCGCGCGATTTTAAAATGTGCATCGTGCGATTGATATGCCACATGGAAATGAAGCACGCCATAAATATCGACCGCCCTAGATAGGTCAATAGATATTCGAATAAGGGCATCGCCGAACAGTGAAGGGACAGCGCCCTCCGAAAATGCACACGCGCGGTATCCATTCGCCCGGCCTTTGCCGCAAGATTTCCCGCCTGCACCGTAAAGATAATATCCATATCTTTCCGGAGCGCTATGTCAGATGCATAACGCCGCAGAATAAGAATAAAATTCTCATAAAGGTTCTGATAATTTCCCGAAAGAAAAACCTTGCTGCTGCCAAAAGAAGGAGCACGAAGAAAATATTCGTTGAGCGGCCGGTGCACGGCAAGCGCTTTATATTTTTTAAAAAAACGCATACCAAAATCCAGATCCTCCACCGAACGGAGCGCAGGGTCAAACCGAAGCTCGTCCCCGAAGAATATCTTCCTGCGGAACATGGTACTCCGTGCAATCGGCCCGAGAACATTTTCAAAATTGGCGATTTCATATGTCTTCCAGGTATGCCCATCCACCGCAATATAATCGGAAGATGCCGCACCATACGACGCGTCCGCTCCGCCCAAGGCCGATAAGGTCTCTTTTATAAAATCGGGGAATAGTATATCGTCGTCATCCAAAAAAACAAGATACTCGCCATGGGAAGTGTTCACTCCGGCATTGCGTGCAACCGACGGGCCTCCATTTTTGAGCAAAAGATATGTTCCACGGAGATCGGGATGGCCCGCAAAGAATTCCTTTACTTTTTTTTCCGTCTCATCGCCGGAATCATCATCAACAACAAGCAACTCAACATTTGGATAGGTTTGCCTCGCAACGCTTTTTATTGCGCGGAGTGCGAGCGCCGGACGCCGGTAGGTCGGCATGATTACGGAAACCAGCGGTGGCGAAAGATCGTCCATTATATTTTCCTCTCATTCCAATCGGCGATCGTTTTTTTATAGAGATCGGCGTATGCCGAGACCATGCCTTCTTCCGTAAACTCCTCACTAATCCTTTTGACTGATCGCGCGCCCATAGCGACAGCGTCATCGTGCGGCAACGCAAGTATTTTTTTTAATGCGGCAACGAGCTGGCCGCAGCTGCCTGCTTCTGCAAAAAAGCCGTTCTCTTGCTCTCGCGCGGCCTCGGGGATACCGCCCGTCCGGAATCCGACAATTGGCGTCCCGCATGCCATCGCCTCCAACACGACAAGCGGCATATTATCAAAAAGAGGAGTATAAAGAAAACAGTCCGCTGCGCAAAAATATTCCGCCATGCGGTCGCGGTCTTTGACAAAAGGAATGCTCAAGATATTTTTCTGTGCGGCATCCGCCGTGCTCCCCCCTATAACCATGAAACACGCGTCGTCATTTTTTAAAGACGCCATCGCCTGCGCGGCATACCAACCTCCCTTCGAAGAGTTGTTCATCCCTCCGTCGGAAACGAACATAACAATCTTTTTGTCCTGCGGCAGGCCAAGCGCGGCACGACACGCAGCACGGTCGCGTGGATGGAACACACCGATGTCGATACCATTATAAACGACCGTGATCTCTTTTCCCGCGAGCGGCGTCGCCTCAACCTTTTGCTTCAGCCACTCCGAAGGAACCGCGATCCCGAATCGGGCATTGCGATAGATGCCAAGCTTTGTTTTTTTAAGCCACTGCTTGTTATACCACAAGAATCTCCCCGACCAATGGCGTGTCGTTCCATCAAAAAGGCCGCTCACGGGATGTTCTCCAGAGCTATAAGCGTAATAATGATCTATGGGATACATATCATGAAACGTCCACAACACCGGTTTTTTCTCTCCCATTGCCACGAGCGCGCGAAGGTCAAAAAAATGCCCGCTGATATTATGCAGATGCACAACATCGCAGGAGCGAAATTCTTCTGACGCCAAAATCGAATTGGAATTATAGAAAACGATATCGTTGGAAAGGGTAAATGATAATAACTTTCGCGTGCGCGACTGTCCGACAGTCTTTATAGCGGGATCATTGGAAATCTTTTGGCTGACAAAACCGGTTACCACATCTCCCCTGCGGCGAAGTCCTTCCTTGAGCGACCAAAATATCTGTGCTGCGCCACCACGATGATCCTTGGTATTGACCTCGAGAATATTCATCGTTTTTTGATATATTGATAAATCTTTTGAACGCCACGGAAAAGACCTACTTTGCAAAGTATATATTTAGCTCGCGTAAAATAGAAAAAATGCCGGCTTTCATATTCGTCGGCCTCTTTATTTGCCACAATGGACGCGGGATGCACGAGAGGGAAAGACATGTTCTCCGCGACGAGGCTGCCAAGCGGGTTTTCTCCATCGGAAGAATGTGTTGCGTCATCACGAAAACCAAGATTCTCAACTAAATTTTTATTCGGCGTGACCGCCATCCCATGGCGGTCAAAAAGCGCGTAGGTCCATTGAAAATCCCAACTGTTAAACCGAGGAGTATACGCCTGGTCAAGCAGGCACTTCCATTCGGTACGGCAATAGTCAGATTTGAATATGCCACGGAATCCTTTTCTCTTGAGAAAATCGGGGTATGTTCTCATATCAATATCATATTTTTCCCAAGCGCGGCGCCATGTCGCCCATCCCCATATGTGAGGGATTTGCGAAAAATAATAGCTTGCACCATCAACAGCATCTTTCTGAAAAAAATTACCGCTTATATGCATGACCCTTTCGTCGCCGGCAAACCGATCGAGCATCTCGCGAACAAACACAAAAAAAGAGTTGTTCGGCAGACAATCATCTTCCAAGATGATCCCACGTTCGTTTTTTGAAAAAAACCAACTTATCCCATCCGATGGCGATCGGCGGACCCCCCAATTCTTATCCCGAAAACGGATTTGAAGATCACACTCCCAATCGATGTTCTTTAAAATATATTCCCTGACCGCCGCACATCGCTCTTTTTCTCCGGGATAATCATCCCGCGGCCCATCGGCCACCACAAAGAGACGTTTCGGCTTAATCTCTCTTATCTTTCCAAAAACACGCTGCGTGGTGTCGAGACGATTGAAAACGACAAAGAGGATGGGGACATCAAAACGGTCCATACTTTTATTATAGAATGTTTGCCCTAAAATCCTATTCTTTAGCAAAGCGATTGCGGGCAGATAGCAGAATGATTATCTTTAAGATCTATATTGATAGACTCTGATTGGAAAACCTCACGTTTACACCCAAACGTTTTTTTCTAAATAACCAAGGCGCTCTTTTTCGTTGCCAAACTTTAAATTCGACAAAGAGTATTTAACTTGTTTTCGTACAATCCTGATCCAAGATATTCTTCTATCGCCGCTCAACGGAAATCGCGAATTAAAAAATCTTACTTCGTTCCCGTAGTCGTTGCTACTTTGACAGTGCTTGAAGCCATTGTCTTATACAATACCATCGCCTGTTGAATATTCGTATCTGTCGGCCAGTTGTGAAGGATCGTATCGCCGATCGCGATGGTGCCACTTGCGTTGCTTTCCGCGCGATAAACATCAAAGAGGCCATAGAGCGCCTGCGGGCGGTTCGGACCGAGCGCTACTCCTTCTGAATACCACTTTTGCGCGGCGGCGAGGTACGTCGGATTGCCGGTGTTCGCAAATGCGATCTCATTGATGGCGCCCTCAAGGTAAAGGTCCTGGCCAAAGCTCATACCTTTGCCTTGGTTCAATATCGGATCGTAATAGCTGTTAAGATAGCCGATAAGTGCGCCGGTGGAACTTGCATCAGTGCTCTGCTGAACAAACGAAAGGATGCTGTTCGCCATATTACGTACGAGTTCTTCCTGACCGATTGGCGAAGGATAATTGAGTGGCGCGGAAAGCTTGTTCTCAAGATCCTGCAATGACGTTGCCTGACCCTGCTGGGTCTGCAATCCCTGTAACGTAGCGATGAACATTTGCGCTTTGCGCATCGGCATGTACGAGCCGTACGCCGCGATGCCAAAAATGGCGGCTACGATGATGATGGCAACAACTCTTTGATATGTTCGGTCTTCCATGATATTGATGGTTACACTTTTACCTCTTTTTTATGGACCGAGAAATAGTATGCCGCGAACGCGAGGAACCCGAACAGGCTGATGTACATCGGGAAGACGTCGAAGATGGCAACGCCCTGGCCGAGGTACGCAATAGGGATAGCAAAGACGAGTGCCCTCTGTAAGCGCGATTCCGCGTGCTTGTGCGGACCCTTGAAAAATTCCCAGTAGAACATAAAGAACATGCCGAGGTAGCTCAGAAGGCCAAGAATGCCGGTCTCTGAAAGGTAATCGAAGTACACGCTATGCGCACGGTCGAACCACGTCTCGTTATTCTGTCCGGGAACGTAGAACTTCGGGTTAAAGAAGTTGTCATACACCGGCGTAAAGTTCTCCGGACCCCAGCCGAGTACCGGCTTCTCCAAAAATCCATGCCACGCCTCATTCCACACCCAAAGACGGGTCTGTGCCGTCGGATCGGATAAGCTCAGCTGCAGTAGGCGCCCCTCAGGGAAACTGGAGACAAACTTGGTATTCCTTGCCGCATAGATACCGACACCAAGCACGACAAGGACGCATAACGCCAGAAGGCCCCATTTGCGAATTTTGCCGCTGTTTGAGAATACCGTATAAAGCACCGCCGCAAAGAGCGCTGCCGCGAGACCGAGGAATGCGCCGCGCGTCTGGGCGAGGATAAAGAAGATCACGACAACCGCCAACGCCACGCCGTATCCCCATGATTTAAGTTGCGTGAGCGTTTTCTCGCGTGCGCTCGCAACCCACAAATAGCCAACATAGAACATCGAGAATAAAAGGTACGCGTCCACATACGCCGAATTGCCGAGCGATCCCTCAAAGCGTCCGTCAATGAGCTCGTGCCACCAGCCAGCCGGCGCCGTGCTGCCTGCGTATGGGCCGATAAAGCCCGCCACGGAATAATTTCCGGCGATGCCGTATAAGATTATCAGGCCGGCAGAAACGAGCGAGAAACGGAACAAGTTCTCCCAGTCTTTCTCGTTAGTAAAGATGAGCACGAGGAGCAGGAAGAAAAGATAGTAGTGCAACATTTGGAAACCACCCTCGCCGCGCTCGTAGTTGGACCAGAATGCCGCGTGGAAGTCGTAGGCGAACACGCACGCAAGCTCGAAGATTGCCGCGAACACCGTGACGGCGATAACAAGTGGCTTATGGAAAAGCGTGGCGACGCGCTTTTTTAAATCGCCCTTCTTCGCTTCGAACGCCCACCAGAGTACCATGCACGCGAGCGCCAATTCTACGACGAACCGAAAGAAAAAATCCTTCCCGCCGATAAAGGGGAAGAATATAGAATTCATAACGATGACGATGGAAAAGACGGCGATATAGAGATACCACTTTGCGATGCGCTCGAACGAGAACTTCATCAACTTGGCGATGATCCCCAAAAGTAAAAGTGCTGCGATGACGGCGGCGGTGACGGGGTGGCTGAAAATAGTATCGTTTATCATGGATGGGTTTATTGTATCACAATTGTATTTTTACGCGCGAGCGCCTGCGGTCGGGCCGTCGCTAGCGGGCATATTCCACTGCCCGCATCTCGCGGATCACATTCACTTTTATCTCACCAGGATATTTTAACTCCGTTTGTATCTTGTTGGCAATCTCACGCGCCAGTTCAAGCGCGCGAAAATCGTCCACCTTTTCCGGGATGACAAAGACGCGAAGCTCGCGGCCAGCGGCGATTGCGTACGCGCTCTTTACTCCAGCGAAATCGCTCGCGATCTTTTCCAGGTCCGCGAGGCGCTTTACGTAGTTCTCCAACGTGCCACGCCGAGCGCCCGGGCGAGCTGCGGACAGAACGTCTGCCGCGGTGACCACGTAAGCCTCCGGCCGGGCATATGGATAATCGTCGTGATGCGATTGCATCGCCTCGATGACACGCTCATCGATGTTGTACTTGCGCAACAGCTTCATGCCAAGCTCCACATGCGTCCCCTCAACTTCGTGATCAATCGCTTTGCCGATATCGTGGAGCAATGCGCCCTTCTTTGCCACCTCGGCATTCAAGCCGAGCTCGCGCGCCATCATTTCCGCGATGTATGCCATCTCGGTCGAGTGCACGAGTACATTTTGACCATAGCTCGTGCGAAAGTGCAGACGCCCGATCATCTGGAGTAATTCTTTAGGAAGATCAAATACACCAAGATCCTGTGCGGCCTGCTCGCCAATCTCCTGCGTACGCTTGACGAGGTCGGCTTTCGCCGCCTCTACGCTCTCCTCAATCTTCGCCGGCTGGATACGGCCATCTTTCACGAGCCTTTCGAGCGCGAGGCGCGCAACTTCGCGGCGGAACGGGTCGAACGACGAGATAATGATCGCGTCCGGCGCCTCGTCAATGATAAATTCAACGCCGGTGGCGCGCTCAAGTGCACGGATGTTGCGCCCTTCGCGGCCAATGATCTTGCCTTTTATGTCTTCGTCCTCCAGATGGAACATCGTCGTCGTCATTTCGGCCACATGTGAACGCGCGTAGCGCTGCAACGCGATCGTGATGATATCATTAGCCCGCTTTTCCACCTCCTCGCGGTTCTCGCGATCGATCTTCTGGATCGACTGCGCAAGATCATTCGAGCGATCTTCCTTTGCGCGCCGCAGAATCTCTTCCTTCGCTTCCGCGACAGAAAGATTGCCGATTTTCTCAATGCGCGACTCGATCTCGTTCTCTTTTTTGGCAACCGTCTCTTCTTTTGCCTTCGCGCCTTCCTCGCGCGCGCGAAGCTTCCCTTCTTCTGCGGAAAGGTCCGTCAGTTTTTTATCCAACGTTTCTTCGCGATGCAACACCCGCGCCTCAAGCGCATCGATCTCCTTGCGGCGATCCTTTTCTTCGTTCTTTAACTCAACCGAAAGCGAGGCAGCTTTTTCTTTTGCCTCTAAAATAATTTCTTTTGCCTTCGTTTCCGCTTCGGCGAGCTTATTTGCCCCCGAATATCTGCGTGCGAGATATCCCGCGACTACCCCTACCGCCAAAAACACCACTGCGCCGAGCGCTATATAGGTTATTTCCATAATAATAGTTAGTTCCCGAAGGTTTCATCGAGTTTAATGACTTTTAATTGCCTTTATGATAGCGCAAAACAGGCGGCTTGGTCAAGAAATCGTTTTAGATAGTTTTAATGGACAATCAGTTAGAATGCCTTCGTGGTGGGAGCGGCATAGTTGCGGAATCTGGCTCGTCACCCGGGATCTCCGGGTTTTGTCTATCATTTTTTGGTCTCCCCTCCGCCGCCATTAGGGAATGTTAAATAATCATTAAAAGAAAGTTGATGATAATTTTGGTTTTACTACAGTGAACATACCCGGCGGCGAGCCGGATTCCAGCACCACGCTGGATCAAACACAAAAGACCCATCCTTGGGTCTTTTGTGTTTGTGTTGCTATGCCAAACCCCTCGTTTCATCTAGAATAAAGCAATGGCAAAGAAAACCGCGGTGTTGATAGTGCTCGACGGCTGGGGTATCGGCCGGAACGACCATACAAACCCTGTCTTTGTGGGAAAGCCGCCAACGTTCGCGTGGCTCGCGGAAAATTATCCACTCACGAGCCTGCAAGCTTCCGGCATCGCCGTCGGGCTTCCGTGGGGCGAGACCGGTAACAGCGAGGTCGGCCACCTCACGCTCGGCGCCGGCAAAGTCGTCTATCAGTATTATCCAAAGATCACGATGGCTATCCAGAATGGCACATTCTTTGAGAACGCCGTACTGAAAGCCGCATGTGCGCACGCACGCGAAAGCGGCGGCGCGATCAACTTCGCCGGCCTACTCACCAAAGCAAACGTGCACGCGTCGCTCGATCATTTGCGCGCGCTCATCAAGATGGCGCAGGAGGAGGGCATCATGAAAATAAATCTCCATCTTTTTGCGGACGGCGAGGACAGTCCGCCGCGCTCTATTGAAAAATTTCTGGATGAAGTGCCGAAAGAATATTTGGCAACGCTCGTCGGCCGCTATTATGCGATGGATCGCAACCAGAATTGGCGACTCACGCAGACCGCGTACGAAGCGATGATCGGCACGAGCGGCATGCTCGTTACCGATCCCACGGCCACCATTGAAGCCACATACAAACAAGGCTCCACTGAAGAATATCTGCCAGCTCTCCGTTTCGCGGAAGATAAAAAAGTGACCGACGGCGATGCGCTCGTGTTCTTTAATTATCGCGAGGACAGTATTCGCCAGCTTGCGTCGTCGTTCATTACAAAAGATTTCAATTTTTTTCCGCGCGCGACGTTCAATAATTTATACGTCGCGACGTTTACCCATTACGATGATGCGTTCGACGTGCCCGTCGCGTTCCCCGCGGACACCGTGAAGGATCCAATCGGAAAAGTATTGAGCGATGCCGGGCTTACCCAACTACGCCTGGCGGAAACATACAAGTACGCGCACGTCACCTATTTTTTCAATGGCCTGCGCGAGCCGCCGTTCAAAGGAGAATATCGCACGCTCGTGCCGTCCAATACCGGCCCGCGCCCGGATGAGCATCCGGAGATGATGGCCGGCGCCATCACTGACCGCCTTGTGGAAGCAATCCAAAGTCGCGGGTTTGATTTTATCCTCGTCAATTACGCGAATGCTGATACGATTGCGCATACCGCAAACTTCAATGCCGCGCTCGAGGCGATCAAAGTGCTCGACGCGCAAGTCGCGCGCGTTGTGAAAGCCGCGGACAATCCCGACACATTACTCTTCATTACCGCCGATCATGGCAACATTGAGGAAATGATTAACGAAGTGACTGGCGAGCCGGAAAGCCAACATGACGCCAGCCCCGTACCATTCTATCTCGTCGCCCAGGAATATCGCGGGAAAAAATTCGTGAACGCCGACCGCCTGGCGCTCGAAACACTCGGCTCTCTCGCTGACGTGGCGCCGACGATCCTCGCACTGATGGGGATCCCAAAGCCGCAGGATATGACTGGAAACAGTTTGATGGACGGGCTGATATAGGCGCATGCTATAATAGAACTATGCATTGGCTCGCGCGTCTCGTAATAATAGTGGGCGGCAACGCGCTCGCGTTGTGGCTGGCGTATCTGTGGGTCCCCGGCTTTATATTGGGCGGCAATTGGATTACGCTCGTACTCATTGCGCTCGTGCTCTCCCTACTCAACTTCCTGTTGAAACCGATTCTCACGCTCGTACTCGGTCCGATTATCATCCTCACCCTCGGGCTTGGCATTCTCATTGTGAACGGCATCATCCTCTATCTCCTCCCCATCATCGCCAATCACATTGACATCCTGCACGGAAGTATTATCATAGAGCCTGCAAACTTCTTCTCCACGCTCTTCTTCGCCACGCTTATCGTCAGCATTATTAACTTCTTTATCCACCTCGCACTATAAACTTATGACCGTTGCCATCATCCAGATCATTCTTTCCGTCGTCATCATCACGCTCATCCTTTTGCAGGAGCGGTCTTCCGGCATGTCGGGCCTTTTGGGCGGTAGCGGCGAGGGATACTACCAGGCGCGGCGCGGCATGGAGAAACTGATCTTCTATTCCACAATCGTCCTTGCGGTGATCTTCGTTGCACTCGCGGTCTACCAGCTTTTCATCCAAGTGCACTAATCGGCGCACAGGCGCGCAAAGTATAAGTGCGCTAAACTTTTTATATGTGGTTCAAAAAGATCTTCGCGGCGCTCACTAAAAAAGAACGCACTACCCTCGTTCTCGCTCTCGCGGGGACAGTCATAAGTTTTGCGGTCGTCGTGGGATTTGTGATCGCGCAAACGACGCGCGCCGTTCCCGCCGCCGGCGGTGAATATACCGAGGGCATACTCGGCCAGCCGGAGTACATCAACCCCGTCATCGCGTCATCGCAGACCGATCTTGATCTCGTCGAGATGATTTATAGCAATCTCTCCGACCTTTCCGACAACATCACGCCGTCCGCTGATCTTAAGACGTGGGACGTTCGGTTGAAGCAGGGGCTTACGTGGCAAGACGGCCAACAACTGACGAGTGACGACGTGGTATTTACTGTGAATTCCATCCAGAACCCGGACGCCAACTCCCCGCTCTACCAATCATGGCAGGGGGTAACGGTCAGCCGCGTGAGCGAACTCGAAGTACAGTTTACCCTTTCCAATCCCTATGCGTTCTTCGGCGACACACTCAACAATTTATATATTTTACCGAAACATCTTTTTGCCGACACGCCGCCGGGCAACTGGCATCTGTCGGATTACAATCTCAAACCGGTTGGCTCGGGCCCCTATCAATTTGTTTCATACGATAAAAACAGCGACGGATTTATTTCTTCCTACCAGCTTGCCGCGTGGGATGGAACGATCGAGGTGCATCCACTCATCCAAAATTTCAATTTTGATTTCTTCAGCGACGAGAATGCGCTCGTGCAAAGCTTCAATAACGGGACAATCGACGGATTCGGCAACGTCTCTCCAAAGGACATCACAAAAATCACTCGCCCGGGCAACACGTTTGCGTGGCCCACGTCTGCGTACTACGCCGTGTTCTTTAATCAGAGCGTAAACCTCGGCCTGCAAGACCCCGCCGTGCGCGAGGCGCTTTCCGAGACGCTTGATCGAAACGCGCTCGTGAGCGCGGCGCTGGGTGGCAATGGCACGCTGGAATACGGGCCAGTCCCGCAAGGCGCGGCGAATTATAACAGCGCCGTCGCGAGTAACACCGCCGCCTCTACCACCTTCGCCGAAAACTTGCTCGACAACGCCGGCTGGACCGTCAGCAGCTCAAGCGTATTCCGGTCGAAGACGATCAAGGGCGTCGTCGTCCCGCTCGTCGTCAACCTTACCGTGCCGCAAATCGATTTCCTTACCAGCACCGCCGAATACCTCCAAAGCGCGTGGCAAGCCATCGGCGTGCAGGTCAACATCACGCCGGATCCGTCGAATGACATCGTGAACAACATCATCCCCGCGCGCAATTACGAATCACTACTCTTTGGCAACGTGCTCGGTCCGAGCTCGGACCTCTACTCGTTCTGGGATTCATCACAAGACTTCGCGCCGGGGCTCAATCTTTCGCTCTATAACAATTCCAACGTGAATTCGCTCATTGAACACGCGCGACAGAATCCGAATGCCGCGTCGTCGTCGCAGGAGCTCGCCGTCGCGCAGGCGGACATTGTTGCGGGTTACCCCGCCATCTTCCTCTACTCCCCAGACTACGTCTACGTGACCAACAAAAACGTACAGGGCGTCTCTACCTCCACGCTGCTCACCAATCCCTCGGACCGGTTCAGAGAGATCGAGAGTTGGTATCTGAACACAGCAAGAGTGCTAAAATAGCACTTAGAATTATTGACTTTTGATATCTCCTCATGTTATACTTCAATCACTAAGACCGATCCTCCTTTGACACGCTGGGGTGGCGGAACTGGCAGACGCACTGGCTTCAGGTGCCAGCGATCGCAAGATCATAGGGGTTCGACTCCCCTCTCCAGCACATAATATTATTTCATGGTTGATTGCATTTTCTGCAAAATAGTCGGAAAAGAAATTCCGGCGCATATCATAAAAGAAGACGAAAACTTTCTGGTGTTTTTGGATGTGAACCCCGTTAACCCCGGACATCTTTTGATAATCCCCAAAGAACACATCGAGAGCGTGTTCAACCTGCCAGACGAACAATATAAAAACATATTTGAAACCGCAAAGGCGTTGTCGACGCCGTTGCAAAACGCGATGCGATCCAGGAAGATCGGAATCGCCGTGGAAGGGTTCGGGGTGCCGCACGCGCACGTGCACCTGGTGCCGCTCCACAATCCGAACGAGCTTAACCCAGAACGGGCGACTCATATGGATGATAAAACGCTGGTAACGATCACGGAAAAGATCGGGGCAGAAATTGCAAAAGTAGAAATTAAATAAAAATAAAATAAAAATTAAGCAGTAGTACAAACATGATTAAAAAGAACGAAAATAATAACAACGCAGTGGGATCAACGCCCACGCCAAAAGAGCGTCCCCGCATAAAACCGCCGGAGATTCGGCCTCGTGCGCCGATGCCAATATCAAACAGGCCAACAACTGCGCCGCCACGACTGGCGCGCCAAGGGCCGCGTCCACCGCAGCACCCGGGCGTCCGCCCGGGGCCATCCCCCGCTCGCTCGCAACCACGCCCACAACACAGCAGTGGCAATACCGGAGGAGGAGGGTCGCGTGAAGAACGCGAAGCGCGCCGCGAATACCGGCACGGCCCTGGTGCACCGCGTGCAACGGGTACGCAACAGCAACATTCAAAGATGGGTCCCCGCCCGCAAGTCGCGCATGATCCGAACGAAAAGCCGAATCCTGACGCGGTGCGCCTCGTGCCGCTCGGCGGTCTGGAGGAAATCGGCCGCAACTGCTCGTTCCTTGAATACAAGAACGAAATCGTAATCATCGACATGGGGCTTCAGTTCCCGGAGGAAGAGACGCCCGGCATCGATTACATTATTCCGAATGTCGAATATCTCGAAAAGAAAAAGCAGAACATCGCTGCCATTATCTTGACACACGGCCACTACGATCACATCGGCGCACTGCCGCACGTACTTGCCCGAATCGGCAATCCGCCGATCTACGCGACGTCCATCACAAAAGCGATCATCGAAAAACGCTCGGATGATTTTCCGAACGCACCAAAAATGAATATACAGCTCGTTAAGGATGGCGACGAGATAAAACTTTCGAACAACTTCACCGCGCTGTTCTTTGGCGTGCCGCACACGATTCCGGAAACCACCGGCGTAATGATGAAGACGCCGATCGGCAACATCGTCCACTTCGCGGATTTCCGCTTGGATTACGACGACGAGGGCAATGCACATGGCCTCGAAGAATTCGAAAAGCTCGGGAAGATGGGCGTTCACACCTTTATGGTGGATTCCACCGCGGCCGAGAAGCCGGGGCATTCGGTCTCGGAAAAAACGGTTGAGAAAAATTTAGAGGAAATATTCCGTGCCGCCAAAGGACGCATCGCGGTCGCCACGTTCTCTTCTCTCATCACCCGCATCGCGGAAATCATCAAGATCGCCGAGAAGATCGGACGCAAGGTGGCACTGAACGGCTACTCCATGAAGACGAACATCCAGATCGCGCAGAACCTTGGCTTCGTAAAAGCTAAGGAAGGCACGCTCATCTCCGTGGAGGAGATCAGTAAATATAAAGATGATAAGGTGTTGATCCTCACCACTGGCGCGCAGGGCGAATCGAACGCCGGCCTCATGAAGATCATCAACGGAGAACACCGCTCCATCAAGATCAAGCCGGGCGACACGTTCGTGCTCTCGTCGTCCGTCATTCCGGGCAACGAGCGTAGCGTGCAGACGGTCAAAGACAACCTCGCGCGCCAGGGCGCGATCGTCTATCACTCCGCTTTGGTAGACATTCACTCTTCCGGTCACGCGCCAAAAGGCGACATCGGGCTCGTCATCAAGTTGCTCAAGCCAAAATTCCTAATGCCAATACACGGTTACTATTTCATGCGCGCCGCGAACGGCATAACCGCACGCGAATCCGGCGTGTTGAAAGACAACGTGCGACTTATGGATAACGGCCAGGTCGCCGAGCTCACAAAAGACACCTTCAAAGTCACGAAAGAAGAAGTTCCCGCATACTATGTGATGGTGGACGGCCTCGGCGTGGGCGACGTGGAAGAAGTCGTCTTGCGCGACCGCCGCGCGCTCGCCGCGGAAGGGATGCTCGTCATCATTCTTACCATCGACCGCGACAAGGGTCGCTTGCTCAAAAATCCCGACATCATCTCGCGTGGATTCATCTATCTAAAAGATAACCAAGAAATCCTAGATGAAATTCGCAAACGTATCCGCGGCCTCATGACGCGCATCCCGAACTTCCGCGAGGTGGAGCCGGACTACGTGAAGACGTTGTTGCGCGATCAGGTCGGGCAATACTTGTACACAAAGACCAAGCGGAGACCGATGATCTTGCCGGTGGTGATAGAGATATAGCTACCAAAGATCATGGGCCGTAAAATAGTTTTCTTTGATTTCGATGGTGTCCTCGCGGATTCTTTTGATGCGGCGTTCACGGTAAATAAAATGATCCATCCATTAATCACGGAAGATATCTACCGGAAACGCTTTGAATTAATGAAAATCTCAAGGAGGAAGAGGTAAAGAAAGTTCATCGCGACAACGTCGACTTCTTCGCAGAATACGAGCCCCGACTTCTGGCGTGCGATGTATTCCCGGGCATGAAGGAGGTCATTGAAGCGTGGGCTAAAGACCGCACGTTGATCATCGTGTCGTCGACAAACACCGACCTCATTAAAAAATTCCTTTCCCTGAATCATCTTGACCATTACTTTACGGAAATTATGGGAAATGATGTTCATAAGAGCAAAATTACAAAGATCGAGATGACGTTCGATAAATATGGCATCGGTGCTGAGGATTGCCTTTTTATCACCGACACGCTCGGGGATATCAAGGAGGCGCACCATATGAAAGTGCCAACGGTCGCCGTTACGTGGGGCTATCAATCAATAGAAACCCTTAAGAAGGGCGCGCCTCCACGGATCGTTAACACCCCGCAGGAATTGTTGAGTGTCTTCGATAAATAAAACATCTCCTTTCTTTTTTCGCAAATTGCCTCGTCCTCAATATTATGAAGGCGTTTTTGTGATATACTTTTTCATATGAAACCCATTCTCGTTTCCGGAATGCAGCCCACCGGTCGCCTCCATATTGGCAACTATCTTGGCGCGCTCAAGAACTTTGTGGATCTTCAGGACTCCGGCGAATATCAATACTACTTCTTTCTTGCAGATCTGCACGCGCTCACAGAAGGGCCGGAGCCAAAAGTGTTCAGTGAAAATATCGTTAATCTCGCCGCAGACTACCTTGCCGCCGGGCTTGATCCGAAAAAATCCGTCATCTATCAGCAATCGCAGATCCCCCTCCACAATCAGCTCGCGTGGGTATTGAACACGATCACACCGATGGGAGAGCTGGAACGTATGACACAATACAAGGATAAATCGGCGCGGCAGGCGGCGAACGTGAACGCGGGGCTCTTTGATTACCCCGTACTCATGGCGGCGGACATCATCCTATACGACGCGGCGGTGGTGCCCGTGGGCGACGATCAGCTTCAGCACCTTGAGCTCACGCGCACGGTGGCGCGAAAGTTCAACGCACGTTTCGGCGCGACGTTCATCGAGCCAAAAGGGCTGCTCACCAAAACGCCCCGCGTGATGTCGCTCAAAGATCCGCTGCGCAAGATGTCCAAGTCCGATCCGGACGGCTGCTTGTTTTTGGACGACACGCCGGAAGCGGTGCAGAAAAAGATCGCGCGCGCGGTAACCGATTCCGATACAATGATCGTGTATAATGTCGAGCGCAAACCCGGACTTTCCAATTTGTTGGAGCTCTATGGCGCGCTCACCCATATGGAGCCCGCGATGGCGGCAAAGGAATTCTCCGGCGAAAGCTATTCTGTTTTAAAAACGCGACTCACCGAGGTTGTTGTTGAACATTTCGCGCCATTCCGTGCGGCGAAGAAAGAATTGCTCGCCAAGCCCGCGGCAATCAGAAAAATTTTAGCTGACGGATCAAAGAAAGCAGGCACAGTCGCCGCGAAAAAGATGATGGAAGTAAAGAAGAAGGTGGGATACTAGCACGACAGAGCCTCACGCGTGTGCCTAGCTCTTCCGTATCGCCACCCAGACCTCCTGGCCTTCGAGCTTTGTCGTCTCCTCGGCAATAAATTTATCACTGCGGCCGTACTCCACGGCCGTCGCACCGATGTCTGCCCTGAATGCAGCTTCGTTGTTTTCAATCGCATTCTTTGCATCTGCCGTTATATCGAGCAACGCGACGATCTTATCCTTCGGCTCAAGCCCGGCCTTCTGCCGCAACTCCTGGAACATGCGCGCCACCTCGCGCAAGAGACCCTCCTCACGCAGAGCGGGAGTGATCGCGGTATCGAGCGCGACACTTTTTTGTTTCGCGACAAAGATTATTTTCTTTACATTTACCTCCTCCGCAATGATCTTTTCAAATTCCTTTCCAAGTTTTATGCCGACAGTCATCGAGGCAAGCGGCTGCCGGACTTTAATACCCGCCGTCACGCGCTTTGCGAGTCCGGCAGTGGCAAATTCCCGTGCGATATCCATCTGCGCTATCATTTTCTTATCAGCATCCACAGAGCGCTTTTTGCCACCGGTTCGAGCTGTTTTCGGCCATTCATCTAAATGAACCGAACCCTTTGTGCCGCCGAGTGCTCCGTAAAATATTTCAGAGAAGAACGGCGTGAATGGCGCCATCATCTTTATCAATGAAAGCAAAATATATCCAAGCGTCGCCGATGCGGCGGCATGATCCGCCGCGCTCTCCGGCCGCTGTAACCGTCGACGCGAGCGGCGAATGTACCACCGGGAGAGATCATCCACGAGCGTCTCGATCTCGAGCGCCGCTTCGCGAATCTCGTATGCATTCAATTTTTTTGTAGCACTGTCATTTACCCGATCGAGACGCACAAGGATCCACTCATCTAAAATATTTTTGGGCGTTGCAGGCATCTTTGCCTTCTGATCGGCATACGTCTTCCAAAATATAAATGAGTTGTAAACAATGAGATGCGTTTTTCGGAACGCCTTTGCGATCTCGAACTCATCAAAATTCTTCGGCTCGCCGAGCGGCGATCCGGTAAAGAAATACCAGCGCAGCGCATCCACGCCATATTTATTGATGATCGCGAACGGCTCAACAACGTTCCCCTTTGATTTGGACATTTTCTGCCCGAACTTATCGTTGATCAGTCCGAGCGCGACGACGTTCTTATACGGCGCCTTGTATCCAAGCGCGGTAGCAATCGCCATCATCGTATAAAACCAGCCACGTGTCTGATCCATCCCTTCCGCGATGAAGTCGGCTGGATAGTCAAGACCGGAAAGCGTTTTTATATTGGTTTTTTTGAGCGCGAACGGATAATGCGACTGTGCGTACGGCATCGCTCCGGAGTCGTACCACACGTCAGCAACTTCCGGCACGCGAACCATTGCCGCCTTGCACTTTGGGCATGGTGGAAAGATATCGTCAGCAAATGGGCGGTGGAGATCCACCTGGCCAGTATCGTTACGCGGAATCTTCTTCACGCCGAATTGGACGATCTCCGCCGGTGCCACAAAATCCTTCGTGCCATCTCCCGTCTTTTTTATCATCGCTTCGCGGTCGCTCCATCCCAACGCTGCCTGCGAAAGCATCCACACGACCGTTTCATGCGTCATGATCAAAATATTCTTCCCGTGATATTCTTTTTCCATCCCTTCCAGGAAATTCCATGCTCGCGCGCGGATATCGGTATACGATTCGCTGTTCGCATCCACATGGCCAGCGAACCGGCTCTCCGCTACTGGAAATTCCTTCCAGTATTCACTGACCGGCTTTCCGGAAAGCGCGCCTAGGTTCATTTCCCTCAGCCGCTTATCAAAACGAACCTCCACTCCCAATTCCTTCGCGATGATCTCAGCCGATTCTTTGGCGCGCACAATATCGGAAGAGAAAATAAGATCTATTTTCTTCTTCTTGAGCTGCTTAGCAACCAGAGCTATCTGTTTTTTCCCTTTTTGCGTGAGACGACAATTTTGGTCGCCGGAATCGACGATCTTAAATATGACATTCTCCGATTCCCCGTGGCGCATCGCCACGTACCTATTCTTCGAACCTCCCGCCAGACGATCAAGCTCGTCCATACTGCCGACCACTTCGGTATGACCGCATTTCTTGCATTCCCAAATCGGAAGCGGCATACCCCAATACCGCTCACGGGAAAGATTCCAGTCCTTGACCTCGCGTAACCACTCACCAAACCGTCCGTTTTTTACATGACCCGGCGTCCAGTTGACCGTTTTGTTGTTTTTTAATAATTCGCTGCGCAATTTGGACATCTCGATGAACCACGATGAGCGGGCGTAATACAATATCGCCGTGCCGCAGCGCCAACAAAACGGGTATTCATGCACATACGCCTCTGTTCTCAATAAATTACCGTTTGCTTCGAGGTGTTTGAAAATATGATCTTCCGTTTCTTTTGATTTCACATATTCTCCGGTCAATCCGTGAATCTCTTTGGTAAATTTCCCATTCTCATCAACCGTATGGCGTTCCGGCAGACCAATTTTTTTACCAAGTGCGTAGTCGTCCTCGCCGTACATTACCGCCGTGTGCACCACTCCCGTGCCATCGGTCGTCGTCACAAAATTGGCGTGATAGATCTTATAAGACTTCTCCGATTTTAGAGAGGGAACATTAAAAAGAGGCTCGTATTCTAACCCAAGCAAAACACTCCCTATCATTTCTTGATCTATTATTACTACTTTTGGATTCTCTTTTTCTCTCAAAATTTCTTGACGGCTTTTTGCGAGAATCAAACTCTCACCATTCTGTTCCGTCCTTACGTAGTCGATCTTTTCGCCCACCGCGAGCGCGACATTTCCCGGTAAGGTCCATGGCGTCGTTGTCCATGACAAAATATACGTCTTGTCATCAGTAGTAAAATTGCCGATCTTCTGCCCGGGTTTTAATTTAAATTTAACATACACTGAAGTGTCGCTCACCTCCTTATATCCCTGGGCGAGCTCGTGCGACGATAATGATGTGCCATCGCGCGTACACCATGGCACCACCTTGAATCCTTTATAGAGCAATTTGCGCTTTGAAATCTGCGAGAGCGTCCACCATAGCGATTCGATATATTCTGGCTCGTACGTAATATACGCATTTTTGAGATCAAGCCAATATCCGATGCGGCGCGTCATCCGTTCCCATTCATCCTTATAGACCCACACCTGCTCGCGCGCTTTCTCGTTGAAAAGCTTCATGCCGAACTCCTCAATATCCTTTTTCGATTTCAACCCCAGCACTTTCTCCGTAGCGATCTCCACCGGCAGGCCGTGGGTGTCCCATCCGGCGCGGCGCGGGACCTCATATCCCTGCATCGTTTTATACCGCAGAATCACATCCTTTACGATGCGGCTGATAACGTGATGAATCGCCGGCTTGCCATTGGCATACGGCGGCCCTTCATAAAAAATAAAACTCTTTGCGCCATTCTTTTTCGAAAGCGACTTCTCAAAAATATGTTGCTCATCCCAAAATACCAGCACTTTTTCTTCAAGCCCAGGAAGATCAAATTCGCCTTCTTTAAGAAAGGCCGGAGTGGAAATTTTTTTTGCCGTTACCTTTTTCAAAGCGTTCTTGACCATTCCTATTAAAATAGCAGGTTTTGGGGGGATTTTCAAAGAAAAAAACGGAGCGCTTGTACGCTCCGCGTTATCTGCACGGGTTCACCCATTACGCTGGCTCGGCTTCGGTCTGCGCCTTGAAAGCCTTAATGCCCTCCCATGGGATCAACGCCTCCCGTGCAATGGTATCGCCATGGTCGACCGGCCCGGGGAACCAATCCAGGATTCGAAGGCATTCCTGCTTGTTCACGTCGTAGACCAAGTGAGAATCGACAAACAGGTTCTTCTTCAACATGATCCCTTCCGGCGAGAACACGCTCTGACACACCCAATCCGGGATAGCAGCCATCGCCGCTTTATTGCGGAAAATGATCTTTGCGGTGATGGCCGTGCGTATCTTGCCGGTTGAGAACACAATTGTCCGAACGTCGTCAGGAAAAAGTTTTGCTCCCTTATTAGGCATAATGCCTCCTTCGGATATCGCGCCAAAATGCCACGCTATCTTCTTTCTACTCGCATCCCTAGATTTTTTCAAGCGTCTTGATCCCGAGCAGCCCCAGCCCTTTCTGCAGTACTTGCGCTGCGGTGGTGGCGAGCAGTAGCCGCGCATTGCGCCGCGCGGCATCGTCATCTTTCAAAATCGGCGTCGTCTCGTAAAACTTATTCGCCGTCACCGCGAGCTTATAGAGATACACCGCGAGCGTACTCGTGGAGTACAATTCGCCTGCGCGCTCGACGACGTCGGGAAACTCAAACAGCTTCCGTATGAGCGCGAGCTCGGTGGTACGCCCGAGCGTGGTCACATCAACAGCGCCAGGCCGGAGCTTGGCACTGGGGATTTTAGATTTGCGCAAGATACTCTTCAACCGCGCGTAGGTGTATTGCAGATATGGCCCGCTGTCGCCGGAAAAATCCAACATCTTTTCCCAGTCGAAAATAATATCCGTGGTACGGTTTTCCTTGAGGTCGTTGTAGCGCAGCGCGCCGAGCGCGACCGCCATCGCGATCGCATCTTTTTCCTTTGGCGCAAGATCGGGATTTTTCGCGTCGATTACCTCGCGCGCGCGGGTCACCGCTTCATCAATGACGCCTTCCAAAAGCTGGGCTGTACCCTCGCGCGTGGAAAGTTTTTTGCCGCCGCTCCCCAAAACAAGCCCATATTTTATATGCTTTAATTCAACGTCCTTGGCATCCCACCCAAGTTTTTTTGCTACCGCGAAGAGCTGCTCGAACGCGAGCGCCTGCTCATTACCCACCACATATAATATTTTTGCCGGCTTATATTTTTTCAAACGATAGCGAAGATTCGCGATATCGCGCGTAAGGTACAAACTCGCGCCGTCGGATTTTTGAATGAGCGCGGGCGGCAATCCGACGTCATCAAGCTTGACCACCACCGCGCCTTCGCTACGCTCCGCGATGTGCGCGTCCATCAGCTCCTTGACCGTCGCCTTCATTTCACGCTCAAAGAACGCTTCGCCAATCCACACGTCAAAATCAACATCCAGCGTGCGATACATCTTCATAAACTCCCTGAGTGATTCTTTTTTAAACCACTCCCAAAGCTTCCGATTCTCGCGATCGCCGTCTTCCAGTTTTTTAAATTCCTGCTGCCCGCGTTTTTCGAGCGCCGGATCCGTCTTCATCTCCGCGTGAAACCGCACATACAATTTTTGCAATTCCTCGATGGGGTCCTTTTCGACGGCCGCTTTATTCCCCCACATCTTATACGCAGCGATGAGCTTGCCGAACTGCGTACCCCAATCGCCTAGATAGTTCCACCGCACCACGCGATAGCCGGACTGCTCCAAAATGTTCGCAAGCGCGGCGCCGATGATTGTGGTGCGCATATGGCCGACGTGCATCTTCTTTGCAATGTTCGGCTGGGAATATTCCACAATCACCGTCTTCCCTTCTCCGATATTCCCGTTACCATATTTTCTATCCGCCGCAATACGCTTGAATTCATCCTGCAATGTTTTATCGCTTAACCAAAAATTAATAAATCCCGGCGCGGCGGCTTCCACTTTTTGAAAAAATCCCGCAGGTGCGCCAGCGGCAATGCGCGTGGCACACTCCTTCGCGAGCTCGAGTGGCGGAACGCCCTTCGCCTTGGCGGCGCGCAGTGCAAAGTTCGTCGAATAGTGCCCGAAAAGTTCCTCGTCAGGGACGGAAATGTCGATGGGTGCGTCTAGTGGACCCGCGCCAAAGATCTTTTGTACTATTGCAGATAATTCTTTTTTCATTGGACAACTCTAAAAAGATATTGTATAGTACAGCCAGGCAGTGGTCCTTAGTAGCGACTCTCCACGAGGGCGCCTACTAGCCGGCGGGATGATATTCTTCGCGTGCTAGTCTTGATTTTGCGATCGGCTTGGTCTTGATCGTTAGCTAGCGCCTCCCACCCCACTGCCACCTGTTCCTTTAAAATAACACAGAAATTCAAGTATTTATACCAAGGCTCTCTGATTTTATATTCTTTTAATATATCTCAGCGGGCCTTCTATTTTTTCTGATAAGTTTTCACAACTAATGTAGAATGAAATCATGGACACACGAATGGATACCATTGCGGAAAATCGCCGAGCGCGCTTTGACTACGAGATCCTGCAGAAATACGAGGCAGGGATCGAATTCCAGGGACACGAAGTAAAAAGCGCAAAAGGCGGCCGATTTCAGATTGCCGGCGCGCACGTGCTCATCCGCGGCGGCGAGGCGTGGCTCGTGAACTCGCACATCCCTCCGTATCAGTCCGGCAACACGCCGCCGGATTACGAGGAAGACCGTGCGCGCCGGCTATTATTATCCAAAAATGAGATAAAAGAATTGCAGGGCGCGCTCATTGATAAATCCCGGCACGTCATCCCGCTTCGCGCGTACCTTAAACACGGTTTGATTAAGATCGAACTCGGTCTCGGCCACACGCGTAAAAAATCCGATAAGCGCGAGGCCATTAAAAAGCGCGCGCACCAACGCGAGATGCGAACTATTGAGTAGAGGTCGCGGATGAAGATGATGCTATCGCCGCGTTCAGCACCGATTCAAAATCCGCAAGGCTCGTTGGGTTCGGGATCTGTTTGAGGTTCACAAAGAATGTCGGTGTGTGGTCGATCTGCGCGGCGGTACCGCCATTCACATCGGTTTGGATCTTTTGCATCACCGACGCCGCATTAATGTCATTGTTGAACGTGTTCACATCAAGGCCGATCGACTGCGCGTATCCGTCAAAATATTTACTGACAAGATCGGCGGGAGCAACGCTGGTATCCAACGACCACTCCGACTGCTTGCTATAAAGGAGATTATTCATCGCCCAATACTTCGCCATGCCTCCTTCGAGCCCAGCCGCCTCTGCCGCCTGCGCGCTGATCCCCGCGAACGGATGGATGGTATAAAGCGGGAAGTTACGGAACACAAACCTCACGGTACTGCTGTGATTCTGTACGACCTGCTCCACAACTGGAGAATATTCACCACATGCCGGACATTCAAAGTCGCCATACTCCACGAGCGAGACCTTCGCGTTCGGGTTACCCTCCGTCCAATCGGCTGATGTGATCGCCGGCACCGTTGTCGCCACGAAGGTGCTGCTGGCCGTGTTTGAGTTCGAAGACGACGCCGTACCGCTCGAATACGCACCCGCGATGATCGCCCCCGCCGTGACAACCACGATAAACCCGACGATAAACCATATCGTCGCCTTGTTTGCCTGTCCGGTTTTTTCTAAGCCAATATTGTTATGCATAGTCCCTCTATATTATACGATTCCATAAAAAAGAAAAGGCCGCCGGAACACATAGTGCGCCGGCGGCTGGTCGAAATCTGGGAATGACTACTCGATACCTCCGAGATCTTTTCCTAATACGGCAGCGTATTCGGGGCCGTAGGACGGAGCGGCATCCATAGAGATGATGATCGCGACGTACTTGCCGTCGACCGCATATTGTTCAAGCTCCCTATGTTCAGAGAGATACCGGAAGCGCCTGAACAATCCTTCAGCGCTGAGACCGGTCGTCGGACCTACCGGCCTTCCGATCTTGCGCATCAACCACAGGCTCCTCTTGAACGCCGACATATTGTCGCAAAGCACGGGGCCGTAGGGCTTTACCACATCTTCCCAGGGAAATTTGATATCCCTCTTGATCGCCTCGAGCGTACGCGCTCCAGGCGTGTGGGCCCCTTCGTTCGCAATCCCGATAACATGAAGATTCGGAAAATCGTCCATGAGATAGTCATGCATCGCCTGAAGCAAGGAACACGTCCCCATCGCGACGCTGATGAAGGAAAGCTTCTTCCCTCGATCCTGCATCTCCGCAATGATATGCCTCGCGGTCGGCTTATGCCCTTCAACGCTTGCCCAATCCTCGTATTGCCGGATATAGACCGCACCGGTTTCCCTTTCCAATTCAATGGCACGTTCAAGCGTGGTCTGTTTAGGCCGGGGAAATTCAACCGTCACCCCCGGAAATCCCAATTGGGCGATCTTGCCATCGGGAGTATCGGCGTTCATGATCGCGATGGTCTTCGCAATGCCGAACGCAGACATATCCCATCCGATGCTCAAGGCAGTATTCCCCGAACTCGGAATAGCAATGGTACATCCCGGATAGACCCTTCCCTCCCCCTCTGCTTTTTTGAGCAAAGAATAGGCAGGCATGGCCTTGCCGGTGGCACCGTCGGTCTGATGCAGCGGTAAAAGATACACATCGAGAGCTTCTGCCTCCGGAAGATCTGCGATAGGCTCTTTCACTGATTCCGGCATGCGGACCAGCGAAGGGAGATGGTTAAAAGAATATTCGATCTGCCGACGACGTTCTTGGTCCACAGAAAAGTTCATGTTGTCCTCATTCCCAAATTGATTTATGCCCGAAAGCTACCCGCAGTATCCATTAAAAAAATCGAGATGTCAAGATTATCTGTCACTTCCTCACCGTCACGAACTTCGAAGTGCCCAGCCCCGGCATCGCCGGTTTTTTTATGCCAAGCTCCTTTTCCCAAAACGCGTTGTCGTTGAACAACTCGATGATCCACGGAAAATGCGCATCCTGCGAGATAATGATGCCGCCCAGCGGGAGCAGTGGATAAAGATAGCGGAAGCAGTCGCGCGTGGATTGTGCAAGATCGACATTCACACACGCCGCGGCGACCGGCTCGTGGAAAGACGGCATCGTGTCGCTGAAAAATCCTTTATAAAACTGTACGCGCGATGCGTCGCCGTAGCGCGCGACGTTGTTCTTTACTTCTTCGAACGGCACCGCGTGGCTGCCTTTTGGAAAGTGATGCTCGCGACCGTAGATGCTCTTGCCGTGCGCTTCGTTGTTTTCGGGCATACCTTCAAATGAATCGAATACGTGGAACCGCCGGTCACAAAGCTTTGCTACGAGCGAAAGCTTTGCCGTGCTCCCGCCATGAAACGAACCGGCTTCCACAATCGCGCCCGGCACACCCGCCGTCGCCGTGCCAAGATCCAGGATCTGCCGCGCAATCGAAATCATCTCGTGCTCGGTATGCGGACAATCGACGTAGTACGAAATTTTATAAAATTTTAATACGAGCGCCAGGCGGCCACCAAAGCTCGTTGGCGATTTCGTCCCATGGAAAATAAAACCGCATGCTGCCGGAAAATCCTTTGGTGCATAATATGCCTTGCGATATATATAGAGCAATGGCCACGGCAACGCCACATGTTTTTTGATCGTGCTACGAAGGCTCATTATATTTTCCGCACGATCACGAACGGTGTCATTTTATTCCCCTGCCCCAGCGGATTGTCGAGTAAAATCTGCCGCACGATTTTTTTATCAAGCCCCACACCGTGACTTATGCCTAAAATCTGCACGTCAATGTAGTTCGCGTCGGCGGTGACCATCGGGATCCCGGTCGCCCGCTCCACGCGCTCCATATCGCCTTGCGGATCCGGCGGGGGCAAGACACCCCATTCGGTATACGGATACATATCCTCGGGAATGAAACCATCGATCTCGGACACGCGGTGTCCGGCGACGATCCAAAACCAGCCGCGCTTGCCGACCAACTTTCCAACGACACCGACGCCGGCGGCAAGCAAGATTCGCGGCGCGCCGACGATCTCGATCGCCACCTGCATCTTTTCCGGCCGCGACCACGCAGTCATATTCTTGTGCTTTTTGACGCCGAGCGTGATGAACCGCGCGAGCCAGCTTACCTTAACAGTGGAAATATGCCGCACGAGGTTCTGTGAGATAGAAACGATCTTTTCCGAAACCGCCACCCAGTCCCCTTCGTGGTAGTGCGGCTTCACAAATTCATTAATAACATCCTCCAACCCTTCTCCAAACGCAATCAGGCGCGGTACCTTGATGGGGAATCTCTCGTAGGTGATGCCGTCCACGACAATCGTCTCGCCAGGCTGGATACCCGGCGCTGAGTCTGCCGTATTTTTGAATTTTGCCATGGACATATTATAGCATCGCCTTCAACGTGCGCCAAAATAGCAGCAACCCTGTTACAATAATGGCATGCCTATGTGGTTGCTGGTCGCAAGCGTGCTGATCCCTCAAGAGTTCGCATCAAGCGCGATCGTTTTTATCATCGCCCTGCAAAATAATTTTCCCATCTGGGAGATCCATCTCATCTGGCTCTGCATCACCTTGCTCGATATGTATGTGGGCTACATGCTCGGAAAGTTCACGCAGGAAAAATTCCATGGAACGCGCTTTTTCAATTGGGTGGAGCGATGGATAAAAATGGGTCGAGCCGAACTCGGACCGTATGGTGAAAAATTATCGCTCGCGCTGCTTGGCGTCGTCAATTTTCCCTTCATCAATACCTTCATCGGCGCGTGGATTGGATTGCCGCTCAACATGGCATTCCTCCTGACGCTCGCGGGTAACTTCGTATGGTATCTCTTCCTCTGGGGCACCGTGCTCGGGCTATCGTCATTCATTTCAAACCCCGAGATCATCATTCTCATCCTGGTCGTTGCGGGAATACTTTCCCACTTCCTGTTTAAATTTTCAAAATCAAGCGGACGGTCAGGAAAACGATAATTTCGGATAGCTTTCGAGGAGTGTCAATAAAAGGCTAAGCGCGAGCGGCCCAAGCAAAAGTCCGATCGGACCGAAAAACGAGAGTCCGCCAAGCACGGCGAAAAGCATCAGCATTGGATGAATCTTTTCCTTGCCGCCCAAAAGCCGCGGGCGGAGATACGCTTCGATCATCGTTGACATGACGAACAGCCATGCCAAAAGGCCTATCGCGCCAACAATATTCCCGCCAAGATAGAGTGAGACGATCCCTGGCACGACGATGAGCAAGACGCCGATCCCCGGAATGAACGACGCGACCGCAGTGACCACACCCCACAGAATCGCACTCGGCAATCCAAAGATGAAAAATCCGATTCCGGTGAGCACGCCGTAAAGCGCCGCCACCAGTAAGGACCCGCGGATCACAGAACCCGCGCGTGTGTATAACCGCGCAAGAATCTCCTCCGCATGCGCCGGCGGCAACGGCCCATGAGCTACGATCGTCGCCCGCAACTTGGAACCATCCTTCAAAAAATAATAGAGAGCAAAGAATGAAAGGAAAAGCGTCCCAACCGCAGCGAGCACGCCGGAAAATATCGGACCGATGTCGCTAATTAAAAAGCCGAGCACTTGCTGAACGTACGGAGTGAGGTCAATATTGAGCGATGGTAACCATTGGTGGACAGCCGCGCGAAACCAAACGATCGTCGGCACCGCGCTTGCGCCGCCGGAAGCGATCTGGCCATATAATCCCTGCGCCTCGGCAAACATCTGCAGTCCCAGGAAACTGAGCGGTACAAGAATGATTGCGACCGCAAACAGAACGATGATCGCCGCCGCCGCGCCACTCCGGTCATGCAACGCTTTTTTGAGCGCGTCGTACCACGGATGGAAAAGCACCGCCACGCTCACGCCGAGCACGATTGCATCCAGCTCCGGTAGAAATACCAGTACGACGAGCACCGCAGCCGCAAGTAGGATGCCAATGGAAAAATACGATTCCGAACGAGAGGAAGGCATGTCTCTATTATATCATTTCTCCATATAGTGCTCCGAAAAATAAAAAACCGCGCTTCCAAAAAACGAAAGCGCGGGGATAAAAGGACTGTACCGCTATTAATCTTCATCATACTCCCGCGGGATGAAGGTTGGATCGATGAGGGCTTTGGAAAAAGAAACGGTCTTCGCGCCGTACACGGACCCGATGGCGTAAACCGTATCTGGATCCTGCACGAATGCATGACCCGCGCGATGAATGGTGGTTGTAGATGCCTTTTCCAACGCATACTTCTGTACGTAAACTTCCCCCTCAACGACGCGCGTCAAAACGCGCGATTTCAGGGAATATTTCCGGGAGTAGGACCTCGGCGGCCACTCATCGCTCACGGAATACTTCCCTTTTGCTTCGCCGCCGACCGTTCTGATATTGGTCGGCTGTTTGAATTTTCCCATCACTACCTCCTAAAAAGAGAATATTACTGACGATATTAAAACGCAAGCCTTCTTTCTTCTCCTCTGCCATGAAAACAAAAATTCCCTCCTGTTTTAAGACTGTTGTGTCCGCACACTAGGTCTCAAAACAGGAGGGAATTTTTGTTTTGGCGTTATGCTCGGCTGACGTTCGTCGCGGCCGGCCCTTTTTCGCCTTCGGTAACCTCGAAAGTGACGACATCGCCAACCTTAAGATCATCAAACGCGACACCATTCAACTCCTTGGAGTGGAAGAAAAGGTCTTTCGCTTCGCCATCGCGCGCGATAAAACCAAATCCACGGTCCGTAAGGGTCTTAATAGTTCCTTGCATGATTGTAATTAATATTGTTGCTTTTCTAGAAGTTCGACGACGTTTCTTTGTTTGCCTAATAATAGTACTCCACTCGCTGGGATTTGTCAAGAGGCGTACCAAAAGATTGAGAAGATCAGGCTATTAGATATTCTCATAATGTCGGAGGTCGGATAGCTCCCCGCTATCCATCATTCTCCCAAGCCAATTCAGGATGCCACGCCAAGGAAATATTGTTTGCTTTAACTATTTTTTGCCGCTTTGTCGGGCTGGAGTTATCTTCCGGCATAAACCCACTATTCTTGTAATTACTAGTTTTAACCTCACAAAATACCGACACACCATGAGGGGCACGAGCTATAATATCTATTTCATTAAATCTTTCCTTATGATTCCTGGCTAATATTAAATAGAAGTTCTTTAATAAATATTGACATTCGATATTTTCTCCCATTTTGTCTGTTCCTACATTTTTCATAATTAAATATTAATTAATAGCTAATTAATAATCGTCCAGAATTTTAATTGTGTTTTCCGTAAAACATCATTTAAAATGTTTTTTGATCTTTATTTTTATATTAATTAAAAATAAAATCGTGTTTTACGCTCTAAAATGGCCATTTTGAATTTTAATTGTGTTTTCCGTAAAACAATTTTGAAAAACATTTTTGTTTTTCAGTAGGTTTTATGGGCTTATCGGGTTTTGCCGTATTATTTCCATTTAATCCGGCAATCCGGCAAAGATAGAACAAGAAGGGTAGATATCGTCCTGCCCGGTTCATCCTCCGGGAGGATCGGACGATATCTACCCTTCTTGTTTTTGCCGTTTAGAAAAGGAACCCAAAAAGATACTGCGTGAGAATATCTTTTGCCTATTATCGTCTTTATCATCTTCGTAAAGAGACCAAAGATATTCTCATGCCGCATTGCCTTCAGAACCATCTCGCCGTATCCTTATAGAACTATGAACCAAGACCAATTAAAGGAATATAAAACAAAGTTGGAAAAAGAGCGCATGATGGTCGCGGCGGAGATCGCGCGCGATGAAAAGCCGATTGATTTTGGTAGTGACATTGACCACGACGATGAGGCGACCGATAAGTCGGAAGAGGTAGGCGATCAGCTCGCAGCGACGCGATCTCTTAAGGACCGCCTGAACGAAATTGATATCTCACTGGGAAAAATTCAAAACGGTACGTATGGTGTTTGCGAAAGATGTGAGAAGTCTATCGAACACGAAATTCTTACTATTGATCCCGAGTCCCGTTTCTGCAAAGCGTGCAAGCTCGCGAGTTAATCTTGATCACGCGAATCCCAAAATACCTCCTCCTCTTTT
>CAVVHF010000024.1:0-15478 GCA_963747905.1 uncultured bacterium | reverse complement strand
ATCCCTGCGTCACGCGCTTCATGTCGCGCCGTGCGAGCGCCACGCGGAACTCGCGCACCACGCCGTCCGTGATCTCGGCGGGAGAGGATATCTTTGCAAACTTCAAAAACTCTCGGAGGTAGTGCTGATAATTTTCGCTCGTTCGCGGCGACCGGTTTTTTTCGATTTCCAAGTAGTTCAAATAATCTTGGAGCAGGCGCTCGATTTCGGTTTTAGGCATATTTTTATTATACGCTTACGTGTCGCAAAACGGGACGCAGAATATTTTGACAGCGCGGATAATCATAGTGCAAAATAGCTTTGGTGTATCGGGGGGCTTTATATGCAAGGTGGCGTATTGAAATCTGTCGGTAGAGGGTTTTGGAATATCACGGTGTTCGTCGGAACACTTGTTATTCTTGCTGCGGGTGGCATATGCATCTTCTTTGGCACGTGGCCGGAAGAGAAGCAGTCGTTGCCGTTCCTTGATGACCCCCAAAAGGAGCCTAATTCTGAATAGGGCGTCGCCTACAGCAATCGCCATCTCTTCTGGAGGTGGCGATTTTCTTTTCTGCCCTTGCTAATTTTCTCCGGATGATGTACCATAACGAATAATGCTTACTAAACGAGTCAAATCCCGCATCGTCGGGGAGAATAAAAAACACGACACGGACACGGGTTCTGCGCAGGTGCAGATCGCGATGACCTCGCGTCAGATCGACGAATTAGCGGCGCATCTCAAGAAAAATCCGAAGGATAACCATTCCCGCCGTGGTCTTTTAAAGATGGTATCCAAGCGCAGGAAGCTGCTTGCGTACATGAAGAAGCACGAGCCTTCTCTGTACGAAAAACTCATCAAGAAGCTCGATCTTAAAAAATAATGAAAGTCCGGAACAAACTATTCCAACCAGCGGGTTGGGATTTTTGTTGATGTGTCGAATCTGTACCACTCAGCAAAAAATCTTTATCAGGGGCGCGTGAACTACGCGGAACTCATCAAGCATCTTGTGGGCGGGCGTCAGCTTATCCGCGCGATGGCGTACGTGGTGCGGAGCGAAGGCGTAGAGCCGCAGCAGGCGCGCGGGCATGGCCAGCCGCGCATGGCGGAGAAGGACCAGGCGGCGGCGGTCTCGCTTGCGCCGGGGTCTCCTTCCTTGAGCGGCGATGGTGGCGCGAATGGCGATGGTGCGACCGGCGGTATGTCTTCCGAGGCGAGCTTTTTTGAGGCGTTGGAAAAAGCCGGTCTTGAACTGCGCATGAAAGATCTCCAGATCTATGCGGGTGGGCTCAAGAAAGGCGATTGGGATGTCGGCCTCACGGTGGACGTCATCCGCATGATGCCATTCTTGGACGTGATCATCTTGGTGACGGGCGACGGGGATTATATCCCGCTCGTCAATTACGTGAAATGGGCAGGAGGGCGAGTGGTCGAGATCGCCTCATTCCGAAGAAGCGCATCATCAAAGCTGGTAGAGGCGGCGGATGAGTTCGTGAATATCGAGAACATCCCGCGTGCCATCATGAAGCCGCGATATATTGCGAGGAATAAAAGGGAGCCGCAGTAATAGCAGTCATTAAAAAATCATTAACTAACCGAAGCGCGATAAAGGGGATGTCATTCCGAGCTTTGCGCGAGACCATGCGGTCTTTCCTAAAGCTCAGGATGACAAGACTCTCCGGGTTCGTCGTTTCACATTAAAAATTATGTTGCAAAAAAAACAGTTTTCCGTTGAGATTGCGGGAAAGACGTTGACGATAGAAGTTTCCGCGTTGGCCGAGCAGGCGAACGCCGCAGTGATCGCAAAGTATGGCGAGACCGTCGTGCTCGCGACTGCGGTGATGGGTCGCAAGGATATGGAGATCGATTACCTACCTCTCAAGGTGGATTACGAAGAGAAGTTTTATGCTGCGGGAAAGATTTTGGGCAGTCGCTATGTGCGCCGTGAAGGCCGCTCGTCCGAAGAGGCGATTTTGGCAGGCCGCTTGGTGGATCGCACCATCCGCCCGCTCTTCAACGACAAGATGCGCCGCGAGATCCAGGTGGTCGTCACGGTGTTGCAGATCGACGAGCAGAACGATCCGGAGTTCGTCGGATTGCTCGGTGTCTCGACCGCGCTCTTTATCTCCGACATTCCGTGGGGAGGCCCGGTGGCCGGCGTGCGTATTGCGCAGAAGACGGATGATAAGCAGTTCGTGATCAATCCGGACAACAGCGCCCTCGTAGAACCGAACTTGCCAATTTTCGATGCGTTCGTCTCCGGCTCCAAGGATCGTATCAATATGATCGAGCTTGGCGGGTTGGACGCGCAGGAAAAAGATGTGGTTGCAGGATTCAAGCTTGCGCAAACGGAGATCAATAAACTGATCGCGTTTCAGGAACAAATCCAGAAAGAGATCGGTAAACCGAAATCGGAGGTTGCGGTTGCGGAACCCGATGCGGATATCCGAGCGGAAGTGCAAGCGTTCTTGGCAGATAAGTTGGAAGACGCAATCTACAAGCCGACGAAAGTGGAGCACACGACCGCGGTTGGTGCGTTGAATCATGCGCTGAACGAGCACCTCAAAGAAAAGTTTGGTGCGGTCAAGGAAAAGATAAATTGGAAAGGCGTGGAGGCGCTCTTTGAAGAAATGGTGAATGATGTCGTTCATAAGAATGTTTTGGAAAAAGATCGCCGTCCCGACGGGCGAAAGCTCGACGAGGTTCGCGCGCTCGACGCCGAGGTGGGATTATTCTCGCGCACGCACGGTTCGGCTTTGTTCGTTCGCGGCAACACGCAGGCGCTCGCAGTGACGACGCTCGCGGCGCCCGGGGCCGAGCAGATGATCGAAACGATGGAGACTACCGGCAAGCGCCGGTTCATGCTGCACTATAACTTCCCGCCGTTCTCGGTTGGCGAGGTGGGCTCGTTCCGCGGTCCCGGGCGCCGCGAGATTGGCCACGGCAACCTTGCGCGTAAATCACTCGAGCGCTTGATCCCGAGCAAGGAGGAATTCCCGTACACGATCCGCGTCGTTTCGGAGATCATGTCGTCCAACGGCTCGTCATCGCAGGCGACAATCTGCGCATCATCGCTCTCGCTTATGGATGCCGGCGTGCCGCTCAAGAAGCCGGCTGCAGGCATCGCGATGGGTCTGATGATGGCGTTCAATGCGGATGGCACCGCCGACGTGAATAATTACAAAGTGCTGACTGACATCCAGGGACCGGAAGACCATCATGGCGATATGGACCTTAAAATTGCGGGCACCGACGATGGCGTGACCGGCATGCAGATGGATGTCAAAGTGGACGGCCTCACGATCGAGTTACTTGAGAAGGCGTTCGCGCAGGCGCGCGACGCACGCATCCATATTTTAAAGACGATCAAAGCGACGCTTCCGGCGCCGCGCGCGGAGATTTCGCAATTTGTCCCGAAGATCCGTCAGTTCAAGATCGACCCGTCCAAGATTGGCACCGTCATCGGTCCTGGTGGCAAGATGATCAACGGCCTTATCGCCAAGTACGAGTTGGCCGGTATTGATATAGAAGAGGACGGCGGTGTGTTCGTGTCCGGCATCGACCTCGCGAAGGTAGAAGCCGCGGTCGCGGAAATCCTCGGTATGACGAAAGAATATAAAGTGGGCGAGATCGTGGAAGGCCCAATCGTGAAAATCCTAGAGTTTGGCGCGATCGTCGACCTCGGCGGCGGCAACGACGGCATGATCCACGTCTCCGAGCTCAAGCAGGGATTTGTGAAGAACGTGGAAGACGTCGTCCATCTCGGCGACCATGTCCGCGCCAAGATCATCAAAGCGGAGAACGGAAAGATCGGACTCTCGCTGAAGCAGATGGAGCAGCCGGCGGCGTAATAAGAAGGCCAGTGTTTGTGTGCTAAAATAATCTCATATGGAGAATCCCTTGAGTAAGGTTTTAACGAGTGCGCCGCCGCCTCCGCCGGCGCAGGTGAAAATTCGCACGATGCGGTCGGACATTGAGTCCATGATGCGGAGCGGTGGTGGTGCGCCGTCGTTCCAAAACGTAGCGGTTTCAGGGCTCTCACTCGAAAGGGAGGGATATAAAACGCCGGTTGCTGAGAGGACGCCGATGCCGGCTCCGTCCTCGTATTCGGTCCCTGGGATGCCGGTGGTGGCCGCAACGTCGGCTCTAACACCGCGCATAGCAGAAAACAAAACTTTCTCCGCTCAAACTCCTGATCTTTCGCCAGCGCCCATATCGACGCCTGCGCAAGAGTTCGTTCCTGAGGCCGCCCCGGAAAATCATCTTATGCCGATCTTAATTGTCACGCTCGTGGCAATCATTGCTATTGGCGTGGTGGGATACTTTGCCTATACGTTGTTCAAATAAAACACTGCCCATCTTCTTGACCTAGCGAGCAGACTCGACGGTCAAAAAATGGGCAGTGTTTTATTTGAACCTGGGGGGCTATTCTTTTTCTTCTGCCGCCACCCCTTTTTCCACTACGCCGTCGCCATTTTTGTACGCTTCGGTGGTTTTCTTTTTTATTTCCTCAAAAAGCTTCTTGTCTTCCTTCAGTTTCGCTTTGGAATTTTCAAATCCTACGCCCAGGCGCTCGCCGTCATAACCGAAGCTCGATCCGGATTTCTTGACTACGCCGTGTGCGACCGCCGCGGTCAGCACGTCTCCGATGTATGAAATGCCTTCGCCGAACAAAATATCAAATTCTGCGGACTTAAACGGCGGCGCGACTTTGTTCTTTGCTACTTTTGCCTTGACGCGGTTGCCGACCACCACTTCTCCCTTTTTGACCTGCGCGATGCGGCGGATGTCGATGCGCACTGACGCGGCGAAGGGGAGCGCGCGGCCGCCCGGCGTCGTTTCCGGATTGCCGAACATGATGCCGATCTTCATGCGGAGCTGGTTGATAAAGATGATGAGCGTCTGGCTGTTCGCCGCGATCGCAGTAAGTTTGCGGAGCGCCTGTCCCATCATGCGCGCCTGGCGCCCGACGTGCTGTTCGCCCATCTCGCCCTCGAGCTCCGCGCGCGGCGTGAGCGCCGCGACGGAATCAACGACGACGACGGAGATGATTCCCGAACGTACAATGCTTTCCAAAATATTCAACGCCTCCTCGCCGCTGTCCGGCTGGGAGATGAGCAGCTCATTCACATTTACGCCGAGCTTGGCTGCATACTCCGGATCCATCGCGTGCTCCGCGTCTATGAACGCCGCTTTACCGCCCTGTTTTTGTGCTTGGGCGATGACATTCAGCGCAAGCGTGGTCTTGCCGCTCATTTCGGGGCCGAAGATCTCCGTGATCCGGCCGCGCGGCAGGCCGCCGACGCCAAGCGCGAGGTCGAGCGAAAACGATCCCGTTGGAACGACCGCGACGTCCACGTGGCGCATGTCGCCCATCTTCATGATCGCACCCTCGCCGAACTTGTCCTGGAGCGACGAAAGAAGCTCGTCCACTTCTTTATTGCTCGCATGTTTTTCCGTCACCGGCGGTTTCTGGCTATCCGTCTTTTTAGTTGTTTTCATGTGCTTCATTATATCAGAGCCACCATTAATTTATATTAAGAAAAGGTTAAAAAGAGGTTAAAGAACGGGGGTGGTTGTAGGGGTTGTTGAGGCGGATGGAGTGGAGCTGGTGGTCGAGATTGTTGTCGTGCTCCCTGTCGGTTGATAGAATATTTGCTCCGTCACGCTCGTCTCACCACCAAGAAATTTCTTTGCGGAGATCTGGAACGGATTGGGGCCGACGCCGAGCAGTACGCTCTTTTGCCACGAGCTATCCGCGGAGACAATGATCGGTTCCTGTTCGCCGTCCGCGCCGACAAGGGAGAGCGAGTCCGCGCCGGTCACGGTTCCGGAAAGGGTGATGGTGCTGGATGTCGTCACGTACGGGTTCGCGTTAGGAACGCTCACCACGAGCTTCGGCTTGCCAAAGATATGCGGCGCCTGGAAGGCGAGATAGATGAGCACGATGATCCCCGCGCCGATCCACCAGAGATATTTCGGCGGGGATTGTTTGATAAACCGATTGCGCGGCATTGTGTCGAGCTCGCCGGAGTTTTTTATCACCCCTTCTTTTTTTAACTTGAGCCACCACTCCTCGCCGTCAAAGTCGAGCACCGCGCCGAGGTGGGTGAGATACCCATGAAAGTATGGCGCTGATGGCATACTCTCGTAATCGCCGCGCAGCAAGGATTCAATATGCGCCGGAGCGATACCCGTCATCTCGGCGAGCTTCTTGAGCGACACCCCGCGCTCTTTTATCTTTTCTGCAAAAAACTGTTCAAAGGGGAGATCGTTGGGGGACATATAACCTGATAATAAAGCGTTGGGTGGAAATAGTCCACCGCTATAGGTCGGGCTCGAATTGCCGCCCGGTATACTTACTGTCGCAGAATCGAGTTAATCGTCAAATTCCTTTTAACCATTATTTAATAATCCTCCGAGAGTGGCGGAAGCGAGGGAAGTCGAGCTACGACAGCCGCTCTTCTATCTTCTCAATATTCACATCGCGTGGCTTGGCGCCGTCGCCTGGGCCGATGAGATCGGCGGCTTCCATGAGGTCGAGCAGTCGCGCGGCGCGGGCATAACCGACTTTCAACCGACGCTGGAGCAATGATGCGGATGCTTTCTTGGCTTCGAGAACGACGGCGACGGCCTCGTTGAAAAGATCGTCATCCTCTTCGTCATCGCTTTCGCCGCTCGCGTTGATAAAGTGATCGAATCCGGCAGGCATGATCGGGCCGGCCTTATCGATATTTTTTTCACCATCGTCGGATGAATCGGGCGCTACCACCGGCTTGTTGTTCTCTTTGATAAACGAGACGACATTCTTTAGCTCATCTTCGGTGATGTACGAACCCTGGATGCGCTTTGGTTTGGAGAGTTCGGCGGAGATAAAAAGCAGGTCGCCGTGTCCAAGCAATTTTTCCGCGCCGGCGCCGTCCAAAATGGTGCGCGAATCAACTTGGCTTGCCACCTGGAGCGCGACGCGCGCGGGAATGTTCGCTTTAATGAGGCCCGTGATAACCTCCACCGACGGTCGCTGTGTGGCGAGGAGCAAGTGAATGCCGGTCGCGCGTGACATCTGCGCGAGACGTACGATCGCGCCTTCCACCTCGCGCCCGAACGAGCTCATAAGATCCGCCATTTCGTCGATGCCGATCAAGATAAATGGCAATTGGTCTTCCAGTTTGCTTTTCGCGTTATAGCTTTTGACATCGCGGCTGCCCGCGTGCTGCAGGATCTCGTAACGTCGGTCCATTTCCTGTATCGCCCACTTTAAAACGCCGAGAGCCTTTTTATTTTCGGTGATGACTGGCGTGATCAAATGCGGAATTCCGTCATATATCGAAAGTTCCACGCGCTTCGGATCAATGAGCACGAGGCGCAGGGTCTGTGGCGAATTTTTATAGAGGAGCGAAGTGATGAGCGAGTGTACGAGAATGGATTTCCCGGAACCAGTAGCGCCGGCAACGAGCAGGTGAGGCATCTTTTCGATATTTGCGAAGATCGGCTCGCCGGAAACGTCGCGCCCGAGCACGAAGCCGAGCGGGCCGGATGCCTGGAACTCAGGATAGTTCATCAAGCTGCCAAGGCGCACGAGGGCAGCGGTCTTGTTCGGTACTTCGATGCCGACGAGCGATTTGCCGGGGATCGGCGCTTCGATGCGGATCGGGTGCGCGGCGAGGGAAAGCGCAAGGTCTTGACTGAGCGCGGTGATGCGCGAGAGCTTTACTCCTTCTGCCGGCTTCAGGGTATAGCGCGTGACCGCTGGACCAACGTTGATCTCTCCCATCTCGACGGGTATGCCGAAGCTGTCGAGCGTACGCTTAATAATATTCGCGTGCGCAAGGAGATCGCCGGTGGTCGGTTTGCTCATGTCGGAATTTAAAAGCGAGAGCGGCGGCGGAATATAATTGGTGAAAGCCGGCGCCTTTGTTCTTTTTATTTTTCCTAGCTCCGCACCGTCCTTTGCGTGGACCACGGCGAGGTCTTCTGTGGTCGCGCCAGACTTTTTATCCTTACCATTTTTTTCGCCCTTCGCGTCTTTCTCGTCGGTTGCCTTTCCTGCAGTGGTCTTTTCTCCGTCCGCGCCGGTGACGAGCAAGGGGATGTCTTCTTCATCTTCTTCGCCCCCTTCGTCATTCCATGGCCATTCCACTTTAATTGGCACGTTGGCGGTCACTAGAACGGAGATGATCAGGATAAAGATGTCAATCGTCGTCGCGGCGATGACGCCAAATGGCACGCGGAGCGAGCCGAAGGCGAGCCCCAGCCAGCCGCCGTGGGTGGGGGAGAGCAGCTCGATTAAGCCAAGTACGGAAAAAATGAGTAGCGTCGAGCCGATGAGTGTGGTGGCGAGAATACGCTTCTGCCGCGAGAGCAAGAATACTGCGGCGGCAAAAAGTAGGGTGGCAGGCAATATCAAATATCCCCAGCCAAGCAGGGTGTTCAGCCCGCTATATATAAGCGCGCCGGCCGGCCCGGCTGTGGAAAACCACGCGAGCACGAGGACTGCGGCCACACAGATAAAGCTGATTGCCCAGATGCTGTTCTTGGTTTCGGGATGGAGTCGTGGCTCGCGTGCCATCTTGCGGGAATTCGCGTTTGCGCTGACATTCTCGCCGGGCTTCGACCCGCTGCCGCTTCCCTTCTTCCCTTTTTTCTTTTTCTTTGCCATTACGTGATTTATTTTAGCATCAGTTTGGAAATTATGCATTTGTTCTATAATGGAAGGCATGCAACCGCTTTCAGAAAAATCCCTCATCGTCTTCGATCTCGACGGTACACTTACCGAAAGCAAGGCACCGCTCAAGCCCGACATGGCACGCGCGCTTGCTGCGTTGCTCGCACAAAAAGGGGTGGCCATTATTGGCGGCGGCAGCTATGAACAGTTCAAAACCCAGTTCGTAGGGCACTTTCAATGTCCGCCTGCGCTGTTTAAAAATCTTTTTCTTTTTCCGACGACATCGACATCGTTCTATCGCTATCAACGGAGTGGCTGGAAGCAGGTGTATCGAAAAGTGCTCAAGCCCGCGGAAAAGAAAAAGATCATGCACGCGTTTGCCGACGCGTTTGCCGCGGCGGGATATGTTCCGCCAAAAAAACTTTGGGGCAACGCGATAGAGGATCGCGGGTCGCAGATCACATTCTCGGCGCTCGGACAGAGGGCGTCGGTTAAGGCAAAGGCGGCGTGGAATAAAAAAAGCGATGCGCGGCCGGCATTGATGAAGATCATGCAAAAGGAATTGCCACAGTTCGAAGTTCGACGTGGAGGCCTCACTTCCATCGATGTCACGCAGAAGGGGATCGACAAAGCGTATGGCGTTCGCCAGATAGAAAAGGAGTTGAAAATTTCTATAAAAGACATGGTCTTCATCGGTGATGCGCTCTATCCGGGTGGCAACGATGCGGCGGCAAAGAAAACCGGCGTGCAGACGATCGCGGTGAAGGGTCCAAAGGACACGATCGAGATCATTAAAAAAATATTAAAAGCACGATAAACGTTGACGCGGGCGCTCTGAAAGCGTATATTCTGGATAATGCCAGATACCTTTATCAGCTCATTAGGGATGAAACTTACGGTGCCGGAAGTCGTGACTGAGATCATCGCGTTCATGGGAGCCGACCTTTTGTATAAATATAGAGTGACGATCGGCACCGACTCACAGCTTCTCGCAAACAAGAACGCCGACTTTGTGAACGCCGTCGTCGTGCATCGGATTGGCAACGGCGGCCGCTATTTCTATCGGCGTTTCGAGCTTGGCAAGTTCCATACGCTTCGTGATCGGATGATCCGCGAGGCGATGATCTCGCTCGAGGTCGCACAGGGCGTCCTTGCCGAACTTAAAAAATTCCCGCTCCCGGAGTTCGAGTTCGAGATCCACGCCGACATCGGCATGAATGGCCCCACGAAGGCCGTTATCCAAGAGATAGTCGGCATGATCCGCGCGAACAACTTTGCGGTGAAAATTAAACCCGATAGCTATGCAGCCACAAACGTAGCAGATAGACATGTATGACATTAGATACTTTAGTGTTCGATATCGAAACGCAGAACTTCTTTACCGATCCGGAGGTGGGGCGGGATAATTATGATGCGCTCAAGATCTCCGTCGTCGCGGTCTACTCATATATAGAGGATCGCTATTTTTGCTACGATGAGCACGAGATGGACAAGCTCGCGGATCTGTTTAGCGACGCGCGGCGTATCGTGGGGTTCAGCATCAATCGTTACGATATTCCCGTGCTCAATAATTATTTTCAGCGATTACCCGGCGCGCCGAAGCTGTGGGAAATGGAGCGTGTAGATCTTTTAGAAGAGATCGAAATGGCGACAGGAAGCCGTGTGAGCCTTGATCGGCTTGCCGGCGCAAATCTCGGCATTCATAAGACTCACCCCAGTTCGGAGGCGGGGCAGTTATATCGCGATGGTAAGATGGAAGAGCTTAAAGAATATTGCGTGAACGACGTAAAGCTGACGAAGGGCTTGTATGACCTGTATCGCAGGCAGAATTTTTTAATGGTGCCGAGCAAAAAAACGGGCGACGTTGTCAAGGTGATGTTTACAAAGCCGACGGTTGCGCCCGCATTGCTGTAGTTTTCGGGTTATTATTATATATATGCGACGACTTTATTTTGATTATGCGTCCTCGACGCCTCTCGACCCGCGTGTTCTCCGCACGATGCGGCCGTATTTTTTGCGCGAGTTTGGGAATCCCGGCTCATTACATTCGTTCGGGCAGAAAGCGATCGCTACGGTGGACGCATCGCGTGAGGAGATCGGCAAGTTGATCGGTGCGAAGCACTTCCGCGAAATCATCTTCACGAGCGGTGCGACGGAGGCGAACAACCTTGCGTTCCGTGGCGCGGTGGAGTTTTATAAAAAAAATCATCCGGATGGTGCGCGGCCGCGCGTCATCATCTCGTCTGTCGAACACGAATCAATCATGGAGACCGCGCGGGTTTTGGAAAGGTACGGCGTAGAGGTCGTGCGGTTACCGGTCGATAAAGAGGGCGTTATTAATATTGTTACATTGAAGGATTCACTGAACGAGCGCGTCGTCGTCGTGTCGGTGATGCACGTGAACAACGAGGTGGGAACAATTCAACCGCTCCGCGAGATAAAATTCATGATTGATGCGTTTCGTAAAGGTTTCCCCGGCGTGGACGAAGCGCATCCCGCCGCGTATCCGCTCTTTCACACCGACGCCACGCAATCGTTTCCGTATTTATACTGCGATGTCGCACTGCTTGGCGTTGACATGATGACGTTCTCCGCACACAAGATGCATGGACCAAAAGGAGTGGGCGCGCTTTATGTGCGGCGTGATGAAAAAGCGTTTCCCGAGAATGGCGGCTTCCCGTTGTCTGCGCAGATGAGCGGCGGCGGCCAGGAGTTCGGTATGCGGTCAGGCACGGAGAACGTGCCGGGCATCGTGGGATTCGCGCGCGCGGCACAGCTCGCCGCCGCCGCTCGCGGGAAAACATCCACGCGCGTCGCCGCGCTGCGCGACGAACTGTGGCGGCGCATCAAAGCCGCCGTGCCCGATGTAGAGATCAACGGCCCGATGGGGGACGCGAAGGCACCCCACATTTTGAATATCTATTTTCCTGGCCACGCCGCGCAGGATCTCTTGACGCGGTTTGACCGTGCCGGCCTCGCCGTATCATCCGGTTCCGCGTGCCGCTCGCGCGCAGTGGAGTCGTCGTACGTGATTAAGGCGTTGGGGTATGATAAAACCCGCGCTGCCTCAAGTATCAGATTTAGTTTAGGAAAAAGCACGACAAAAAGAGAAGTAGCGGCGGCGGCGAAGATCATGAAGAAGTTGCTGTCCACCGAGTGAAACTTTTTTTCCAAAATCTTCGTATTAGAATAATAAGTATATGCCGGATATGAGCAGAAAAAGAAGAATAATATTTGTTATTTTAGGGCTTTTCGCAATAGCTCTTATTGTTGGGGCCTTTTGGAAAGCTCCACATAAAACCAATGCGCAGATGGCGGCAGCATCAACCGGCACGAACCCGTTCAGCATTTTTTGGAACGACCTCATCCATCCATTTGCGGAAAATAGCAGTGGGTCGTTGGGCGTTGCGCCTATAAACGGATCTTCATCCGCCGGACTCTACCAGCCCGTGGACCAGTACGAGGCCGACGTGATGTCCGCCGTCCAAAAGGCGTCGCCGGCGGTGGTTTCCATTACCATTTCCGAGAACGTGCCGGTGGTTGAGAATTGTCCGCTCGATCCGTTCAGCAATATGCCGCAGCAATTCCAGCAATTTTTTGGTGATGGCTCCAGTTTTAGCTTCGGTTTCCCGACTTCCACGCCGTGCGATACCGGCAAGACGCAACTGCAAGAAGTGGGCGGCGGCAGCGGCTTTATCATCTCTTCCGATGGATTGATCCTCACTAACAAGCACGTCGTTTCCGATGTAAACGCGCAGTACTCGGTTTTAACGAACGACGGTAACACGTACACCGCAAAAGTTCTGGCACGCGATCCTAATCAGGATCTGGCGGTGCTCAAGATAAATGCGACGAACCTTCCCGCGGTGACACTCGGCGATTCCGACGGCCTCCAGCTAGGCGAGACCGCGATCGCGATCGGCAACGCCCTCGGGCAGTTCTCCAACACCGTTTCCGTCGGCGTCGTTTCCGGTCTTGGGCGCACGGTCACCGCCTCCGCGCCGGATACAGGCGCGCAAGAAACGATCTCCGGCATCATCCAGACGGATGCCGCCATCAACCCCGGCAATTCCGGAGGGCCGCTACTCGATCTCCGCGGCGATGTGATCGGCATCGACACCGCCGTTGCGTCCGATGCGCAGAACATCGGCTTTGCCATCCCGATCAATGAAGCAAAGTCCGCGATCGCATCGGTGGAGACAACGGGTGCAATTCAGGCACCCTATCTCGGCGTGCGATATGAGGATGTGACGCCCGCGATCGCCACGACGCAGAAATTGCCGATCACGTATGGCGCGCTCGTGAACGGCGGCGGGCAGGGTGCTGCCGTGGCGTCGGGTTCGCCGGCCGCTGTCGCTGGTATCCAGGCGGGCGATATTATCGAATCGGTGAATGGGCTGAAACTTGATAGCACGCACGATTTGGGGAATGTTATTAATGAATATAGCGTGGGCGATACGGTGACGCTCGTGGTGAATCGCGCAGGAAAAGAGATCACGCTTCAGGCAGCGCTCGCCCAACGCCCAGCAGGGGAATAGCGTCTCCGTCTCATTTGGCGGCCATTAGCAATCTCCCTCCGAGATTGACAATGGCGTTTTCCTGGCTATAATTGATACATATTCCCTGGCAGGAAGGTATAATAAATTAAGGAAGTTTTAATCTTCATTTAAGAACTTTTTAATCTCCGGCGGCGTATAGTGAAGTTGTCGACGGCCACAAAAGATAAAAAACAAATGCCAAACTTTCATCGTTTCACAATCAAAGCACAGGAAGCGTTGCAGAACGCGCAGGAGATCGCGGCAAAAAAGAATCACGGCGAGTTGAAGCCGCTTCATTTACTTGCGGCACTGCTGGAAGACGAGCAGTCGCTCGTCATCCCGGTGCTCGAGCGTTCCGGTGTCGACATTGAACAACTTGACGAGCAGATCGAAGCCGAGCTTGACCGCATTCCGCCTATTGTGAGCAATGGTGCACTCGGCCAGCTCTATCTCTCGCAAGAATTAATGAAGGTGCTGGATCAGGCGGCAAAGATCGCCGCCCAACAGAAGGACGAGTTTGTTTCGTGCGAACATCTTTTGCTTGCTTTGCTTGACGTGAACGGCACCGCAAAGTCGTTACTCGAAAAATTTGGCGTAAAACGCGAAGGCGCGTTCCGCGTGCTTGCGCAGCTACGCGGCTCTGTGCGTGTGACGGACGAGACGCCGGAGAGCAAGTTCCAGGTGCTCGAAAAATATGCCATCAACTTGAGCGACAAAGCCAAAGCGGGAGAGCTTGATCCGGTCATCGGCCGCGAGGAAGAGTTGCGTCGCCTGATGCAGGTGCTCTCGCGCCGCACCAAGAACAATCCATGCCTTATCGGCGAGCCGGGCGTGGGGAAGACCGCCATTGTGGAAGGATTGGCTCAGCGCATTGCCTCGGGCGACGTACCGGAGCTCCTTAAGGGCAAGCAAGTTTTGATGTTAGACCTCGGATCGCTCATCGCCGGAACAAAGTTTCGCGGCGAGTTCGAGGATCGCTTGAAGGCGTTCATGAAAGAAGTAAAGAACGCGCAGGGCCAGATCATCCTATTCATAGATGAGATCCATACGATCGTCGGCGCCGGCGCTGCGGAAGGGGCCATTGATGCGTCGAATTTATTGAAGCCTGCGCTCGCGCGTGGCGAACTCCACGCAATCGGCGCGACCACGACCCGTGAATATCAAAAGTATATAGAGAAGGATCCGGCGCTCGAGCGTCGCTTTCAGCCCATTATGGTAGAGGAGCCGACGATTGAGGATTCCATCTCCATTTTGCGCGGGCTCAAAGAAAAATACGAGATCCATCACGGCATGCGCATCAGCGACGAGGCGATCGTGGAGGCGGTCAATCTTTCGGCGCGCTACATCACCGATCGCTTCTTGCCGGACAAGGGTGTGGACCTGATCGATGAGGCCGCCGCAGCGCGCCGGTTGGAGTCGGAGAGTTTGCCGAAGGAGATCGACCGGGCGCGCCGCGAGATCACGCGCCTAGAGATAGAAAAGCAGGCGCTCTCGCAGGAAGGGCAGAAGATCAGCACTACGGAACGGCTCAAAGAGATAGATAAACAACTTGCGACATTAAAAGACCAGAACGATGAGCTTTCGAGTAAGTGGCATTCGGAAAAGATAAAATTTGAGACACTGCACCAGCTTCGCCAGAAAGTGGACAACTTAAAGCGCGAGGCAGAGGTGGCGGAGCGGGAAGGCAACCTCGAGCGCGTGGCACAGATCATGTACGGCGAACAGCCGGCGGCGGAAAAAGATTTTGCGATGTTCGAAAAGAAGAATTTCGGTGGGCCGGCGACGTCGGCGGAGAAAGGGAAGAAAGGAAAAGTGTCGCCGGTGCGAGCGCCGCGAGCGACCGCTTTCTTAAGGAATCCGTGGATAAAGAAGATGTTGCTGCTGTCGTTGCCACGTGGACCGGCATTCCGATCAAGCGCATGCTTGAGACCGACACGGATAAACTTATCCGCATTGAGGACGTCTTACGCGAACGCGTGATCGGCCAGGACGAGGCGATCGCTTCTGTGTCTTCTGCCTTGCGCCGTTCCCGCGCCGGGCTTTCGGATGAGAATCGCCCGATCGGCTCATTCATGTTCCTCGGTCCGACAGGCGTCGGCAAGACTGAGCTCGCGCGGACGCTTGCCGAATTTATGTTTAATGATGAGAAGGCGCTCGTGCGCGTGGATATGTCCGAATATATCGAGCGGCACGCGGTCAGCCGTTTGATCGGCTCGCCTCCGGGCTATGTTGGCCACGAAGAAGGCGGCCAACTGACGGAGATCGTTCGCCATCGGCCGTACAGCCTGATCCTTTTTG
>CAVVHF010000023.1:0-12444 GCA_963747905.1 uncultured bacterium | reverse complement strand
CTATGTTTATGCCTGACAGCTCGTACGTATTGCTAAATGGCAGACGCACCGGAAAAAAATTGGTGGAGGTGGTTTGAAAAAGATACACTCATCTCCATCGTGAGCGCACTAGGGCTCGATGTTGTCTTCAACCTCATCAAAAAAGAAGGTCCTCCGTTTGTCTGGACCCACGTTACAAACAACCTCAAGGAAAAAATCATGACTGACAAGCGGGCAGAAATGCTCCGCGAGTTCCGGAAGATGGAAGACGCCGGAATAAACATCGACAACTTGCGTCGACGGCACGCCGAAGCCATGGATAGGTCCAAGGTTGACCGCTGGGCGGAATACCGGTTTGTGCAGTTACTTTGCAAAATTCAACCGCCGGATCCAGCGAATCCAAAAAAAGTAAGACCTCCGATAACTCCCGGAACGCCAGGGAAGCCACAGAATGATCGTCAAGCCGATTTGAAGTGGCTGAACGACCAAGGCAACCCAGGCGATCCGAGATTCGATCAGATGATGCATTTTTTGGATCACGATGTCGTCACTCAGCTGTTTCAAGTCGGATACGATCGAATTGCTCGTTTCCTAAAGAATCTCTGGAGCGACCTGAAGGCCGGCTGGACGAACCTCACGCAATGGATGCATACGCATCTCGGACCACTCGGCGACTGGCTCATCGCCACGGCAGAAGCAACGTGGGATCTCCTCGTTCGCTTTTTCCGTTGGCTGAGCGGCTCATGGCTCCGCGTCGCTGCTGTTGCAGTGATATCGTTGCCGATACTGATCTTTGTGGCGCTCATCGTCGGTCCCATTCGGCGCAGAGTGTTTCCTTGGTTCGGTATCGCCATCGGAGTACTGTTGGTCACGACAGCGTACTATCTGCTCGTTCCGACTTCGTTGGACAAAACCCTCTCGCTCGCCTTTTTGATGTTGTTGGCCGCCGCATTCTTCCTCTGGAAGTTCGCTCCGGTCCGCAAGCTCATCTTTGGCTTCCTCGTCCTGTTTACGCTAATCTTCTTCCTTGGAGGCAGAACCGCCGCCTGGAGTAAGTGGGTCGGCATTCAGGAGAAAGCCCACGCGCAGGAGATCAACAACTTGCAAGCACAGATCGCTGCTCGAGACCAGGAGCTCGCGGCCCTCCATAAAAGGGAAGGAGAATCGCGAAAGGTTGCTGTCCAACCTCCGGCGAATACGGGCAAACCAGACAGCAGCGCTGATGGAGCGAGCCCCGCTGATTCGCTCTACGTTCCGCCAAAGCAGGTTGCCGAGCAAGCATGCGCAACCTTACCCAAACCGATCGAGTACGGAGAATTCACTTTCGTACTCACGTACTGTTCGGTACGTGGAAACCAGGTTCGTCTTTCCGGCAATGTCCAGTATGGTGGGCAGGAAAAAACGAATATGTATTTTCACCCGTTCAAGGCATATGACGCTGCAGGAGATGTCTACATCGTTCAAGATGGCCGGTTTGGGGATTCGGAAAACTTCGGCCTCGGCCATTCCGGGCAATGGATGTATCCACGTACTTCAGTCCCGTTTTCTTTCGAACTCGGACCGAAGGATGGGAGTCTCCCCCGGCGACAGCCATCACACTGGTTATGCCGTGCAGTGATCAGTTGGGCAGCCAGATCGTCTTGCAGTTGGCTCTCAAATAAGTTCCACCCCCTCGACAGCTTTAGCTTTGGCTGTCGAGGGGTTTTTTATTCAAAAAGCCCCGACGAGGGGCTTTTTGAAATCTTCTAAAATCAAATTCTTTGCTAACAGGAGCTGACGCCGCTTGCGCCAAGGAAGCTACCGATGATGAGCGGAACGGCACGAGCCAAAAGCGCAACGACAATGGCAACCGCCGTGTAGATCAACATGGTTCCTGCGCTCTTTACCTTTTCTGGATCGCCCGCTGCGGTGAGATATTTGAATCCCGCAACGATGATAAAGATGACGGCAAGCACGATAAGGAAGTAGAACGCCCACGAAAAGACCGTGCAAAACAGCTGGAGAATCGACTGCATGCTGTTGATGTTGTTCGCCTGGGGAACATTGGAAGTTACCGGTGCGATTGGCTGCGCTTGCGCGAACGCCATCGCCGGCAACGCCAACGCGAGAATTGACGGGCTGAATTCCTTTGCTAAATTGATTATTTTCTTCATAATTTAATGAATTTTAGAGGATTGTTCGACCTTTCTAAGGTACTTTTTGAGAATACCATGACGGGCAGGACTAGGCAATATCCCTATAATCCTATTCCCGTACAGACATCGTTCAAGCTAGCGCCTGGGTTTGACGGGAAAATACTTCCCACAATGTCTGGCAAGGCGGTCGATATGAGAGCCACCGCGATCCCAACCGCAGCGTAGGTCAGCGTCCTTCTCGCCTTTGTAGTCTTCTCGGTGTCCTCGGCAGCGGTGACATAAGTGAATGCCGCATAGAGCACCATAATGACCGACACCACGAGAACGACCCAAAAAAAGTAGGCGAGAAAAGAGCAAATAACCCCAGTCACCCCCGATACATTCGTGATCGATTGACCGGGGAGTGCTTGCACGCCCGTCGTCGCCGCATGCGCAATCAAACCAAATGCCAAGCTCAAGAAACCGCCGAGTGCCATCTTTGAAAAAGAAGATGTCGTAAACCACGTTTTTACTTTTTTCATGAAAATGATTTAGATTATTATTTCGACCGTTTTGTTGTATCCAATATCGCACATTATGCCGTGAAAAGCCATATTACGACCCGGTAACAAAACTTTTAATGATATTGGTAACCGCTCCACAAAGGCACGCGATAGCGAAGCCCACCGCCGCGTATAGTATTGTCTTCCTCGCCTCTGAAACCTTTTCAGGGTCCCCTGCCGACGTCATAAATTTAAACGCTCCGACAAGAACCATAATGACGGAGAGTGGCATAGCGATGTCCCAGAACAAAAAGGAGGCAACGGCGGTCGCGACGCTTGTGAAACTCTCACTACCGCCGAGCGGGTCGGTGAGAGTCTGTGCTTTTGCGAAGGAGATCTCTAAGAAAAGAAAGGAAACCGCAGCGCCTCCCAACGTCCCTATTTTCCCAACCATCTTTTTCATTCCATTCATTATAACAGGTTACTGTACAGAATTTAATCCTCCGCAAAAGAGAGGTGAAAATAACTTGCCGTTCAGAGAGCTCGTGGCACTATAGAATGCGCCCTCGGAAATGCCCAGCTTGCACGCGACAATGGAGCTGGCACCAAGGGTGGAAAGTAACGCCTGCTCGGCGACGGGGCGAAGCGCGGTGAACTGGTCGGGGTCGATGCCTATCCAGAAACTACTATCAGCAGTATCGTATGTGATCAAATAGTCGGTAGTGCTCGCGAGGATCACGGTCTCTCCCCCGTCAGTCACCGAAGGGTTCATGAGGTAAAAATTATTGACCTGCACCGACCCGCCTGGCGTGCCGATGGTCAATAATGTGGTGGTGGGCGCGGTAGGAAGCGCTTGCGCGGCGGTCGCTATTACCTCATTACCGCCGCTGGCGGAAGCCGCGCTCTCGGCGGGGACAGAAATCGCGCTACCATTTGTGACCACGAAATAAAAATATGCACCAATCCCGCTCAATAAGATGACCGCAACGGCAATGAGGATAATAGTGCGAGGTTTCATGGTTATAAATAATTAGCAGCCATTTCCTTTTTGTGAATTGATGTGTACATTCCCGCCCGTCGTGGTCGGGTATATTTTACTCCCCGAGCATCCGGCGTATTCGTTCGCGGCCGTTGTGCCGCATGCGTGAGCTGCATTCACCAACGCCTGCACCTGCGCGCAGGTGGGATTATTCAATGTAGTATCCACGCAACAGCCATTCTGATGACAGGAAGATTCATGGGGAACCGTAGGCGGCATCGCCTCACTGACAGTAAAATCGCTTGAACCTATACCAGGCTGGCTCTCGATGCAGTTCAATGTGCTCACCATTTCCGGCGCAGCAGAACAGCTTGCCTGCCCGTTTGGCTGCTGGCTCGCCGGCTTGCAGGTTAACCCATCTGCGGCAAGATTCTGGCATCCACTCCCCGCACAACCAGTGGCAGTAGTGCCGCCGGTTGTTCCGCCCGTACCGCCAGTCGTTGGCGCAGTGATATTGATCGGCGTAAGCGTGGGCAATGTAAGATTGAGTAATTGTGGATTTATTACATTAAGAATGAAATACGCTCCCACGAGTAGTAACAATCCCAAAAGCGCTGCCTCAATCCATTCTTTCGCATCGCTTTGCCCAGAGGGGTTGCCTGCGGAAGCCATATATTTTACTCCACCATAAACAACGACTCCAAACGCAAGCACACCGCCGATCATCAATGCAAATTCGTAAAAATTTGCTACAAACGCGCCGGGACCTAGAACGCTAGCGTTATTTGTCCCAGGGATATTGAGAGATATCTGCGTCTGCGCCGACGTAAAGAGCGGCACGGAAAAAAGAAAAATAATGGCTACGGCAGAGAGAGATAAGAAGACTATTTTTTTCATCATTGTTTAATCCGGTGTGCATGTCGGCCCCCCAAATCCTCCAATAGCGGTGACTCCCAGCACATTAAGGATGGCGGAGATCAGAAGATAGGAGCACAACACGATAACAAGGCCAATAACGGTTCCCGTAAGAATTTTTTTGCCCGTTTCGAGCATCCCGGGATTTGCGCCCGCGAACATGATCATAATACCTCCCCAAACAAACATTATCGGCGTAATAATAAAAATCGCAATTGACATCAGAAAATAAACGATATTAACGAACGTATTGATCAAATCGCAAAGACTTGCACACTGTGGACCGGTATTACTACTAAGATAATTGCCCGTGCAGGAAACAAGACCGGCGGGGCTCCCGTTCTGTGCTTGTCCCCAATATCCTGTCGGCCAAAGATTCGGTGCGGTATATGCCGACGCGACCAAAGGAAGAGCCACAGACGACCCTACGATCAGGATGAACAGTATCTTTGCGGCATTTATTTTTGTGAACATTTGGATGGTGGATTTTTCCGTCTAATTTCCTATCGCGTTAATCGCGTCTTGCGCCTGCTTGAGCGCGATGGTGGAATCGGTAGCGCCGTTCAAAACATTTTGGATCGCGGCGTTCATCAGCGAATCGATCTGCTCGCTGTTCGACTCATGCCATGACTTTGCGGTGAGCGCCTGCGAGGCGAAAACTGCAAGCGTCGGATCGGTAAGATCCGCCGCAATCATCGAGCGCAGTGCCGGCGGAGCACCGGTATCCTTCGTATATATATTCTCATCTGCGGCGGACGTCGTCAAATTGACGATGAAGCTCCACGCGCTCGCGATATTGGCGCTGCTACGCGAGACTGCGAGACCATTATACTTCGCATAATTAACTACCACCGTGGAGCTCGCGGGTTGCGGCATCGCAGCAATGCCGTAGTCAAGAAATGGCGCCTGCGTCTTAATCGCGGCGAGCGCGGAAGAATAATCAAAGATCACCGCCGTTTTGCCCTGTGTAAAGCTCGTAAGCGCGGTGCCCATGCCGTCGTTCCACGTGTAGTTTGAATCTGCCGCATTGGCAAATTGCAAGTAATAGTTGAAGGCGTTGAGACCGGAAGCATCGCTGCTATTTGCGCCGGAAGCGAACGTCACGGACGAGCCGTCGGCAGACGTCATCTGTGCGCCGTTCTGCATCATTAAAAGGAAAATAATATCGGGCGCGTTCGGGATGCTTGTCTCGGAACCGCCGAGCGCGAGCGCCGCCTGTGTGATTTGTCCCTGCGCGTTTACCACGTGCAGCGCCGACAGGTCAGCCTGCAAGCCTTCCCACGTAGTGGGCACCGCCGCGATATTGGCGGTGTTGAAAAGGTCTTTGTTATAGATCATCGCGAGCGTGTCAATGGAAAGCGGCAGTGCGTAAATATTTCCGCCGGAAACAAAATCAGCCGAAACGACATCCGGGAAGTCGCTCTGTAATGTGACCTGATTGAACGTCGTCGCGAGCGTGGCAGGGATCGGCGCAGTGACACTTTCCCACTGCGGAAGATCGCGATTGGGGATTTCGAAAATATCCGGGCCGGTACCGGCGGCAAGCGCTGAGAGTAATTTGCTCTGGTACTGCGAGGGATCAATCTGTGTATATTTGATCTGCGATTGCGTTCCCGAGCCAGGGCCCGCGTACGACTGGATGACATCGTTCATCGCCTGCTGGCTATCCGTCCCCCAGATAGTAAGAGTGACCGACGACTGTCCGCCCGTGCTTGAACGAATGCTCATAAAAAATATCACACCTCCGATAAGCACAAAAAGTACGGCGGCTCCGATAATGATGATCTGTTTTTGAGTGAAAGTTTTTTGCATTAGATCACTACTGTCCCCGCGACTCTGTCGCCGCCCTTGAGGTCCATGATGTGCACGCCCTGCGCTGAGCGACCGGTCTTTCGCACGGTCGAAAGCTCCGTGCGGATCATCTGCCCTTTTGCGGACAGGGCGAATATCTCCTTCTCTTCGCTCACCACATGCGCCGAGACCACCATGCCGGTCTTTGCCGTCACTTCCGCAGTCTTGATCCCTGACCCACCACGGCTCTGCACTTTGTATTCCTTGAGCATCGTCTGCTTCGCGAAGCCATGTTCCATGACCACGAGCAACATCGCATCGTCTCCTCTTATTATATCAAAGCCGGCCACTTCGTCGTTCTGTTTTTTCAGTTTGATCGCGCGTACGCCAGCAGCGGTGCGGCCCATCGGACGCACCTGCTTCTCGTCAAAACGGATGGATTGACCCTGCCGAGTGGCGAGCACCACCTGTTCCGTACCAGTCGTCAGACGCGCCCACTTGAGCTGATCGCCCTTTTTGAGCGAGAGCGCGATAATCCCCGTGCGGCGAATGTTCTCAAAATCTTCAAGCGGTGTTTTTTTGATAACGCCTTGCTTGGTCACCATCATTAAATATTTCCTGCCACTTTTGCCTTCCGCCTTGGCGCCCTTCGCCGAATAGCTGACTATGGCGCTCACGTTCTCGTTCGACGGCAGCTCGAGGAAATTCTGGATAGCCCTACCTTTTGAAGTGCGCGTTGCCTGCGGGATCTCGTAGACCTTCGTCTGGAACACGCGGCCGCGATCGCTAAAGAACAGCACGTTATCGTGCGTATTCGCGCTAAAGAAATGCGAGAGAAAATCTTCGTCGGCTACTTCGGAACCGATCAAACCCTTCCCGCCACGCCGTTGCACCTTGAACGTGCCCGGTGGCAAGCGTTTAATATACCCACCACCACTCACCGTCACAATCGCCTCTTCTTCCGGAATAAGGTCTTCGTTGCTCACTGATTCAACGGCACGCGAAACCACTTTCGTGCGGCGATCATCGCCATACTTGTTTTTCAATTCGGTTACTTCATCTTTAATGATCTTCAAAATCCGCGTAGGGCTCTTTAATATCAGCTTCAGCTCCGCGATAAGCGCGTGTTTTTCTTTAAGCTCTGCCTCGATCTTAAGTCTCTCGAGTGCCGCAAGTGTCTGCAATCGCATTTCCAGGATCGCCGTTGCCTGTAGATCACTCAATTTGAAAAGTTTCATGAGGTTCGCATGCGCGACTTCTTTGTCTTCCGATTTTCTAATCGTCGCGATCACGCGGTCGATCGCGTCAAGTGCGATGGCGAGACCTTCCAAGATGTGTGCGCGCGCTTCCGCTTTGCGGAGATCAAACTTGGTACGTCGGGTAACGATATCCTCCCGATGCTTGAGATATTCCACGAGAATGTCACGGAGGGTGAGCAGGCGGGGCTCGATACCGTTTACAAGCGCGATCATATTGAAGTTGAAGTTCTTCTCGAGGTCGGTGTGCTTAAAGAGCCAATTCAATACCTTCTGCGGCGCAACGTCGTTCTTGAGCTCGATCACGATGCGCATACCCTCGCGGTCGGACTCATCGCGTAGATCGCGGATCCCCTCGATCTTTTTGTCCTGCGCGAGCTCCGCGATCGTTTTGATGAGTTCGGATTTATTTACTTGATAGGGGATCTCGGTAATAACGATGTCGAACTGGCGGCTGTTCTTCTTCTCTATAATATCCGTCTTCGCGCGCGCGCACACTCCACCACGTCCGGAAACGTACGCCTCCTTGATGGCCTTCGCGTCGTAGATGATACCGCCCGTCGGAAAGTCCGGGCCTTTCACAAACTGCAAAAGATCCTCGCTCGTGGCGTCCTCGTTGTCCGCCAAATATAAAATGGCGTCGGCGACCTCATTCAAGTTGTGCGGCGGGATGCTTGTTGCCATACCGACGGCAATGCCGAGAGCGCCATTCAAAAGAAGGTTAGGTAATTTCGCGGGGAGCACGGTCGGCTCGTTGCGCGTGCCGTCGTAGTTAGGAATCCAATCCACCGTCTCTTTTTCGATATCCGAAAGCATCTCGTTCGCGATCGCAGCGAGCTTCGCCTCGGTATAACGCATAGCAGCCGGCGGATCACCATCCACCGAACCGAAGTTCCCCTGCCCCCGCACGAGCGGATAGCGCAAAGAAAAATCTTGCGCCATGCGCACCATAGTGTCATAGATGGACGAATCGCCGTGCGGATGATACTTCGCCATCGTCTCGCCGACGACGTACGCGGACTTCCTAAATTTTGCGGTGGATAAAACGCCCATATCCCACATAGCCCACAACACGCGCCGATGCACCGGCTTCATGCCGTCGCGGACGTCCGGAAGTGCGCGCGCGACGATTACCGACATCGCGTAGTCGAGGTACGATTCGCCGAGCTCTTTTGTTATTTCCCGCGGTTCCATATCTGACATAATAAAAATATTCTTTACTGATTATTTTGTGGCTGGATAGTATATTGCGACGGTTTCTTAAAAACGTTAGTGATGGACCAGAGCCCATCCTTTATATTCTGCCACAGGCTGGGACCATTTGCCCGCGCGATCACGGGCGTCGTCGCAGGGGTCGTCGGTGCCGCCATCGCACTTGACGTCGTCGTCTCCGTGGCCACCTGTTGCGTCGTTCCCATGATGATGCTGTTAAAATATACCACCCACACACCGATGACAATGATCATAATAATTATCGTGGCGACGACGAGCACGCGCTTTTTATCCCCCTCGCTAAGAGATTGCAGTTCTTTCAACATTAGATTGCCTTAAGGATTACCACGCGGCCGCGATCGGCGGCAATGTCCTTTTGTTTGAAGACAAGCTTGTCCATCTCCTCGCCCTTTTTACCAAACGCCCTTACGAATTCCGCCGGATCTTTATAGAAACTCGGGATCACCACGCGTGCCTCAAGTTGCTTCGCAATCTTTGCCGCCACCTCCGGCTCCAAAAAGTGTCCGCCGCCTACCGGCAGGATCAACACGTCCGGCTCCGAAAACTCTTCCATTAAGGTCGCGTCCATCGGCTTCGAAAGATGACCGAGAAACACAAACTTCATTCCTTCCCACAACACTGCGTACGCCGTCTTCAAAAATTTGTCCGTGGATTCTTCTGCAACCGAAAAACCTAATATCTCGATCTCTTTTTCTTCGTACTCACCCGCAAAGGAGATCACGATCTCATCGCTCGGTTCGCCGATGGCGCCTCCCGCCAACTCTCGCGCTGTCGTCGCGAGCGTCCTTAGTGTAACGTCCGCTTTGAGCCGGTTATTCTCTGGGTTTACAAGCACCGACGTCTCGCCGCTTTGCAACCGAAAACAACCGTTTCCAAAATAGTTAATGACCATATATGGATAGATTTTAGCAGAGTTTGAGACAAATTTCCAGTAGTAAATCTCTCGAAAAATCACACGCTCGACTGGGTTCGAACCCTTTTCTATAAATAGACGTTTTCCGCTTTTGTAAGAGCTCATGTTTTTGAGGGGCTCGGAGGCGACGGAGGTCGCCGAGAGGGAGCGGCCGCGCGGCAATGCGGAACGCGTACCCGAAAAAGGCGCGAACCCTTGCAAAAGCGGAAAACTCCTCTATAATCATCCTCATGCTACAAACCGAAGAACCAAAGACGAGCGCCGTCGCGCAAGCGCTTAAAACAGAGATATCCACCACCGATTGGCCGAGAGAGGGCAGCGTTGTGGAAGTTACACTTCTTAAGAAGCTTCCCCGTAAGGCTTACTTTGATATGGGCCGCTTTGGCACCGGTATCGTGTTTGGCGCTGAGATCGCGAATGCGCGCGAGACCATCCGCAATCTCAAGCCCGGCGATTCGCTTCAGGCAAAAATCGTCGCGCTCGACGGCGAAGAAGGCGACATCGAACTCTCGCTCTCCGAGGCCGGCAAGCAAAAACTTTGGGCGCTCGCAAAAGAACTTTCCGAGTCGGGCGAGGTCATCAAGGCAAAGATCGTCGCTGCGAACGCAGGCGGCCTCATGACCACTGTCGCGGACGACCTCAAAGCGTTCCTCCCCGTTTCACAACTTTCGCTCGAACATTACCCTAAGGTTCCGGATGGCGATCGCGTGAAGATCGCGGAAGAGCTCAAAAAGTTCGTCGGACAGGAATTGAACGTTAAGATCATCGACGTCAACTCGCGCACGAACAAAGTGATCGTCTCCGAGCGCGAAGTACTCTCCGCGAACGTAAAGGAGTTGCTCAACGCGTACGCCATCGGCCAGGTTGTGGACTGCATGGTGTCCGGCACCGCCGACTTCGGCGTGTTTGTCCGCTTTACCGACAATCCGCAGATTGAGGGCATGATTCACATCTCCGAGTTGGATTACAAATTGATCGATAACCCTAAGGAGCTTGTTAAGGTGAACGACCCGCTCAAAGCGAAGATCATCGACATCAAAGAGGGGCGCGTCTTCCTTTCTCTCAAGGCGCTCAAAGAAGATCCGTGGCTTAAGGTTGCCGACCTCTTCGCGCCTGGCGCAACGGTGCAAGGTAAAGTCTACAAGTTCAATCCGTTCGGCGCCGTGGTTGCACTCGATGGCGATCTCCAGGGTATGGTTCACATTTCCGAATTCGGCGGACAGGATGAGATGAAGAAAGCGCTCACCGTCGGCGAAAGCTATCCATTCGTCATCGACACGGTCAAGCAGGAAGAGAAGCGGATCACGCTGAAGATGAAGAAATAAAAAAAAGGCCCTTCGGGGCTCTTTTTTTATCTTTACTTTCAGTGAAAAATCCGATATTCTAAGACCTGAATTCAAGTATGCCGCGATAGCTCAATGGTAGAGCACTCGCCTGAAGAGCGAGCTAAGTCAGTTCGATTCTGTCTCGCGGCACAATATAAGCAATATTCTCTTTGATTGTATTTTCAAGTTTTTTAATTTCCCTAGAGGAATACCCTCTCACATTTTCGGACAATTTCCATTTCTCGCCATAATATCGCGATAGCGCAGTAAGAGCATCTTCAATCGAATCCTCCCTGAGGATAAGGATGGATTTTTTATTTGGAGAGGATTGCCACACCGTCGGATCTATCACATAAATTTTATTCTCTTGCACGAGGAGTAAATCATGGGAGCGTCCCCTGACCTTTCCTTTATAAATATAGATTTTTGCTTTGGAAGATTTCTTCCGTAACCAAAGACCCAGTAGCCGGGAGATTTCACCGCAAGAGTCTTAAGCAAGAGCATAAAGCGGTGTACGTTCATCATAGCCAATCAAGCTGAAAATATATTTCTTGGCCTGTTTAATCGTTGCTTCTTTCATTTTGTGCGGTCGGCAGGAATCTAACCCCGCCTGGTCGCACTAGCGGGGTAGGCCTGTAAAATATAGACTTTTATAAATTTCAAAATCTCATTTTGCCCTCGCCAAATTGCTTATTTGCCATATTCGATGTTATCGCATATAATCGCATATATGGCATATACGAGATTCGACAATAAATTTCCCCGCCGGATTAATGACATTGACCCTGCTATTTGGAAGAAAATCAACGAAATTGACTCAGTGAAATCGCACTGGTCGGCCGGGATACGACTTGACCCGCAGATTTTGGGGCGGCTCAAGAAATCGGTACTGATCACCTCAACGGGTGCTTCGACGCGCATTGAGGGGGCAAAATTGTCCGACGAAGACATTGAGCGCTTGATGCGCGGTATTTCAATTCAAAAATTTCCTGATCGTGATAAGCAGGAAGTGCGGGGATATTATGAACTCTTGAGTAATGTTTTCGAAAATTGGCAATCCATCCCATTTTCCGAGAGTACAATCAAATTTTTCCATCGCGAGCTTTTGAAGTATGCCGAGAAAGACGAATTACATCGCGGCGATTATAAACACAAGGAAAATAAGGTGGCCATGGTGAGTCCGGTCGGGGGCGACATGCGGATCCTCTTCGATACGACCGCGCCCTATCTCGTCGCGAAGGAGATGCAAGAGCTTGTTGAATGGACGCAAGAAGAGTTTACTAAGAAGAAATTCCATCCGATCATTTCTCATGAAGATGTAACGGGCGTCCTACAAATCGATGTTGTCTCTTGCTGTTGTTCTCTGTGTCTTGCTTCTATTCACGAATCATCAAGCCGGCGGCGTGGCGCTCAGGCGGAGCCAGGACGAGGCGGAT
>CAVVHF010000022.1:0-10920 GCA_963747905.1 uncultured bacterium | reverse complement strand
CTCGCGGAGGTAGTCCTCGTCGGCCTTCACCACCCGGCGCGTGCTTCGACACGACCGGCTTGTCGAAGAGGTCTTCCAGCACCGGCTTCCGCAACTCGTTGTCGGCACTGTGGCCATTTACGCAGCGGTACTTGAGGAACCCCATCCAGGCCTTGCAGGGCCATCGAGCCCTCGGCCTTCAGGTGCAGCCATTTCTCATAGTCAGCCGGGGCCATCACGGTCACGCCGCCGGTCATTCCCGCGTGGTTGCGTGCCGCAATACTGCGAGCGGAACAGCCCGTAAGTTCCCACACCCGCGTCGGCGTAAACCAGACCGACGTGTACCGCTGCCGGGCAGCAGGTCCATGTGGATGCGGAAGTCGGGAAGTAAAAGACGGCTGTGGCCCGTGATGGAGCCGGCAAGCTATGAGAAATGGCTTCGCCTTTTAGCCGAGGGCTAGATCTTTATGCAAGGCCGGAAGGTGTTTCTGAGTACCGCTTAGCGTAAGCTGCCAGCCGCGCCGGCAACAAGCGCGCGCAGGGTGCTGGAAGACCTCTACGACAAGCAGTGGGTGGAGCGACGGCCGGGTGGTGAAGGCCAACAAGGACTAGCGAGAGCGATACGTTTTTTTTTTTTTTTTTTTTTTTTTTTACTGGTTCAGTTGCGTATTGCTCTGGCCCAGGGAGGGCGAGCCGTACCTTTCCAAAACCGCGCTGCTGCGCCGCCGTCTGCTGCGCCTGCTGAAAGAGCGCGAGCGGCCGTCGCGCCTGCTCAACCTGCGGCACACCGTGCGGCGCATCGAGTACCGCCTCACGGGCTCGGCCTTCGAATCGAGCGTGGTGCTGTACGAACAGGCGCGCCGCCACTTCCCCGACACTTACCTGGACCTGCTGAAGCTGCGCATGCCGCCGTATGTCAAGATCGTGCTCGGCAACCAGTTTCCGCGCAGCCACATCACCACCCACCTGACGCGGTCGGCGGGCCTCTATTTCGGGCCGTTCCGCTCGCGCGCCTCGGCCGAGCGGTTCGAAGGGCAGTTCCTGGACCTGTTCCAGATGCGGCGCTGCCAGGAGGACCTGGCGCCCTCGCCGCAGCACCCCGGCTGCATTTACGGCGAGATGGGCATGTGCCTGCGTCCCTGCCAGGAAGTGGTGGGGCCGCCGGAATACGGCCACGAGGTGGCGCGCGTGGTGGAGTTCCTGCGCACCGGCGGCCGCTCGCTGCTGGAGGCCATCGCGCACTGGCCATGAGGTAATGTTCTGTCGCTGCTTGGTTCGTTGCGTATTGCTCGCATCGTCCGGCGGGCACGAGCGTCGGGGAGGACGGGCCGGCGTTGGGCGGGGAGTCGAACGCGGCGGGCGTGGTGGAAGCTCAGCGAGATAGGCGGCGCCCGCGCGCGAGGCGGCTCCAAAGGCGCGCGCCCCGCGCGCGAACAAATCGGAGCGGCCCGCCCCCGCGATGGCGGAGCCGCCAGGCCCCGCGCGCGCGCCAGTCTACGCCCAGCGCCGCCCGACAGGCGGCCACGTGGGCAAGAGGATGATGGCCCACCCATGGTTATTTACTTGGTTAGAGAGTACATATGCTCAAGCCATTTTTATATTTTTCCAGTCCCATGGCTTTCAGCCTCCTGGCCATCACCTCAGCATAGCAATGCTTGCAACCTGTCGAGATTTTTGTGCAACCGGTAATCGGGTTCCAGGTGCTTTCTGTCCATTCTATTTTTGTGGTTGCCATTTATTTTTTTTCACTTCATTTGGCTGGTCACAAACCTGGTATTGCTTCTGAATTCGTTCAAGCACGTTTTCATTATACAATGATTGGTTACTGTATGAAACCTTCTTTTCAAATGCCAGCTTACCAATGATAATAGCCGGATGTACTGAAGGGGTTGAAGTGCCGGAAGTCCAGACAGAACCCCCAGCCGCACCGATTTCCCATGACGGTTCGACTCGCCGTTCGACTGTAAGAATTTGCCGGAACTTGAAGGCGGAGACTGTAAAGCGTTCCACTTGGTTTCACCCCATACCTGTAATGCGCCGATACGTGCTTTCGATAATTCTTCTGACATGATTATTATCCCCCTGCCAGTTTATATTGTTTATAGGCGTACATCAACAATAGATAATGGAAATGAGCTTGTTTCTGGCGCACCTCGTTCAGTTACGTATTGCTTGGGAATAGGGGATCGGCATCCGTGAAAAACTTCTCTTCGCGCAGGAATCTGACCCACTCTCTCACGATTTCCATGCTGTCTTCATCGAAATTAAACAATATCGTCGGTATCCTTTTCCCGAATTTGGTTCTTACTCCTTGCTCCGGGTCTTGTATCACGCGCATCTCGTCCACATTGACACACCCGAGTGGCAAACTCGCTAGTGCGTCGATCCTCGCACCCGAAAGGAACGCAAACGCTATCATTGCCCGATCCCGCTGGTCGATTTCGTTTTCGGGCATAATCGAGTGAATGACTTTTTTGATGATTTCCGGCGTTGGGAACCGCCGCGTCGGTTGGTTGAGCGCGATTCGGGTCTGTTTCCGATCAAGTCTGAAATAGGCTAGGTCACTGAGAATGATCTTCGATTTATGCCCCGGCTGCATCGAAAGCCATTTATAAAAATCGTGCAGGTGGAGCAGGTGATGGTGCTGCGTGGTGAGAGTGAGGGGTTGCTTGGTAACGGGGTTTATTTTCTCCTGAAGCATTTTCTTGAACGCCTTAATCGTTTCGGTGTCGAGGTGCCCAAAATCCTCCCTATCCGCATATTCCTCCCACAAGCCGACCGACCGTAATGTCTGGTCAATAGTGCTCGTAAAATATCCCTCGCCCTCTTTGAGCCATTCGTGGTATTTCCTTTTTATCCGTTCGTTGTTTGGGTTAAATTGTTTCATAAAGGTGTGTCATATAAGGGAACAATATAGAGGGGGGCGACGCAGTCATATAGTGTTGGGTGGCTCGTCCATGGTGTACGTGAATAATCTGTTAATCCGACGTCCGCATACCTCGCAAATGCCAATTTTTCTTCCTGAAAATTTGTTAGTGCCCATCTTTTTTCCGGTTCGTATAACCTCCACACATTCGGGCTTGCTATGTCTCCCGGTCCGGCATTTTAGGCAGTAGAACTCATCGGGCTGGAGGGGAGCTTTCGACTTTTTCCGTCCTATCTCAATAAAAGACCGCAGAACGCTTCCGGGGATCAGATATGGGTTTCGCGTCCCTTCCACGGGCGCAAGACCTTCCAACGAGATCCAACGAAGGACGGTTTTTTCATGGATGCCATAGAGGCTACTCACGTCTTTTGCGGAATAGGTGAGGTGCCGTTTGACCCTTTGCGGATTATATTTATGCCTCATGGAAGTTCATCGATTTTTCGGCCTTTTTCTTCCCGGCGTTTTTGTATCGTCTCGTATTCTTCTTTGGTCATCGGCCGATGGATAATTTCCATGAGACGCACGAGTTTGATCCCTTGCTCGAGGGCGGCTTCCTTGCTGATTTCCTTGCCGAAGCGTTTTTGATAGATCGCCTGGAATTTTTTAACTTGTTCATCGGTCAGCATGGAAGTGGTTGACCGTATGAACGGCAATTTACCCTACACCGCTCTACACACGTCCTCTTTCGCGTGGTAATCATAGGAGCGTATCGGTGTAGGTTTGCGGTGTAGACTCTCCGTTGTGTAGGTCTGTCCTGCATGCCTCATCTCTTGCATCGGAAACCTGCACATCGTCTAACGAGGGCATGGCGGGCGTTGCTGGCGCAGGTGTAGGTTGTGCAGGATCGGATGTCGAAAAATAGCTCCCGTAGGCGGTTTCGATTTTTTCTTTATGAAAGCGATAGTTTTGCCCCTTGCCACTTCTCGTCTTCTGCGAAGCGAGGTTGAATTTTTTTATAGCCCAACCGACCTTCGCCGCTCGCTGCTCTGGCGTGTCGTTCGAACGAAAAACATCATCATCAATACATTCGGCGATTTCCTTCGGCCCGATCGTTATTTCATCCTTTTCTTGTATTTCGAATTGTCCGCGGATCGCCAATATGACCGCCTCTTCGAACTCCGACGGCTCGTATTCCGCGAACGCGTACCATGAGAGAAATCTTGCCTTCGCCTCCGCGACAAAGTCCTGATGACCGACGCACCGGAGGATCGTCTCCAGTGGAAGCCATAGCTCGAGCTCCCGGCCGACCATGATTCCGCTCTTGTCGTAGCCAATTCTCAATGTGATATAGCTGGCGTCGACATTACCGTACTGGTCGATTAAAAGGCGATACAAGCCTCCCCGCATAGTTTTCCACCCCGCCCCTCCATTGTCGGGGTCGAGAAAATTCTTTTTGCTCCGCACGATGGGGATAATGAGGCATCGGTCTCTCAAATCCTCAGGCAGTTCCCGGATGGACGCGAATGCCTTGGGGCCGTAGGTTTCGTACTCCACGACCTTCCGCCCCTTACTCTTGTCAAATTCGACGATACGCCGCTTACCGCCGCTTCGCTTATAGGAATCGGTCAAAATGTCGAGCATCTCTTCGCCGCCTTTCCTGCCCAGCGAATCAGCCTGATCGATTAGGCAGGTGCCATGGAGGGCGTCTACCGTGTCGCTTAGCGCCGCCAAGCTCGGCCGCGCCTTAATCGCATTGAAGGAGAGCTTCTCGAGAACTGTAAGCAATTGGCTTTTACCGGAGCGCTTTGGCCCTTTCGGGTTCAGGAATGGGTAAGCAGGAAACAGGGGATGGAAATACGTTCCGACGATCCACGCGGCGACGAGCACATAGTCCTTCGGGGGACCTAAGAACATCCATTGGCGTCCGTGGTGAGGTAAAACGAGTGGATGTCCCTCCCCGTATAGCGGCGAAGAAGACATCTACGATCTTACTCACGGCAACATCAAGCTGGCGGCGTATGGTTTAGTTAGCATCACAAATCCTACGGCTTCCGCACAATCGTATGATGCCGCAGATAGAAAAGAGTTTTGTATTACATTTACGAGCTTATTCAGCGACGATATTGCAAAATACCAAGCGATAGGAGCTATGGACGTTTTGAACAATCAAATTGCATTTGCCGCGAAAACGATATGTGCCCAGCAGTGAGATGGTGCGGTGGGGTAGAATCTGCTATAAATATATTGGAGTAGTGGAAATTGGTGTTCGTCGGCGTTCTGTCGACGACAGCACTGCGTAATGAGTCCGCCATCCGCCTTCGTGCGGTGGATTTGTCCGAAAGGGCGAAAGGTGCGGTGAAAATCGGTCGCTGGCTTACGGGTCCATCAAGAGTTCAGCCGAGCATCACGAGAGTACATTGAGGGCTGGAGGGCGCAAGAGGATTTCCTCCCGTTCGCTGCTCCCGCAAAGATCCTCGCATGGCGGGGATTTTTGCTAACAGGATGTCATCGCAGCGATACTACACGGCGCAGGCGTCAGATTTGTTATGATTGAATAGAATAACATGGACCAAGAGCAATTTTCATTTAACTTCGACCAGCCACCGCCAGAACCGGCGAGGAAAGTGGAGCTTCACGAACAGGATGAATGTCCTGCCTGCGGTAACATCATCGAGAGCGATTCTCCCGGGTGTTTCCAGTGTCGGGGGAACAAAGACAAACTTCGCTATCAAAAGCGCAAAGATAAAACACAATGAACGAAGCATTTGATTCCCAAGAAGCTCATAATGACGAAGTGAGGCGGGTAGGGGAATACATCGATTCTCTGGACGGCCTCACCGAACAGGAACGGGAAAAACTGAAAGATAACGTTCAGCATCCCGGCATTCAAGAACGGGTCTTGGAGATCAAGTACGCATTCGAAGAGACCGATTCCGAAGCGAAGCATAGGGCATATATCCCAAAGCCGATATATAACTGCAGTAGGGCCATGGTCGTTACGACGTCAAATTTCACGAAGGAGGCCTACGAGGCGGCCAGGGCCAACAACGTCAAGTTAGTTGAAGGGGAAGAATTGGGGGGACTGCTTTCGCGGTATCTCAAACAGAACTGGAAGTAACTGTCTGACGATTTTCAAAATCACTGAGATCGGGGATGTAAATATACTGATTTTGCCGCATGAAAATGGTTCTCACGTCCTCTACTACGCCGTACTATAAAAACTATGGAGAAAGAAATAGAAACAAGATTTCTCGACATCGACAAAAGTCAGCTAGTACAAAAGTTCGCTTTGTTGGGTGCCGTTGATAAAGGCGAAGAAAAATTGGAGGAAATAATTTTCCATGCGGCAGATCTGTCGTGGGTCGGGAAAAGGAAGTTTGTGCGACTGCGAAAAAAGAAAGACAGAACGGTGTTGACGTATAAAGAAAATATAGGACAGGCCGTGGACAGCGCACAAGAGATCGAGCTGGAGGTCTCCGATTTGGAGAAATGCTCGGAATTTTTGGGTAAGCTTGGGTTGCAGCCGATGAGGCAACTGGAAAAATATCGGCACACCTTCGAGCTCGATGGAGTAACTATTGATATAGACAGCTGGCCCAAAATTCCTCCATACGTAGAGATAGAAGGGCCGTCGGTGGAGTCGCTTAAAACTGTTTGTGGCAAACTAGATATGGATTGGGAAAAGCGATTCGACGGCGATGCGCGAGAAGTCTTTCGGCGTTACGGCTATGATCTGGACAATATCACGGTAATCACTTTTAGCGAACTTACGTATAAGTAGAAGTGTATGCTTGTATGTTAAAATCATACTATGGGCAAACTCATCGTGGCGAATTGGAAAGAGCATCCAAAGACGGAAGCGGAGGCTTTGAAGCTGTTTAAGGCAGCGGTGGAGACGCAGCGCGCGCGTGGCGTGGAGGTGGCGGTCTGCCCACCGTTCATCTACTTGGAGGAGATCGCGCGGGAGTTCCGGCATATGCCCGCGCCGGCTCGCGCGCAGTTCGCCGTTGGCGCGCAGGACGTGTTTTGGGAAGAGCAGGGCGCGTTCACCAGCGAGGTTGGTCCTCGCATGCTTCGTTCGCTTGGAGTGACGTACGTGATCGTCGGTCACTCGGAGCGCCGGCGGTTCGCCAAGGAAACGGATGCGATGATCAACAAAAAGATCGCACTGGCGATGCGTGATGGGATGAAAATAATTTTGTGTATTGGCGAGTCTCTCTCGGTGCGCGAGAAAGGCGTCGAGGTAGCAAAAAGATTTGTGGGGCAACAGCTGGCGAAAGATTTAAAAAATATTTCATTAAAAGCTGGAAAATTATACGTTGCCTACGAGCCAGTTTGGGCGATCGGCACGGGAAGGAGCGACAAACCGGAGGATGCGCGCGAGATGGCGATATTTATTAAAAATCTGTTAAAGAAAACAAAGCATATATTACCGAAATTTTTGTATGGCGGATCGGTGAGTGGCGCGAATGCGGCCGATTTTGTACAATTGGAAGTAATAGACGGGGCGTTGGTGGGAGGCGCCAGTCTCAAGGCCGAAGAATTCGAAAAAATAATTAACGCGGGTAAAAAATAAATATAAAAATAAAAAAATGAACGAATCAAAATTCTGGTTCTGGGTGTTGTTGGACGCATTGTTGGCAGCGCTTATTATTGCGATTATGGGAGTCGGGTTGCCGGCGCTCGTGCAGTGGGCGTCATCCGTGCCTCCAGCGCGGACGATCACGGTGGCGGCGGAAGGGAAGACGACGGCGACGCCGGATCTCGCGGAGATCACATTCTCGGTGGTCTCGCAGGGACAGAATCCCCAGATGCTCACAACGAACAATACGCAAAAGATGAATGCGGTGTTGCAATTCGTCTCATCGCAGAATATCGCGACGAGTGATATTGCGACGACGGGATACGACCTTGAGCCGACGTACAATTACAATAACACCATGCAGAGCAACACCATCACAGGTTATACGCTCACGCAGACGGTGACGGTCAAGATTCACGATCTTACAAATGTCGCGACGGTGTTGAGCGGCCTCGCGCCGCTCGGCGTAAACCAGATTGGCGGTGTGGACTTCACCTTCAATGACTCCGATACCTTCGTTGCGCTCGCGCGGGTGGATGCAATGAACAAAGCGGAAATGAAAGCGGTGCAGATGGCGAATCAGGCAGGAACATCGCTTGGCGAGGTGGTGAACGTTGCGGAGAACAGTTACATTCCTCAGCCGGTGACGGTGTACAACACGGCGATGCCGATGGCCGCGATGGGAGCTTCCTCCGCCGTTTCCACGCCGAACATCCAACCGGGTTCGCAGGACGTGACGGACAATGTGACGATAACGTACGCGCTGCGCTAGCGTTAGCCGCAATCATGACCCGAAAAGATTTTTTCGCCAGCCTTACCATTGGTGCAGCCGTGGGCTTGCTCATCCAACCGATTTTGGCAAACACACTTACGCACTTTCCCTTAACGCTCGCAGTGCGCATCGGCATTTTCGTGTTCTTTGCGCTCTTTGCGCCGTTCGCACTCTGGCTGTGCGCGTTGATCGCAAAGTTGTGGAAGGCGTTCTACCAATTCGGTCAGTTCGCCGCGGTGGGAACGTTGAACAGTTTCATTGACATCGGTATCTTTAATTTGGAGACCTTCTTCTACGGTGGTGCGGGTATTTCAACCGCGACCTTTGCCATTTTCAAAGCGATCTCGTTCTTGTTCGCCACCACCAACAGCTTTTTCTGGAACAGGAATTGGACGTTCGGCTCCACGGATAAAGTGAACGCGGGTGAAGTGACGGGATTTTATACCATCGCGCTCATTGGCTGGGGAGCGAACGTCGTTGTTGCGACGTTGGTAAAGTCCGTCGGGCCGGAGACGACGCTGTGGGTGGATATCGTCGCCCCGCTTGCAGGCATTCTTGTGACGTTCATTTGGAACTTCGTCGGGTACAAATACTTCGTGTTTAAAAAGAGGACTCTGGCAGTAACCGCATAATAGCGCCCAGCGCGGTACTTGCATTTTTCGTGCCGGTCTGCTATAATACTCTCGAATGGGTGCGAGTATACCTCAGCGACGATATCGATTGAGGTATAACCCACACGATTCTGTTTGGCTAAAAACCCCGCAAGGGGTTTTTAGTTTATGGTATACTGTTCATGGAGTGGCTGACTGAGCACTCGTTCAATACAAACAGAACCGGAGGTCACCACAGCCGCTCCGCCTAGTACTTTGAGCAGATTTTGTTAGAGTCTTGGGCGGAGCGGTTTTTGTATGCCCGCACATGCAGGCGTGTCTGTGCCAGTGCGCCCGTAGCCTTAATCATTTTTTAATCTATCATTCATGCCACAATTTAAGGAGAACGTCCCATTGTCAAAGTTTAGCCATTACAAGATCGGCGGGCCAGCGCGATTTTTTTTTGATGCAAAGAGCGCGAGCGAAGTGCGATGGGCGATTAAGGAGGCAAAGAAGCGGAAGCTACCGGTCTTCGTGCTTGGCGGCGGAACGAACGTTCTAATCAGCGACGCCGGCTTTGATGGTTTGGTGCTCCGTGTGGCGATTAAAGATACGAAAATGAAGGGGACCACGGTCACGGTCGGTGCGGGAGTGCCGATGGCCGATCTCTTGAAGTTTGCGACCGCACACTCGCTGGCCGGGTTGGAGTGGGCTGGCGGCCTTCCAGGCACTGTCGGCGGCGCGGTGCGTGGCAACGCTGGTTGCTTTGGCGGGGAGACGAAGGATAGTGTGGTATCGGTGACGAGCTTTGATATGAGGAAGATGAAGCTTATGATGCGCACCGTGCGTGCGTGCGCGTTCGACTATCGTCAGAGCGTTTTCAAAAAAAAGAACGGTGCGGAAATTATTTTATCGGCAACGTTCGCGCTCACGAAAGGAAATAAAAAAGAGATCGCGAAGGTAATAAAAGAGAGGATCGCGTACCGTAACGAGCGCCATCCGATGGAGTATCCGAACATCGGGAGCATCTTCAAGAACGTTCCGCTCCACGCGGTGCGTGCGAAGGGGGGCGCGCAATATAAAAAAGCGCTTCGCGATGCGGTGCTCACCTTGCGCGGTTCGCGGTTCAGTGTCAAGGCCGATCCGTTCCCCGTCATCTTCACCGCGCGATTGATCGCCGAATCCGGACTGCGCGGCGTCTCCGCCGGCGGCGCAATGATCTCGCCGAAGCATCCCAACTTCATCGTGAATGTGCTCGGCGCCCAATCGTCGGACGTGCAGAATCTTATTACGCTCGTAAAGGCCGAAGTACAAAAGAAGTTCGGCATCCCTTTGGAGGAAGAAGTTCAACTGTTATAATAATAAATATGAACATTACCATAAAAAAGACGTTGGACGTGACCCCACCGCTTGAGGTATATATAGAGAAAAAGCTGATGCCGCTTGCTAAATTCGTGAAAGCGTTCGACCGGGACGGCGTCGTCGAGCTGAAGCTCGAGGTATCCCGTTCGTCCAACCATCATCGCAAGGGTGACGAGGTTTTTGTGGCGCGCGCCGATTTGCGGCTGCCGGGAAAGATTCTGCGCGGGGAAGCATCGGCGTCGGATATTCGCAAGGCGATCGACGAAGTGCGCGATATGTTGCACGTGGAGATAGAAAAATACAAAGAGAAGCGCGAAAAATAATTCTTATGCCGCACCACCTCGTGCGGCATTTTTCTATTAGAGGAAACCCCGGGTGAGGGCCGTCATAACACGGTATACTGGGAATACTCCACGCCCGAACCCGGGGATGAATCAATCCCGGAGCGAAGCGGAGGCCTGTTCCATGCAAACGCGATCCCTCAACCATTCCACCTACAAGCTCCAATATCACATCGTGTGGGGTACCAAGTACCGCAGAAAATGGCTGAAGCCTTATGTAAAGATAGCGCTCAAGAGAAGTCTCTACGCCACCACAAAGAAATACCCGACGCTCTTCATCCAGACGGTGAACACGGATGAGGACCATGTGCATGTCCAAATGGAGGTGCCACCCAATATCGCGATATCAGATGCCGTCCAGAAGCTGAAAAGCCTCTCAAGCTTTGCCATCAGGAAAGAGTTCAAATTCATTAGAGAGATGTATCTTG
>CAVVHF010000021.1:0-17573 GCA_963747905.1 uncultured bacterium | reverse complement strand
GATAGTACATCGCATGATGAACCATCATAGTCTTGATACGCTCAGGGCCATATCGAATATCAACCCCAGTGGCCTTCAACAATCGGCTGCATCTTCATAATTGTGGCTACGCTCTGTATATAGCCATTTCTCAGCTCCAGGAAGTTGCTCCGCATTAAAGCTCTCAATAGTGCCACTCACCATAAAAGAGCTGCAGGAACTGCCACTTCACATCCGTAGTGATACTGCTTATTATAAGGATGAATGCGAAATATCCTAGTGCCATTCACTCCCGAGGCACAGTTATACCTACTGCTTCCCAGTCTTCCAGCGACCCCCACCAACAAGATTTATACCCAAACCGTTCAAGAGCAAAGGGTTGACACAATGGTCGTCGTTACATATATTATCGGTTGATAAAAGCGATCCGAAACTATCGCGGATTTTGAAGAGAAGGAAGTGTCCTCCTCCGGACACCTCGCAGAAACATTCAGTTATCGATTGAAAAAGATTTTTTGACCGGCGTGCTTATCCCTTGACGCTTATCCCTTAAAAAGGACTGTATCGTTCTGGCTTGGGATGACGATGGAAATTCCGAGAATAAGCGATGAAAAATTTACAGATGGGTTGAATTCGACTATCGTATTGATAGGAACGCCGAACGCAGTCGAGATAGACGCCAAAGTATCTCCCGCGGCTACCTTATAGATGACGCTATATGCCAATGGCTTCGTGGCCGAATTCGATGCGGCAGTGGTGGTGGTCTTAGCCACCCGTTCTGGATCTTTGAAGGCGCCTTCGCCGTAGAGCACGTCCGTGTCTTCTGCCAGCTGGGTGGATTTCGCGCCAGTATTGACGGAAGCGAGGGATGGGACGCTTTGCGGGGTAAGGGCAGCACTATCGATCTCCGCTCCTTCTGCCTGGGGAATCAGCGACGAACCGCCCTGGACTCTTCGCTCCTGAACCATTCCTGCTGGATTCGCAACGAAAAAAGAACTCCAGAAGGCTCCAGCCAATAATCCTCCAACCGCCAAAAAAACAGCCACACTTAATGGCTTATACTCTTTATTGAGTTTTCCGATAGTCGTACTAATAGATTTATCTTACCATAATGCCCTCAAAATCTCAACCACCAGGCAAACCGGGGAAAACTCCTTTAAATCCCGCTCAAGACGCGGCGGTTCATGCTCCCGGTATCCCCCTATTAATAGTGGCGGGGGCCGGAACAGGCAAAACGAAGACCCTAACCAGCCGGATTATCCACCTGATAGAAACGGGAACGCCTCCGGAACGGATTTGCGCCATCACTTTCACTAATAAAGCAGCGAAGGAAATGGCAAGGCGGGTCGGGCGCGAAGGGCCATTTTTAGGAACTTTTCATTCTTTGGGAGCTAAAATCCTTCGAAAAGAATGTCGCTTGGCAGGCCGCGAACCGAATTTTGCCATTTTTGACGACCACGATTCTTTCGATCTGGTTAAAAAAGCGGTCAAAGCCGTTCTCCCGCCCAAAAAGGATGACGAAGATGCTGGGATTTTGGCGAAGAAAAATAAAAAAGACACGCCGGTCTATTTTGCCAAGAAGATCTCCGAGCTGAAGAACTTGGGAAAGCTCTTACCGGAAGCACGTCCGTCGGTGGATAAAGAGACTCAGGTCCGGCGTGTTTTTGAAAAATACGAGGCGGCGCTCGAACGCAACAATGCGTTCGATTTTGATGATCTCATTGAAAAAACGGTGGCGATACTAAAAACCTATCCTGATGTGTTAAAAAAATACCAGCGCATGTACGATGCGATCCTTGTGGATGAATACCAAGACATCAACCCAAAGCAGTATGAACTTGTTTCGTTACTCGCGGGCAAACACCGCAACCTGAGCGTGGTAGGGGATGATGAACAAACTATTTATAGCTGGCGTTATGCGGATATAAAAACTTTTCTGAATTTTGACAAAGATTGGGAAGGAGCGAGCGTGCATTTTTTGGAAGAGAATTATCGTTCAACCGGTATCATCATCCGCGCGGCGGCGTCGGTTGCTAAACACAACCGCTTTCGCACGCCGAAAAATCTATGGACGCAAAATCCCGATGGCGATCTGATCGTGCTCTTCGAAGCATGGGGTGAGAATGAAGAAGCGGAATGGATCGCACAGCAAATTTATTCTTTCCGCGCGCGCGACAAAAATGCGGACATCGGCATCTTGTACCGGACGAACGCGCAGTCGCGCGCGATTGAGCAGGCGCTCATTCGTAATAATATTCCCTACCGCATCTTTGGCGGATTGAAATTTTATGAGCGGCGTGAGATCAAAGATGCAGTGTCGGCATTGCGCTATATCTCGAATGCCAAGGATGAACCCGCACGCGAGCGGCTGGAAAAAAATCTCACCAAGCGACGCTTTGCGGAATTTAAAAATAAAGTCGCGGAGCTGCAGGATCCGACAAAATTAACCATCGGGAAGATCGCGCCGCTCGCGGCATTGAAATTATTTTTGGAAACGTTCGGTTATTTTGATTATCTTGAGTCGAACTTCGTGAACTCCGACGAGCGTGAAGAGAATATTGCGGAGTTGATCACGTTTGCAACAGACTTCCAAAGCCTGGACGAATTGCTTGAACGGCTAAGTCTTCTGCAGGCCGCGGATGAGATAGGAAATAAGCCTGCTGACGGGCGCCAGGTGAATCTGATGACTATCCACCTGGCAAAGGGGCTCGAGTTTGACTCGGTGTTTATTGCCGGCGCAGCCGAAGGGCTCCTGCCGCACGGTCGGTCGCTGGACGACGAAAATGCGCTCGAGGAAGAACGGCGTCTGATGTACGTGGCCATGACACGCGCGCGGAAAAACCTCTATCTCAGTTTTTATGGGATCCCTTCGCGCTTTATCAATGAAATCCCCGAAGATTGCATTATGCTCGCGGGCGGCGAAGCGAGGGAAACCAGCGATTATGATGGGGGAGACCACAATGAACACGAGCATTTTATTTCGCTCGACTAACTCTATAATATAATTTTCATGCAAAAACTTGGCCAACATTTTTTAAAGAACGCGACGGTCTTAGAAAAGATCGTGAGCACTCTCGCACTCGCAGACGGCGACCGAGTGATCGAGATCGGCGCAGGGCACGGCGAGCTGACCGTACCGCTCATGCGCGCGGCGCGCGGAAAGCGTTGCGACTTTTTTTGTATTGAGAAAGATCACACGCTGGTCGGCGAGTTGGAGCAATCTGCAATGCAGGAAAATTCGGCGATAAGCGGTGCGAGTGACGAGGTGAGCGCTGGTCCACGCGTGACCATTATAGAGGGCGACGCATTAAAATTATTGCCGGATATGGTAGCAACAAAGATCGTTGGCAACATCCCATACTACATCACCGGAAAATTATTACGCACCGTGAGCGAGCTTAAAAATAAACCGGAACGCACCGTGCTACTCATCCAAAAAGAGGTGGCCCTGCGCATTTGTGCCGCGCCGCCGATCATGAACCGGCTCGCGGCGAGCGTGCAATTCTGGGCGGGCGCGGAAATTGTCGCTCACGTGCCACGCCGGGATTTCTTCCCGGCGCCAGACGTTGATTCGGCGGTCATTGTGCTCAATACTAAACCCGCCGCCGGAAAGCCCGCGTACGATCTCGATCCGGCGCTCTATTATAGAGCGGTGCGCGCCATTTTCGCCCAGCCACGAAAGACGCTATTAAATAATCTCTCCGCGGCGGTGGGAAAAATCGTCCAAAAAAATGATATTGGTATACAGATTAAAAAAATTGGCATAGATCCCGACGCGCGACCGCAAGACCTCAGTATTGCTAAAATCGCTTCCATTGCACGTATGGGTTTATGGGAATAACTGGGGATAACCCCATAGCACGCATCGTCCTTTGGGGCTATAATCTATATTAATGATAGATGTCAAGAAGCTGATCACGGGGTTTTTGATCTTGGCTGTCGCGGCGGTCTGTTCTGGGCTGATATTTTCGCTTGTGAATTTTTCATCGACCGCAACGGTCAATACTGCCAGCGGAATAACAATCAGCGCTGACACCGCCGCCGCGGATGACGCAAATGCATTCCTGCCCACCGAGGCGCAGGTGCAGGAAACTGCCGCCGCGCTCGCGCCGGAACTCGCTTCGTCAACAATGATGGTAAGCTCCACTGATCCGACGAATCTAACTGACAATCTTGCGGCGGAGTTCGTAAACGGCGTCGTCGTCGCGAACCCCAACGGAGCGATCGGCACCGACGTTGATGGCAACCCCACGTTCGCGACCCCCGATGTGAATGCGATCGCGGCAAACCTCGTTGAAAGCAGTAGCATACAAACGCTGCAAATTCCCGACTGGGATACCGAAGCCGCATCGATCCCCGTGACCGTTGTCGCCACCTCCAGCGCGACGGCGCTCACCGACTACGGCGAGGCGATGAACGGCATATTAAACGGACACCTTAACGCACAAGTTCAAAGCATCGCGAGCAACCAGACCGACAGCGCGACCACAGGCGACATAACATATGTGGAGTCACAGGTACAGAGCGCGCTACAAGATGCCGCTTCATTGAAAACTCCCGCGCCAGCGGCGGCATACCAAAAAAGTTTATTGGCCAATCTTGTTTATGAAAAAAATATGCTCCAGTTGTATACCCTCGCCCAGACTGATCCGGTAAAAGCATCATTGATTTTTCAACAGGAAGATACAAAGTTTTCTGCCGTCCAACAAAATTTCGTGAACCAGGCACAGGAACTCACCAGCAATTACCTCTCTCTCGAACAGGTCCCTCAAAAACCGCAAAATGGAATATTGCTCTCCTTTATTAATAATACCTTCGGGGTGCCCGAGGCTCATGCGATGTGGCCAGTGTTCGATCCAGCAACATGGGGTCTTATCTCGGCAAACGAATGGACCAACATCCAAGACCAGCTTGAAGCAATCCTTAAAAATACTCTCCTCCAGATCCTTAAAAACACGCTCACCGCACTTATCCAGCAAAAAGTGCTGACGTGGATACAGGGGAGTGGCGCGCCGCGATTTATCACCAACTGGGGGACAACACTTGTAAATGCGGCGCAGACGAACGCGCTTAATGCGCTGAATAAAGATATGACGTGCGGCACATACTCCGCCTTCACCCCACAGCTTAACGTTACTCTAAAAGTTTTTTATTCCCCTAGCGCCAACTCTTGCGCAAATCAATTTCAAGCGGCGCTCGGAGCGAACAGCTTCCAACAATTCTATAACAAATTTTCAAATGGGAGTTTTATCGCCTTCGGCGCAAGCACCCTTCCGAGCGGCAACCCTTACGGAGCACAGTTTTTTGAGGCTCAAAAAACCGATATCGCCTTTCGCAACCAGCAGTCAGCTACCGCGCTACAGACACAAACCTCTCAAGGGTTTAAGGGCGACCAGATTTGTAGCGACGGGAGCAATCCTTCCGGAAACAGCACCATGTGCGAAACCCCTAGCGGTGTATATGATCCGCCCAATGTGACCGGGGGAGCATGTCCTGCCGGTGATAAAGCAACTACCATCCCAAACGGCGGATTGTGCGAGGATGGCGAGCAACCTGTTGTCACCACTCCTTCCGCAGTCACCGGATTTACCCTCCAAAACACGGAGGGAGCAACTCATGGGCAAATCGCTGCAGCAAACGATATTGTTGGCGTTATTAACTCTGTCATGAGCTCACTCGTGATGGGTTTGGCAAACGCTGCAGTCAGTGCAGCGGGGAAGTTGGTGAATCAAACACTCAGCTCTATGAGCCCTTCCAGCATCACTTCCGGCGCCGCGACCGCAGCCCCCGCGCCTATCCCGCTCGCGTGTAATCCATTAACACAAACCATTCCGTCCGCATTGACGGGTGCGCCGACATCAACTGGATCCACGGCCACCAGTACTTCTCCCGCCTCGCTCTCCGCTGGCGGCGGCACACTCGACGCAAATAGTAACACGCCCATCTACCACTGGTCTGACACGAACGGCGTCACAAATACCGGTCCGCTTTTCTCCGACACATTCACAATCCCGGGAACGTATACCGTCACCCTCGGCGATTCAACGGGGGATGCTCCAGTCACATGCACCGTCATCCAACAGTAACCCACACACGTTGATCCTACCGCATCCATGACACGCAAGAATCACTACAAAAAAATATTCGTTCTCACGGCGACGCTGTTCGTCCTTTTTGCACCAGTGGGGATAACGATGGGCGGTGGGGCGCAAAATTCCACCTCTATTCCAGCGGCGCCACACTCGACGCAAGGAATTGTAATAAAATCGGTGTCGCCGTCCCCCTACTCCGCTTTCCGTCTATCTTTTAACCTTAGCCTTGCGCAGGCAACCCCAACGCCAGTGGCACCAACCACCGGCGCTGGGGTTGGTTCAAACGTCCCCACCAGTCCAAATTGGTATAGTTGTGCCACGAGCCCGGCAACGTGCGGCGTTTACTATGTAGCTCTTACTATAAATGGCATTATGGGGCTTCTTGTTTCGCTTGGAGCTGCTTTGGTTCGGTTGGGCCTTCAACTTAACGATAATGTGTTTAATTCGCCCGCGGTCCAAACGGGATTTTCCGTTTCCCTCGCAATCGCGAACCTTGGATTTGTGCTTGGCATCATTATTATCGCCATCGCTACCATTATTAGAAATCAAACATATGGGATGAAGCAGCTTCTTTGGAAGTTGGTGCTTATGGCCATCCTTGTAAATTTCGGTCTTGTTATTACTGCGCCGATTGTGGGCTTTGCGAGTAGTATGAGTAATTATTTTGTCAACGCCACCAGTCCCTCCTCTGTCAGTATCGCCGGATATGAGGGATATGCCCAAACTATGATGTCCGCCTTCAACCCTCAAGCGCCAGCGGGATCGGCGGCGGGGAGCAATGGTACGGGAGGCTGGTCTGTCTCTGGGGGATTTTGCTTGGGCCCTTGGAGTTATTTTAACAGCGTTGCAGCTTGGTGCAATAAAAATAATCTTCCGACGCAAGATCCTCCTGGTGTTTTTTGGCAACAAACAATGGCTATGGCCTTCGACGTAGTTTTTTCCGCCCTTATCGTCTTCACTTTTCTTTGTCTCGCTATCCTTCTTCTCATTCGTTATTTTATGCTGGGAGGACTGCTCATCGTCCTTCCTCTTGCGTGGCTTACGTATATATTTCCAAAATTCGATAATAGCTTCAGCAAATGGTGGAATACTTTTATTAAATGGACTTTCTTCCCGCCGATCGCCCTTTTCTTCATCTATCTCGCATTTATCACTGCCACAAATACCAATACCAGCGGGAGCGCGAGTTCTGCTCCCTCTAGCGGCGGCGCGCTCACTGCGGGCCAAACTTATATGTCCAAAGCCATCCAGATTCCCGATCCAACTAGTACCTCTACCGTAGAAGCGGCGCTGCAAACGCAAACTGGTACCACCCCTGGCCTCATCCAATCGATGCTCGATGAAGTACTTTTAGTAGGTCTTACAGTGATGGGGCTTATGTTCGCGAATTCGCTTTCCGGAAAGGCGGGCAAGGCTACTGTCGGCGCGGTCGCCGGCGGATCAAAAGCGTTTGGGACGTGGGTTGGAAAAAGTGGCAGACGAGCTGCATATGGTGCTGCCGCTCGAGTTGCCCAACCAAAGCCCAGAGTTGATCCTGCAACTGGAAATCTATATTCCCCAATAACCGGTCCGCGAGCTAATGCGGCTCGCTGGCTCCGCGGACAAGCTAGTAGAAAGGATCTTCAGACCCCGGGCACTGGCGTGCTAGGAAAAACCGCGGGGCTTGCAGGATCCGTCTTTGGCGGCGCAAAAAAGGGTTCGGGGCTTTTTAAAGATAAAAGCGGGGCAAAAGATTGGGCATGCCAAAGCTGCGGCTATATTAGTCGTGGCACAAAAAAACCTACAATCAGTTGTCCACAATGCCATAACACTGCTGCTATTGCTGATTGGACTGTGACGGTCTAGTAGAACTAATCACTATGACCGAAAAAGAATCAAACAAAAGAGAAGATACGGGAGAAACCGAGAAAGAGGAATCTAAAACCTTCCCCGACATTCCTGACGATTTTTACGAGCGCTTAGGTGTCTCGCAAGACGCGTCCACTGACGAAATAAATATTGCGTGGAAAAAGAAAATTGGAGGATTCCATCCGGATAAATATACGGATGAAAAACAAAAAGAAGAGGCAGAAGAGTGGACGAAGAATCTGAACGAGGCGCGGCAGGCGCTAGGGGATGAGGAAAAAAGAAAGAAATATGACGAGAAGCGCAAGCGCGAACAGGAAAAAAAGAAGCAGGAAGGAGAAGATAGGCGGCGCGAGGAAGAAAAAAATCAAAGAGAGCAGGAGCAAAGAACGACTGACGCGAGGCAAGCGGCGGTCGCAGCCGCTGGTATAACGATCGAAGAACAAAATAGCACCGCAGCGGGAGATAAAAATGGGGGCCGCGGAGAAACAGAAACTGATGCGGATGACACGGTTTATGATATGTTTAGCGCAAAACAGGATAGAAATGGACTTTTTATTTACCGAGAAGGCTTAAAAGTATACCTTAACGAGCCTGAAAAGGATAAGGATGGGCACTATATGTATGACAAAGAAGGCAAGCCTGTATGGCGAGCTCCGGGCGCACAGCCAGGGACTCCTGTAAATCGCTTATGGAAAAAACAAGCGTCTCTTTTAACTCCCAATGAAAGGCTTTATGAAAGCGCTCCAATGCAAATAGCCATCAAACGACAAAAATTTAAAGAATCTATCCGTTCGCTACTTGGCCTTAATGAAAACCCAAAGAAGGAGAAAGAGGCTTTAGGGGAGTATGAGGCGTTGGTTCGAAGCGGAAAGGCGAAATTTATGGGCGAATTAGCTGCGGTAAAAGAAGCGCCCGCTAACCATCCCCGGAATACATTTCCCGATGAGCGCCTTTATAAAATCATGAAAAGGCGATACGCAAAAAAAGGTTCCTTTGATGATTATGAATTCAAACTCATCGGCGTTTACGACGAGGAGGGGCGCTTTACAGGAAAAACACGTCTCTATCGCATCGAAAAGGCAGCGTAATGATATACTTATAAAATGATCGCCGTTGATCTCATCACTGAACAGGAACTTGATAAAAGATTCGACACTTTGTCGAGTAAGTTGAAAGATACGCTGACCTCTGAGCGCAGTCTTAGTGTTGTAGATCAAATCTGCAAAAAAAATAATATAATTGATGAGGAAAAGGTATTAATAATTCACCAGATAGTGGGACTTGTTATTCTTGGTCTGATTCATTCTTATGATCTCGGATCGGAAATCAACGAAGATCTCTCGCTCGAAAACCCAAAATTTTCTAACGCCATCGCCGAAGAATTAAACGCAAAAGTTTTTTTATCAATCAAAACCGAACTTGAAAATAATTATCGCCCAATTAATTCCGTTTCCCTAGGGGTTAAAGACATTTCATCAAAACAAGCGCCTGTAACGCCTAATTCTACCGCGACAACTACAACTATAGCCGCCTCAACTCCAAAGCCTGCCACCCTCTCCGACATTGGCTGGTCAAAACAACCAGCTCCGGCGGCAAGATCAAGCGCCAATATTAATATCCCAAAGCCAGCGTCGACAACGATACCAGTGCCAGCGACAAACCCCGCGGCCGCCATACCAAAGCCCGCCGCCGAACCGGCGCCGATGATGCTCCATGAGGACACGACATTTAAGCCTGTAGAAAAAAATGTGAGCTTTACGCTATCCAAGCCCGGAGGCGCCGTTGAGATGAGCGTGAATCACGGCGGTGTGCCACAGGCGCCGACCCGCTCGGCGGTGTTGGAATTCGGCGGCGCAACGTCGGCGGCGGGCACGTCTGTCCCCAAACCGTCCACGCTCGCATTAAGCTCGGTACGCTCTATGGGCTTTGGACCTTCATTCGCTTCTATGCCGACCGCAAATATTGGCTCGCGTAACGTGAGTCAGATCATGCCTGCGGCATCGGCACTGGTTCCGACACCGCCCAAAAACTTTATAACCGACTCCGTTGTTATTCCAATTCCACGACCTCCACAAGTGTCACAGCCACCCGCACCACCTCAGCCCAACAAGCCGATCGTAAAAGATTTCCCTTAATCACGGGCTCGGCTTACAATAGTAAGTGATGCAATATCAAGTTCCTCAATTTATCAACACCGAAGATAAGGTTGTTGGGCCGTTCTCGCTCCGACAATTCGCGTATGTGGGCGGCGCGGCGCTTGCAAGCGGCATCTGCTATTTTTTCCTACAGACGTGGTTATTCCTTATCATCGCGCTCGTGCTGGTGGGCGGATCGCTCGCGCTTTCGTTTGTGAAGATCAACGGTCAGCCGCTCGTCAAGGTGGCGACTGCCGCTTTTTATTATTATTGGAAGCCGCAGATGTACGTGTGGAAGCCGGAGCATCCGGCAGCAACGGCATCGCGGCGCGCTCCTGTCGCCACCGTGCGCGAATTGCCGCCCATCCAAACAATCGCGCAGGGAGACTCACTTCATAAAAGCTGGGAAAACCTACAGACTGGCACACCCGAAACGAAAGAAATGTCCGCCCGCCAGTTCGTTGAAAAAAAGATGGCAGAGCGGTACCAGATATTCCAGCGGGACAGCGGCGACCGCATGGCGGCGCGGCGCGTGGATTATCGGTAAAAAATATGCGAAAATAAGCATATGCCAGCCCCCTCAAAGCAGGATGCGGGAAATTCCCTGGATCTTGTCGATATTCAAGAGATAAAACAAAGCACCGTTATCGTAAAAGACGGCAGTTTCCGCCAAATCATCATGGTGGGCGGCGTTAACTTCTCATTAAAATCGGAAATGGAGCAGAACATCCTCACGCAGGGATACCAAACATTCCTCAATGGCATCGATTTCCCCCTACAAATCCTCATCCATTCGCGCAAGGTAAATATCGATAAATATATTCAGACGCTTATGGATCGGAGAGAAGTGGAGCAGTCTCCTATTTTACAAAATCAAATTGACGAATACACTAAATTCGTCCAAGGTTTTGTGGAAAAGAACGCGATCATGGAGAAGGTCTTTTTGGTGGTTGTTTCATTCTATCCGACGTCGGCACTCCCGGGCGCAAAAAGCGTTTCCGGAGTGCTTTCGATGTTCGGAAAAAAGAAAACTCCTGCGGCGGAAACCACCCAGCGCGCGGAGGAGGCGGATAAATTATTTTCCGAAGGTCTTGCCCAATTGAACCAGCGTACGAGCCAAGTCAAGAACGGCCTCCTTAATATCGGCCTTGAGGCAACAGTGCTGGAGGACGAACAACTTATTGAACTTTTCTATAACTTCTATAACCCACAAACGGTCGAACACGAGAAAGCACCTGCCGCGAGGGAATAACAAAAAAACCATGCCTGAGCAGCTACAAGAAAACAATTTCGACGACGTCAAAAAGATCATCGCGCCTGCGGGCGCTCAGGTGTTTCCAAATTATTTGAAGATAGGGGACAAACTCGCAAAGACTCTATTCGTTTTTTCCTACCCGCGCTATCTTACGACGGGCTGGTTTGAGCCGCTCATCAATATGCCGAATCTTTTTGATATTTCCATATTCGTAAACCCGATCGATACCGGCAGCGCGCTCAAGAACCTACGCAAGAAAGCCGGCCAACTTGAATCGCAGATGAATGAGGAACAGGACAAAGGGCTCGTGCGAAATCCCGTACTTGAGACGGCCGTGAACGACGTAGAGAGCTTGCGCGACTCGCTGCAGCAGTCCGAAGAGAAACTTTTCAATACCGGCGTTTACATCACGATCTATGCGGATACGATGGATGAGCTCGCGCGGCTGGAGAGTAAGCTCGTTACTATGATGGAAGCAAAATTAATTTATCTCAAGCCAGCACTCTTTGAGCAGCTCGAAGGGTTGTCATCCATCTTACCCATTAACAACGACAAGCTCCAGATCTATTCACCAATGAATACCGGTCCGATCTCGTCGTTCTTCCCATTCGTCTCTGAAGATCTCTCTTCTAATCAAGGGATTATGTATGGTATCAATCTACACAACAGCAATCTCGTGATATTCGACCGCTTCTCATTGGAGAATGCAAATGAAGTGGTGTTCGCCAAGTCCGGCTCCGGCAAATCGTACACCACAAAGCTGGAAATCCTGCGCTCTCTTATGGCGGGCATCGATATGGTGATCGTGATTGATCCGGAAAACGAGTACGACCGCCTCGCAAAGACGTTCGGCGGAAGCATGTTTAATATTTCTTTATCTTCTCACGAGCACATCAATCCGTTCGACGTGCCGCCGATCCCCCAGGGTGAAACGCCGTCTGATGTTTTGCGCTCGCACATCGTCAACATCGCGAGCCTACTCAAGCTCATGCTCGGGAAGCTCTCGCCGGAGGAGGATGCACTACTCGACCGCGCAATCACGGAAACATATGCCTCGCGTGAAATCGTCGCCGACACGGATTTTATCGGCAAGGAACCACCTCTCTTGGGCGATTTGGAAACGGTATTGCGCAACCTTGAAGGCGGGCGCGACCTTGCGGAAAAACTCTATAAATATACCAAGGGAAGTTTTGCGGGTTTCTTGAATCAGCCCACTAATATTGACGTCGCAAACCGGCTCATCGTCTTTTCCATCCGTGATTTGGAAGAAGAGCTTCGCCCGCTCGGCATGTTTGTCGTGCTCAACTATATCTGGAACCTTATCCGTGCCAAACTCGCCAAGCGGCTGCTCTTTATCGACGAGGCGTGGATTATGATGCAGAATGAAGACAGTGCGACGTTCTTATTCGGCCTCGTCAAGCGCGCGCGCAAATATTATTTGGGAGTCACCACTATTACGCAGGACGTGGAAGACTTCTTGCGGTCGCCCTATGGGCGTCCGATTGTCACCAACTCTTCACTGCAATTACTACTCAAACAGGCGCCGGCCACGATTGACATCGTCGCTAAGGCGTTCGACCTCACTGAAGCGGAAAAGAATTTCCTACTCGGCGCGGAGATCGGCACTGGCATCTTCTTCGCCGGCAAGCGGCACGTGGCCATCCAGATCGTGCCGTCATATTACGAAGACCAAATCATCACCACAAACCCGGAACAGATCTTGGAAGAAAAAAGTGAACTATAATTTCTTCGCGCATGGATGAAGAAGAAAAACCGTTCCCGATAGAATTCATCGTCATCCTTTTAATTATCGCGATGGCGAACGATGTCGCGGAAATTTTTTTCGATATTCTCGACTTTACCGGAGTTGGTGTCGCTGGAGAAGCGATTATGGAACCTATTAATTTTGTTCTGGATTTTTTCTTTACCGGAATTTTTTGGTGGAAGGTTGGCCCGGGAGGCGGTACCATAACTCAATACATTGGAGATATTCTTGAACCATTTCTTATCCCGGGGAGAACAATCTCCGTGGGATTGGGCATGTGGATTGCAAACCATCCCAATTCCGCGATAGGAAAAGCTGCAACCACTGCCGCTTCGCTAGAGACCGGGAATGTCGCGGGCGCGACGGGTGAAGTTGAAGAAGTCGCGGGAGCTGCGGAAAAAGAAGCGGCTGGCGCCGAGAAAAAACTTCAAAGTGGGAGTGCGAGCACTACCGGCGAAGGCGGCGCTGGCGAATTAGAGACTATTAAAGAAGGTGAAACCACCGAATCGAAATCTCCTGAAGACCAAAGCGGCGAAGAAAAAGAAAATGCTTCCGAAGAAGACATATTTAAAAATCCCTACGAAAATCCCGTGGGAACCGCTGGAGAAGAGCTTAATGAACCGCCGGAGGAAGAATTTCGTGAAGGAGAAGGTTTAAATAGGACGGAGGAGGAAGAACCGCAAGAAAGGGAATCTCAGCCGCAAAAGGTTATCGATATATCAAGCCGACGACGGCCATCGCCGCAAAATAATAATCCCACGGATAATACTGACAAAGAAGACCTCGCTGAGGCGGCATAGCGCATCCATTGTCTCGTGAAATTTGCTATACTAAAGTAAAGATATGTTCTCGCGAACCGTGTTTAAAAAAATGGCGCTTGCGGGTTTTATCGCGATTCTCCTCGCCGATGGCGCCTTCCTTTTAATAGCACCGCCCGCCCATGCGCAGACGGCATCGTCGCCCACGTTCCTTATCACGTGGAAAACGACAGGGAGTTATATTCCTTCTTTTTATATCGGCAAAGCTTTGCCAACCTATGGGTCAAAGATCACCGCGTCACTTGAGCTGGTTTCACCACAAGGGGAGATCCTCGATCTCAGCGGACAGACGATCTATTGGTATGTGAATGACACCCTAGTGGGTGGCGGGGCGGGCGTTCAACAAGTGACATTTCCGCCCATCGGAGACGCACCAAATACCGCCAATCTCCGCGTGACACTCCCGAATTATAACGGCGCATATCTTGTGCACGCGATAAATATTCCTATGGTTCTGCCGGAGGTGGTGATGTACGCGCCCTATCCTAATGGGCAATTTACGCAAAATCCGCTGACCCTGCAGGCAATCCCATACTTCTTTAACATCGCCGACCCGTCCGGCCTTTCCTATGTGTGGTCAGTGAACGGCCAAGCCGGCTCCAATGCTGAAAATCCAGAGACGGCGCAGGTCACATTGCCGCAGGGCACGCAATCGGGAACTGGCGTGAACACATCGCTCAGCGTTGAAAATCCCAACGACTCCACCGTCGCCACCGCAAGCGCCAATTTAACCTACGAAAGCCAACTATGAAAAAAACTTTTTATGGTTTAGCCGCGATTGTTGCGAATTTCTTTCTTTTGTCCGCCGCGCGTGCGGTGACGATCAGTATGAATATCCCCGGCACGAGCCCGAACGCGAGCACCACGCCCGGCGCATTTGTTGCCAATTTCTACCAATTCGCATTAATGATCGGTGGCGTGCTCGCATTCGGCGTTGTTGTCTATGGCGGAGTGAGATATATGGCATCTGCAGGAAATCCTTCCGGGCAAAGCGATGCGAAGGAATGGATCGAGGCGGCGCTGTTGGGATTATTACTGCTCGTGGGCGCATATTTTATTCTTAATGTAGTGAATCCGCAGCTGACGAATCTTGGATTACCAGCGCTCGCACCGGCGACTACCTCAAACACACCAACTAATAACGGGAGTAGTCAAGGTAATTGTGGTGCTGATATATGTACAGGGACTAATTCCGGCGCAACAGCCCCTACCGGAACTCAATTCCAAGGACAAGGACAATGTAGCGCCTGTGGCGGCTCATGTGATGGCGATTGCGCTGCTAACGCCGTATGCAGCCTCACAAATGGATCTCTCCCTTGGTATTGCAAGGTATTTACACAATAATGAAACGCTATATCTACATCATCATCGGCATCATCGTCGCGGCGGCAATCGCGATATTAATCCTTTTCCTTATAAAACAGAATACGGGGAGTTCTTCTCTAAACCCATTCGCAGCGACCACCGGTTCACTTCCTGTGGCCGGCACACAAGGGAATAACAGCTCGGGGACTACAAGCGGCGTCGCGGCGCTCGGCTTGTCATCGACGACAAGCAGCCCATCGGGTGCAGGCGGCCAAGTGGCAGTATCAAAATTCGGCGTGCTTTCACAGGATCCTATCTTGGATTATTTCGTTGACGCGCAAAATAATATCACCGCCATCGAACCGACGGGCGAGGTTATGGCGATCTCAAATGGGCAATCCACCACAATAAACTCATCGACCATCAACGATATTATTTCCACGAGCTTCTCTTTTGACGGCAAAAAGATATTGGTAAGTTTTGGTGACCCTTCTAATCCTCAAATGGATCTCTTTGATGTTGCCACGAATGCATGGCTGACATTCTCTAAGGGGATACAATCGCCCCGGTGGTCGCCGGCAAATAATTATCAGATTGCATATCTTGCAGTGACGGGTAGTGGAAAACTCGCGCTCGCGACAATCGACGCTGCGAATCTTAAAGCAACCCCCTCAGTGCTGCTCGCGCTCAATGCAAGTGACCTCACTCTCCAGTGGCCGACACAGAGCGAGTTTATTCTCGCCGACAAACCAACTTCACAGAACGCTGGTTCAATATGGGCATTCAATTCCGCAGCAGGAACACTCACCCCGCTTATCTACGAAGTTGATGGCGCGGAAGGGATTTGGAGCCGTAACGCCACTATTCCTTATGGGTTAACCTTCTTTAATAGCGTGTCAGGCCAGGGCGACACCCTGCAACTACAGGCGTTTATGGGCGGGTTGGCGACCCAGCCGCTCAGCTTCCTCACGCTACCTTCCAAGTGTGTGTTTAATACCGAGCAGATGGCGATAGCGACGACCACAAGTGTCGACGCGACCAGCACATCAACTTCCACCGCTTCATCCACTGCGAGCTCGACGGCAAAAAAGAAAGTCACCACTCCCACTGCCGCCACATCGACTCCGTATCTTGCGCTCTATTGCGGCATTCCACGCGACTCAAGCGGATTCTCTTCTGCGAAACTTCCTGATGATTATTTGACGATGGCACTCTTTACCTCCGACGATCTTTATAAAATAAATACCGTGACAGGTGCGGAGCAGGTGCTCTGGAGTGACACTACACAGAATATGGATACCTCCGATATGAAGTTCTTCAATGACGCCCTCTTCTTTGTAAATCGCTACGACCAAAAGTTATACGGTTTAACGTTCTCTAATTAATCATTCCGACGATTATTGAAGTGAGTTAAATAAAAATTCCCTATCTGTTGAGTGAGCGGACGTTCTTACGTCGGAGAGAAACAGATAGGGAATTTTTATTCGAGAATTGGTTTAATAATGACATAGCGCTCCTTCCCTTCTCCCGCGCTCTCAGTCTTCACATCTGGATGCACCGCGAGTTCCACGTGCACCAAGCGGCGCTCGTAGGAATTCATCGCGGGGAGTAAAACCTCCGTCTTTGTGGCCGTCGCTTTCTTCGCTGCCGCGCGGGCAAGCTCCGCAATCAACCGCTCGCGATCGTGCCGATAATTATTTATATCGAGGAAGATTGATTCGGTCCGATTTTTTTTCGCGACCATCTGGAGGACATGGTTCACCGCATCCACGATCGCAGGAAGGTTTTCTTTTACCATTTCCTGATCTTCGTAAATAAAAACCGACCCTCGGTGTTCGTCTATTTTTATCTCCAGGTGATAATCGCGGAACCCGATAAGATCTAATGTTTTTTTAATGAATGATTCCCAGTTGTCCATGCGTTCCCGTAACTATTCCATATTCGGCAGATAAAATCAAGCGCACGGCATTCGCGATCTGTTATTCAATTGTGATTAGCTAATGCGTATTTCCCAAAAGCCGCTGCTAATTTTTTTACAGAGTCAGGATCGATTATCCCCGTGGTTTTGCTTGAAAACTCTTTTCCATCAGGAAAATGACCGGTAGCGGCAAGACTTTCTAGCTCTTGTGGATTAAGTTTTTTAAAATCTTGGGAAAGTAATCCCTTTTCTATTCCTTCGATTATTTTTTTAAATGCCTCAGGGTTTGAAGTCTCAATAGTTAATCCTTCGCTCAATCTTGTCCGAAGTCTTTCTTCTGTGGCAGTATTTGCGGAGAAAAATATAGAAACTAGTTCATCTTCGCTTAAAGATAATAGCTCATCAGGGATTTTCCAACTAGCTCCATCAACAACAATTGGATTTTCAAGAAATATTTG
>CAVVHF010000020.1:0-17399 GCA_963747905.1 uncultured bacterium | reverse complement strand
AAATTCGGGTACTTTCGAGTCCAGTTGGTGGGATTATAATGACCGCGGAGCAAAATCCGGTGGCCGCCCATCTGTGAAGTTTTCTCGCATCGCGCGCATTTCCTCATGTCTTTTGTGGTTGATTTATTGAAAGTATTATAGACGAACAAATGAATTTACGCAAGCGGGCTAAGTATGAAGATACCCTTTTGAGATGCTCACCGTTCTCGTGTGGCATGTGCGCCTCAAAAAGACATACCCGCAGCCTTTTTGCTAATCTATCCGGACTTTTAACTTGTGTATCTTTTTCTTGTTTGCCTTCGGCAATGTTACCGTCAGGATACCGTTCTTGAACTTTACCACCGCACCTTCGGGATCCACTTCCTGTGGCAATATAATAGAGCGGCCGAATTTGCCCCAATAGCATTCCTGATAAAGATAATCCTCATCGTGCACGGTCTTTTCGCGCTTGCGCGAGCCGCGGATAGCGATTGAGTCAGCGGTGACGTTGACATCAATGTCGTCCGGTGCCACACCCGCGATCGCGGATTCCACCACGATGTCGGTCGGCGTCTGGTAGACGTCCACCGTCAGCTGGCCTTCTGGCTCGCCGTCGGCCCAGAGATCTTCTTTCTCTTCTTTCGTGTGGATCATTTTGGGGCGTAGGATAACAGGCGCAGTGGCCGCTTTCGCGAGCTCAATCTCAACTTTGTCGCTGTGAGCGTCGCTCTCATCGCTATACTCATTGTCGGCTTCGGTCTTCGCGCCGACAAGATTCTCAAAAAATTTTTCGTCTTCGTCGTTGATGATCATTTTTTTATTTATGTAATAAGGTCGATGGGTTTTGCCTTCAGCTGTTCAAAATCGTTCAATACGAAGAATCCCACTACTATCAAGAATATCACGGAATAGATGGCGTCTCCATAGGTAAGTATAAGATAGTTGAAGGTGGCATGCAAAATCGCAGCAACGGCGATGCCGGGGATGAGGTAGCGCGCCACTTTGCCGCGCACGATACCGAGCGCCCAGTAATAGCCGACGATGCCGGATGTGAGCGTGTGCAAAAGCGTGGCACCGACGAAGCGTAATGACACCGTTTCGAGCACGGCGGGGATAAGCGCGGCCTGCGGCGAGATGCCGGAGATTGCACCGATGTTCTCGAGCGTCGCAAATCCGAGCGCAGCGACGATCATATAGATCATCGCGTCCACCGGTTCGGTGAATTCCGGATTCCGGTTGATGGCAAAGTACGCCGCGGTGAACTTCATCACTTCTTCGATGATGGCGAGGCCGAAGAGTGAGAGCAGTGAAAGTTCTTGGATGCCGATCCCCGTTGCCCAGTTGCTGAAAATATTTTCTATCGCGACGGTAAAGAACCCGAACGCCATGCCCACGATGAACGTGAACGCGATGAGTCGCTTTGGCTCCGGGCGCATTTCCTCGCTCATATAAAACACCAGCCATGCAAAACCGGGGAGCAGCCCGGCGACGAGGGAGATGATGAGCATCAGCATGGTTTTATTCTACCATACCCCTTTTATATACTGTCGCTTTTGTAAAATAAAACCAATTACCAATGTTCCACCATCAGCATCGTTCCTGGGCGGAAGATCTGCCAGATCTCCTCTGTGATGAACGGCATGAATGGGTGGAGTATCTTGAGTGATTCCAGAAGCAGGTATTCAAGCAGAGCGTACGACTTTGCCTTTTCCGCATCGGTGCCGTCGGCGAACGTTTTCTTTTCCGCTTCAATGATCTCGTCGGCGAGCCGGTGCCAGATATAGTGATAAAGTCTTTCGCCGGCGAGGTGGAATTCAAAGGCTTCAATGTGTTGGGCCACCAATTTTTTGAGTTCGCCCAATTCTTTAATTTCTACGGTCTCTGTATCCCCACCGGGGAAAATATCTTTCGATAATTCGCTGGCTGGCTTATTCATCTGGATGAACCGCGCAATGTTCCAGATCTTTGTAGAGAAGTTGCGGTAGCCGCGGATGCGATCCTCGGAGAGCTTGATATCGTTGCCCGCCGCAGCGCCGATGATGAGCGAGAGGCGAGTGGCATCCGCGCCGTACTTATCCGCCATTGTGAGCGGGTCGATGATGTTACCGAGCGACTTGGACATCTTGCGGCCCTTGTCGTCGCGCACGAGGCCGTGCAGATAGACGCGCTTAAACGGCGCTTCGCCCATCAGCACTTCGGACATAAGGATCATGCGTGCGACCCAAAAGAAGATGATGTCGTAGCCGGTCTCGAGTACCGAGTTGGGGAAGTAGTTTGCCAGATCATCCGTTTTTTCCGGCCAGCCGAGCGTGGAAAACGGCCAGAGCCCGGACGAAAACCATGTGTCAAGTGTGTCGGGATCCTGTTCGTAAAGGTCCCAGCCGCAGTTTGCGCATTTATGCGTGGATATCTCAATTTCCATAAGTGATGCGTTCGTTGCCGGAGAGGGGATTTTCCCTTCAGGAAACCCTCGTAGTATGGAGGTAAGAGACCCGATAGGACCGCCATGGGTCACAAGGAGAATATTTTTATCTTTATATTTTTTTTGATAATCTTCGGACGCCTCCTGCACGCGGTTGCTGACGTCTCGCCATGTTTCCCCGCCGCCGCGCTTATTGTCGAGATCAGATTTAGTGGCCCATTGGTCGGGAAATTTCTCCATGATCTCGCTCCTTAGTAATCCCTCCCACGCTCCGTCATGTATTTCGCGCAAACGCTTATCGAATGTCGGTTTGATGTCGAGTTTTTCTCCGATGATGGTGGCAGTTTCTTCACATCGCAAAAGATCGGATGAGATAATAATATCGATCTTTTTTCCCACAAGTTTTTCTGCGGTGACACGCACTTGTTCCTTTCCTGTTTCGTTCAATGGCACTCCCTGATGTCCCATAGTTCGCCCTTCTTTGTTCCAGTCGGTTTCGCCATGACGCACTACGAACCATTTTGATTTTATATCCGCATTTATTTGCGGGGTCTCACAGTGCATGCAATACCACACCGGAATCTGATGCCCAAACCAGATCTGGCGGGAGATGCACCAGTCGCGTAGATTATCGATCCAGTTGAAGTAGATGCGTTCGAACCGCTCTGGCGCGATCGTCGTTCCGCCATCAGCAATAACAGACTTCATTAGTTCTTTCAGCGTTTTTTGCTTTTCGCCAAACGGTTTATTTACCGCGACGAACCATTGCAGTTTTGGCAGCGGCTCGATGATGCCACCGGTGCGCTCGGCAGTCGCTACGTTCTGGGAGATTTCCTCTTCTTTCTCAATTAGCCCACGCTTGCGCAGTTCTTCCGCAACAATTTCGCGCGCTTCGGCGGTTTTCTTGCTGTGAACCAGCGGATTCTCCACGGTCATCTTTCCATATTCATCTATGATCTGGAGGAAGGGGAGCGAATGCCGCTGGGCGATCTCCCAGTCGATCATGCTGTGCGCGGGGGTGACGCCGAGCGCGCCGGTACCGAAATCTTTTTCCACGGATTCATCCGCGACCACTTTTATGTGGATCGGCGTGCCGCAAAAATCCACATCAAACTCTTTGCTGACAAATTTTTTATATCGCTCGTCGGACGGGTGCACGGCGACGGCAGTATCGCCGAACTTTGTTTCAAGTCGCGTGGTGGAAATAGGAATGGGAAACTTCTCGCCATTCGCGAGTAGGCCATAGCGGAACGTGTACAACTTCGCTTTGCGCTCTTCGTAGACGATCTCATCATCGGAGATGGTGGTCTGCCCTTTGACGTCCCAGTTCACGACGCGATGCCCGCGATAGATCAGGTTGAGGTCATACATTTTTTGGAAGGCGGTGCGGACGGCGACCTCGCGCTTGTCGTCAAGCGTGTACGCCTCGCGGTTCCAATCAAGCGACGCGCCCATACGCTTCACCTGATGGACGATCGTGTCATGGCTTTCCTGCGCGAACGCGCGCACACGGCGCAAAAATTCCTCGCGGCCGAGGTCGTGCCGATTTTTTCCTTCCGCTTTCACGATATCCTTTTCCACTTTTGACTGCGTTGCAATCGCGGCGTGATCGGTGCCGGGGATCCAAAGCGTGCGCTTGCCGTTCATTCGCGCGTAGCGCACCATAATATCTTCAATGACGAGCATCGCGGCGTGACCCATGTGCAACGTGCCGGTGACGTTCGGCGGCGGAAGCACGATCGAAAACGGCTTAGCGTCCGGCGCGGTGACGCCTTTTTCTATGCACGTGTCTGGATTAAAATATCCCGAATCCTCCCACTGTTTATATATTTTGGGTTCGACCTCGGCGTGGTCGTAGCGTGGTTCCATAATGATTCGATTGTAGCTGATTCGGCGCGTTTTTTCTAGGTGTGCCACATGGTTTACCACGCACCTGCGCGGGATTAGACAGAACTAAAAACAAGGAATAGAATGCGGATAGATCTGACGTTTTAAAATTTAACCGACACAACCGAAGTACCAAGGAGCTGACTATGACGAGCGATGCGACGCGGAAGGTTATTGTTGTCGAGGAGTCCCTCTTACGGCATGATCCCACCGCAATTCTCAACTTTGGAAACAACGTGGTGGTCATCCCGTGGCCTTCATTGGAGGGGCTCGATCATCAGATGCGCAACGGTGTCAATGGCAATGCGGCGGCTGCACGGCAGGCGCTGAAGATCCTTGATGGCCTGCGGAATGGGAACGATCTTTCCAAAGGGGTCCCGACGCCACAAGGAGGATTCCTCCTGGTGGAAAAGGGGTATTACTTTCCGAAGGACATACGGATTGATATCCGTGAGAGCGACAACTTTACGATTGGTGTCGCGTTGAAGTGGGGGAATCATCGTGAGCTTTTTGCCGACCAGAAGGGTACCAAAGACCCGTTCTTGAAGTTCGGTCGCTTGGGGAAGGTGGTTATTGTCACCAAAAACCCCGCGCTTCGGATAAAGGCCGCGGCGTGCGACATCGCTACGGAGGACTATCTGAACGACCGCGTGATACAAAAACCCGAAGAACTGTATTCGGGGATCGCGCGTATCGAGGTCTCCGATGATGCATTCAGAACCCTTGGTGGTTTACTGTATCACGGAGGAGTCAGCACTCCTCGATTGCCGAGAGAGGAAGTCGGTAACGTGGTCAAGTTGCCCGAGCTTCTTTCCAACCAATGCTGTGTCTTTGTGAGCGAAGGAGAAGAAAAGGAACTCCTCACGCTCTACAAGAGCAACATTGGCGACGAGCCTTACTTCCGTGGCGTCTCCAAGGCGAGACCGTCCAACGGTCATGTGCACCCGCGCAACACCGAACAGACGCTCGCATACGCGCTTCTTACCGATCCCGAAACCACGCTCGTCGTGTTGTCCGGTATTGCGGGAGGCGGGAAGTCTCTTATGGCGCTTCTTGCCGGCCAGGAACAGGGGGGAAGGACGAACGCAAACGCCATCTATCAGCAAACCTGTGTTTGCCGATCGAACTGGGAGATGGGCAAATCGTTGGGCTATCTCAAGGGTGATCTCAAGGAGAAGTGGGAACCTTGGGCTCGTCCGGTGCTCGATTTGCTGGAATTGCTGAGGGTAAAGATCGACGATCTGGAGGGAATGATCAATGGAACCAATCCCGACATCCAGATCTTGCCGATCAACTTCATCCAGGGTCGCAGCCTCAACAAGCGGTTCATGATCTTGGATGAAGCGCAAAACTTCACTCGCGATGAGGTAAAAGCTTTTATCACTCGCGCGGGAGCGGGGACGAAAGTTGTCCTTACCGGCGATATCGGCCAGATCGTCAATCCGTACCTCGATCCATTTTCATGCGGACTTTCGCACGTCATTCAGCGCATGCAGGGCAAGGACTATTTTGGATGTTTGAATTTGAAGATCAGCGAACGGTCCACGCTGGCACAGCAGGCGGCAGATCTTTTGTGATAAACGTTCGTTGACGGGGCCCCGTATTCACCGCGGGGCTTTTTCTGTCCATGTACTATCTTCTCGTGCTGAGTTATAATAGAGAAAAGTAAAGGTCGTGGTCGATTGAGAGATATATTTTAAACTTAACTATTTAAACAATGGATGAAATGAAGAACGGTTCGGAAATGCCGAGGGGCAAGACGACGTGTGCGTGCGGCGTGGGGTGCACGTGCGGTTGCGGCCATCATTGCATGCATCGCGTGATCTGGTGGGTGGTGGCGATCATCATCCTCGTTATCGTCTTTGCGATCGGTATGAAGGCGGGCGAGTTCCGTAATGAATTGCGTAACTCATACGGCGGCTACTATCGTGGCTATCCGATGATGCAGGGACAGGTATACAACGGCGGTGGCGTGGCGGTACCGGCGCAAGGGAGCGCAACGGGAACGAGCGCGGCTCCGATGATTCCGGCGCAATAAGCAAACATAAAAGCCCGCTTGTTTTGCGACCGAGTGCGAAGACGCAACGGTTTTAAAACAAGCGGGCTTTTATGTTTGCTTAGTTTTAAAGTAAACTTATGGAAATGATTGAGTTCAAAGTATTAAAAAAATCTAAAAAGAGCGCGGCGCGGCTAGGGGTGCTCATGACACCACATGGCGAGGTGATGACCCCGGCGATCGTGCCGGTGGCAACACTCGCGGCGGTAAAGGCCCTGCGCAGCGACGAGATTGCGGCGACAGGAACGCAACTGCTCATTTCGAATACATATCACCTACATCTCCAGCCAGGAGAGAAAATAGTGAAGGCCGCAGGCGGCATCAATAAGTTTATGAACTGGCCGAAGCCGACGATGACCGATTCGGGCGGGTTTCAGGTGTTCAGCTTAGGATTCGGCCATGATCTCGGTGTGGGCAAGAATTCCATAAAATATTATCCGGGCAAGATCGAAAAAGCGATCGAGAAGGGCCATCAGCCGAATCACGTGCGGATGACGGAAGAGGGCGTACACTTCCGCTCGCCGCTCACGGGCGAGGAACTTTTTTTGAACCCGGAGACGTCGATCGCGATCCAGCAAAAGCTTGGCGCGGATATTATGTTTGCGTTCGACGAGTGCCCGCCGCCCGGTGCCACGCACGAGTACATGTTACGGTCGCTTGCGCGAACGCATCGCTGGGCGAAGCGCTCGCTCGCGGCGCGGACGTCGAAGCAGGCGTTATATGGCATCGTGCAGGGCGCGGACTTTGAGGATCTGCGTAAAGCGGGCGCGCGAACGATCGCGCACATGACGGGGTTCGATGGCTATGGCATCGGCGGCGACATCGGCGAATCAAAAGATGAATCAAAAAAAGTTTTGAGCTGGGTGATCCCGTTGCTCAATCAAAAGAAGCCGCGCCACTTGCTTGGCATCGGGCATCCGGAGGATATCGAACTTATCATCAAGGGCGGCGTAGATACATTCGATTGCACCGTGCCGACGCACTACGCGCGCCGCGGCATTGCGTTCGTGAATAAAAAAAGCAGCGTGCGAGCGGGTGGCGTGGGCGCCCACGGCGGTGCGAAAACCAGTGCACACGAAGGCCGTGTGGATTTCAACAAAGCGGCGCTCTTGCGCGAAAAAGGCCCAATCGATCCGACGTGCGAATGCATGGTATGCCAAAAGTATCAGCGCGCCTACATCGCGCACCTTATCCGCGCGAACGAGATCACCGGCGGCGCGCTGCTTACCTTCCACAATCTGTTTTTCTTTAACGCATATGTAGCCAAGGTAAGAGAGAAAATTACGAAAGGAATATTATAATAACATGAAAATAAAGTCTATTAAAACCGTCGTTATCCATCCGCCCAAAGATGATCTTCTTTCCGCGATCGCCAAGGCAATCTCTCCACTAAAGGAGAAAAGTATCATTGTCATCACTTCAAAAGTAGTGAGTATTTGGCAGGGGAGATGCGTACCGATGGATCGCTATGCCACAAAAGACGAATTGGTGATGCGCGAGGCAGATCTTTTTTTACCACGAGAGATGACCCCCGGTGCGTGGTGTATGCATACCATAAAGAATAATGTGTTCATTCCTTCCGCTGGCGTCGATGAAAGTAATGCGGACGGATATTATATTTTATGGCCGAAAGATCCTGCCGGCGTGGCGAAAAAATTATGGACGTGGCTTCGCAAGAAATACAACGTGAAGGAGCTCGGCGTGATCATAAGCGACTCGCATACCATCCCGCTGCGTCGCGGCGTTTTGGGAATTTCACTCGCCCATTATGGATTTGAACCGTTAAAAGATTATCGCGACACGCCGGATATTTTCGGTCGCACGCTCAAGATGACGCAGACGAACATTCCGGATGCCCTTGCCGCCGCCGCAGTCGTGTTGATGGGAGAAGGCGACGAGCGCACGCCGCTCGCGATCATCACTGATATTCCCTGGGTGCGATTTGTGAAACACCCGCGGCGCTCGAAGAAGCCATTTTCATCGTTCGAGATTCGCACGCACGAAGATCTTTATTATCCGTTGTTATCGGCGGTGAAATGGAAGAAGGGGAAGGGAGGAAAGTGATAGTATTTTTGGGAGGCGGTTTTCTTTTTTAAAGATTATAATAAGATTAAATAATCCTTCCCCCATGTCCCAATACTACAATCCCCAGCGCTCGCGCAATCTCTTCGACCCGAAGTCGCATGGTCCGTTCACAGTCAGCCGCAGCGGTATCGATCTCTTCGTGCAATGTCCGCGATGTTTTTATATCGATAAGCGGCTAGGCACTGGGCGTCCGCCGGGATTTCCGTTCAGTTTGAACAGCGCCGTCGACACGCTGCTTAAAAAAGAATTCGATATTCATCGCGCGGCCGGCACGCCGCATCCGTTGATGAAGGAGTACAACATTGACGCCGTGCCGTATGCGCACAAGGAACTGGATGCGTGGCGTGACTCTTTGCGGCGTGGCATACAATTTTTGCATGAGCCGACGAATTTGCTCATCCGCGGTGGCGTGGATGACGTGTGGGTGGCGCCGACAGGAGAGCTGATCATTGTGGATTATAAGGCGACATCAAAGACGGAGGAGGTATCGCTTGACGCCGAGTGGCAGGACGGCTACAAGCGGCAGATGGAAATTTATCAGTGGCTCTTCCGCAAGAACGGCTTCAATGTGTCGCCGATCGGTTACTTTGTATATTGCAATGGCGATGCGGACGCCGCCGCGTTCGACGCGCGGCTGGAGTTCGATATTAAAGTGATCCCATACGTGGGCAACACCGATTGGGTGGAGCAAACGATCGTAAACATGCACAAGTGTCTAATGGGCGAGAAGATTCCTGCCGCGAGCATCGACTGCGATTACTGCGCATATTTTAATAAGCGGGCACAACATGAGAAGAATCTGTCATGAAAACGCCGGAAGATAAAATTTTCACCATCGCGGAATACATCGAGCTGCTCAATGTATTTTTTAAGTCGCAATCGGCGCGGATCATCGGCGAGATCTCCGAGCTCAAACACGCGGCGAGCGGGCATGTGTATTTCAGCATTAAAGACAGGGAGAACCCCGGCACACTCGATGCGATCATGTGGGCGCGCAACTATCAGCTGTGTGGCATCGCGCTCGAGGTCGGTATGGAAGTGATCCTGAACGGCCACCCGAACGTGTATCCGAACAACGGACGGCTCTCGTTCGTGGCGGACACGGTGGAGCTCGTGGGCGAAGGCGCGCTCAAGAAAGCGTACGATGAGTTGCGTAAAAAGTTGGAAGCAGAAGGCGTCTTCGCGGTGGCACGCAAGCGGCCGCTGCCAGAATATCCGCAGCGCATCGGCGTGATCACGTCGCTCAAGGGCGCGGTCATCCATGATTTTGAAAATAATCTGGGGAAGTTCGGATTCAAAGTGAACGTGATCGATTCGCGCGTGGAAGGAGCGCAGGCGGTCGCACCGCTTCTTGCCGCGATCCATGCGATGCGGGAAATAGTAGAGGACGAAGGCGCGCGCGGTACGGGCATCGAGGCGCTCGTGATCATTCGCGGCGGCGGCTCGCTCGAATCATTGCAGGCGTTCAACAACGAAGCGCTCGTGCGTGAGGTGGTGAACTTTCCGGTGCCGATAATCGCGGGCATCGGTCATGATCAGGATGTGCCGCTCATGGCGCTCGCCGCGGACTACATGACGAGCACGCCGACCGCCGCCGCGCACTTGCTTAGCCGTTCGTGGGAAGAAGCGTACGCGAAAGTGCGCGAGTTTAGTGGGCTGCTTAATCGTTTCCCCTTGGAACTCCAGCGCGTCCAAAATGCTCTTACGAACACGTGGGATGGATTGGTTAATTTATTTGAGCGGTCGCTCGAGCGCGCGCGTCAGACCGTCGCGCTCGGTGCACAGGCCGTCAAGCATAACGACCCGGCACGTCAGCTCGGGCTGGGCTATTCCATCGCGCGAAGGAATGGTAAAGTAATACGGAGCACGGCGGGACTTTCGCCCGGCGAGGAGATTGCGCTCACGGTAAGCGACGGCGAGATTGATTCTATAATAAAAAAAATAAAGCACGAGCATCACACCGATCATGGTAAAAACAGCAAAGCAGTTCGCGGCAGACAAAAAACCACACGACCTCAAAAAATACCTGGAGGACATCAAGCGGATCTCGGATTGGTTTGAGGAACAGGAGGAGATTGATCTTGAGGAAGCGCTCGTAAAGATTCGCGAAGCGGGGGAGTTGATTAAGTTGAGCAAAGACCGCCTGATGGAAGTAGAGAACGAGTTTAAGGAGATAAAGACGAAGATAGAGGCAGAATAAAAAAACCCTCTCAGGCGAGAGGGATTTTTCTATTAGAGGAAACCCCGGGTGAGGGCCGTCATAACACGGTATACTGGGAATACTCCACGCCCGAACCCGGGGATGAATCAATCCCGGAGCGAAGCGGAGGCCTGTTCCATGCAAACGCGATCCCTCAACCATTCCACCTACAAGCTCCAATATCACATCGTGTGGGGTACCAAGTACCGCAGAAAATGGCTGAAGCCTTATGTAAAGATAGCGCTCAAGAGAAGTCTCTACGCCACCACAAAGAAATACCCGACGCTCTTCATCCAGACGGTGAACACGGATGAGGACCATGTGCATGTCCAAATGGAGGTGCCACCCAATATCGCGATATCAGATGCCGTCCAGAAGCTGAAAAGCCTCTCAAGCTTTGCCATCAGGAAAGAGTTCAAATTCATTAGAGAGATGTATCTTGAAAAGGACGGCATCTGGGGCGTCGGGTATTTCGTCTCCTCCATTGGATTGAACGAGGGCCAGATCAAGAAATACATCGAGTGGCAGGACAAGAAAGAAAGAAAGCCGCAGACGACGAAACTATTCTGATCGCGTTTGCACGATGATCCAACAAGAAGCCCCGGGTGCAGCGAAGCGGAACCCGGGGAGTGCGTCACTTTTATTTACTTCGCCGCCGCGTCTTTGTCGCGCGCGATCTTCAGCGCGTCGGCCCACCAGATAAGCTGGTCGAGCATCGCGTCAGCGGACACGTCAAAGGAGGACATATTAAGGATGCCTTTATCATCAAGAAGCCCCCAGGGGTTGGTTATGTGGACTGCCGCACGGATGGATACCATTTGCTGTTCGGCGACGATCTGACGGAGTTGTTCTACGGCACGAGCACCCCCGACTGATCCGTAGCCGACGAAGGCAACCGGCTTCTTATTCCACTCCTTAGAAACGTAATCGAACGCGTTTTTGAGGACGGCGGCGTAGCCATGATTGTATTCCGCAACGGTTATAATGAAGCCATCAGCCTCGCCGATCTTTTCCGTCCACTTTGCGGAGACCGGATAGGGGTACGCGCCCTTCATCGCCGCCATCGTGGGAGACATTCCCTCGTCAAAGAAGGGGAGCGGATAGTCTCGCAGATCCAATATCTCCACATCCAATCCTTTTGTCTTCGCCTTGTCCGTTATCCACTTCGCCGGTTGCTCGCCAAGCCGCTGCTGCCGCGTCGTCCCGAGAATGACTTTTATTTTTAACATTGTTTTAATATTATTTTTTAACTTTTTTCGACTTTTTCTTTTGGCGATTCATATCGTTTACCAAATTGTGGAGCAGTTTAAGCGTATATTCCGTGTTCACCACATAGAACACTTCCTTGCCGCGCCGTTCGTCAATTACGAGGTCGCATGCTTTGAGCGTTTTGAGATGCTGGGACACCGCCGGTTGGGACAGCTTGACGATGCGCGTCAGTTCATTCACGGTCTTGCGTCCCTTGAGTAGGGCCTCGATGATCCGGTACCGCGCGGCGTTTCCGACACCTTTGCCGAATTTGTTTATTTCCTTGCAGAGATCAGACATATTTAGATATTAGCATATGCTTATATGAAGTCAAGGGGCTGCAAAGATGTCCTTCCGAAGGTACGGCGTTTGTCGCCTTTGCGCCCCTCGTGGAAAAGAAGATATAATGGAGGAATTATGCGTGAGATTGAGATAAAACTGAAGGCAAAAGACCTCGGGGCAATCGAGCAAAAGCTCGCCGAGCGCGGCTGTGTGCTTTCAGCTCCCATTCACCAGCACGACGTCATATATTCGAAGGACGGTGATACTTCCATTTGGGAAAATATGAAAGAAGGGATGATCGTGGTGCGCATTCGCCACGACGACCGTGGGGCGATCTTTACTCTCAAACAGCAGCGCACGCACGAGCACGATAACATCGAGTGCGAGACGCGCATCGAGGATGGTGATGCTATGCATCGGGCGTTGCTCTTGTTAGGCTTCGTTCCCGAGGTGGAAGTAAAAAAAGTTCGGCGTAAAGGGAAGCTTGGCGAATATGAAATTTGTCTTGATCAGGCCGAAGGGCTTGGCGATTTTGTGGAGTTGGAAAAGATGGCGGATGACGATGCGGACGCGGCGCAGATATCGGAGGAGATTTTTCAGGAGCTTGAATCACTGGGGCTTTCGCGGGACAATCAAGAAAAAAGAGGATACGATACGCAGATGTTTCAATTGCGGAAGAAAGCAACATAGTGCGGCAATTCTGTTATAATAAAACCATGAAAAAAACATTAAATATTCTTGCGGTCGTGTTCGGCGCCGCGTTCATAGTGCTCGCCATCTATTATTGGCTGACGCCCGCCGATATGCTACCGGCGTTCCTGCCCGGCTATAACGTGGCGATGACTACGCCGCATATCAAGCACGGCATTGCATCGCTCGTGGTCGGTCTCGCGCTATTGGTCTACGCGTGGTTCGCGAGCGCAAAAAAAGTTTCTTAATCACTGCGCGCAGCAATGGCAATCGAGGTTCCGAAGGAAGTTCCCGAAAATGGATTTTATTATCATTACAAACATGACCCCGACGGGCTGGTTAATAACTATGCGTACGAGGTGATCGGTGTCGGGCATCACACGGAGGACTATGCCACCGTGCAGGATATGCACATGGTGGTGTATCGGCCGCTCTACGAGAATGCCGGCGTGTATAAAGCGGGAAAACTCTTTGATCTGCGCCCACTCAAGATGTTCATGGAATATATCACGAAGGAGGGGAAAACATTTCCGCGATTTAAAAAAATAAGCGATGAGGCGGTGATAAAAGAGCTGGAGACGATCCGCGCGCGGATGTACAACGACTAGCGGAGAATAATCAGGCTTACGATCCCGACCGCAAGACAATAGAGTGCGAACGGCGTGAGATTGTTTGTTTTAAAATAGCGCGTGAGGAACTTTACGGCGAACCACGCGGCGAACGCGGCGGCGATGGCGCCCGCGAGCGAGACTTCAATGAGCGTGCTGTTGCCCGACGTGAGTAATGGCGGGACCTCAAGGAGCGCCGCCGCGCCAATGATCGGTGTGGCGAGCAAAAAAGAATAGCGCAAAGAATCCTCGTGCGAGAGTCCGACCATCAGGCCGCCGGCGAGTGTGGAGCCGGTGCGTGAGAATCCGGGAAGGAGCGCGAGGATCTGGAGCAGTCCCACTTTCGTCGCCTGCCAGAAAGAAAGCCGGTGCGCGATCCGCGTGTCATTATTTTGCAAACTTTCCGTCGGTAGCGTCGCGCGCTTGCGCAGCCATTCGGCAAGAAGAAGGAGTAGTCCGTTCAGCATCAAAAAGAATGCCGCCGATTGTGGGGAGAGCAACGATCCGGTGATCTGGTCCTTCAATAACAACCCGATAATACCTGCGGGAATCGTGCTCACGATAAGTAGCCAGCCGAGCTTCGCGTCCGGATCCGCGTTGTTGATCTCGCGCGCCACGAGAGAGCGGAATATTCCTTTTACGATGCGCACCCAATCTTTAAAATAAATAATAAAGAGCACAATCGCGGTGGCAAGGTGGGTGGCCACTAAAAATTCCAGGAACGTCTCTGAATTTTGGCTGATGTTCCATCCGAAAAGGCCTGGCAGGAGCACGCTGTGTCCCAAGCTTGAGATGGGGAACAGCTCGGTGACGCCTTGTGTGAGGCCGAGGATGATCGCTTGAAAAAAAGTGAGCATAGAAATGATTAAAAAATGATTAAACGTCGCGCACTAAATTTCCATATCGCCGCGCGCTTCTAGTTTGTAGCGCTTTTTGCGGAGGTATGCCATGTAGCCGGCGATGCCGATCATTGCGCCGTTGTCCAGATTATATTTAAAGTCCGGCACGAAGAACGTGCAGCCGATCTTCTTTGCTTCACGCGCGAGTCGCGCACGGAGCGCCTTATTCGCGGCGACGCCGCCGGAGAGCATTATCGCGTGCGCGCCGAATTCCCGCGCGGCGCGGGTTGTTTTTTTGACGAGCACGTCAAGCGCGGCTTCCTGGAACGACGCGGCGATATCGGCTTTTGAAATCTTCGCGTGGTCGCGCATATAATAGAGCACCGACGTCTTCAATCCGGAAAAGCTGAAATCATAATTCTTCTCGTGTAGCATCGGGCGCGGGAACGCGATCGCGTGCGGATTGCCGGAGCGGGCGAGGCGTTCGATCTCAGGGCCACCGGGGTATTGAAGGTCGAGCAGGCGCGCGACCTTGTCGAACGCCTCGCCCGCCGCGTCGTCGCGTGTCTCGCCGAGCCATTTCCATTTTGAGAACGAAGCAAGCTTGAGCAAAATGGTATGGCCGCCGCTTACGATGAGCGCAATCGCCGGAAAAATATTTTTTTGCGCGGCCGCGCCGTTTTTCTTTTGCGAGAGTAAAAAACTATAGAGGTGTCCTTCTAGGTGGTTCGCTCCCACGAGCGGCACGCGATATTCCTTGGCAAGCGATTGTGCAAACGTAATGCCGGTCCAAAGCGCCGGTTCGAGCCCGGGGCCGACCGTCACGGTGATCAGGTCGAATTTCAGCCGCGGATGTTTTTCAAGCAGTTGTCCGAACAATATTGGAAGATTTTTCAGATGCTCGCGCTTTGCAAGATTGGGAACGACGCCGCCGAATGGCCGGTGGATGGGGATTTGCGTCGTGACGAGATTTTCGATAACGCGGATGTGCGGCGCACGGGGGGTGCCCGATGCCTCGAGAAGAGCGATGCCCGTCTCGTCGCACGATGTTTCGATGGAAAGGATTTTCATGAAATAAAAATAAAATGCTTTATTATTGTACAACCGATTACGGTTGATGGATAGAAAAAAAGGACCGATGAAACCGCCGGTCCCTTCTGCGGAGCTGTAACTTTTCTCATGGTAACGATGGGCGTCCGTTTCGTCCAGTGAAAGAACAACCATCTTTGCTGTTGGTTTATCCAGCAGGAACGATTTTCCTTATTACCCACTGAGAGTGCCTCAAGGAGTGCGCTTTCCCACGTCATCGCGGGGGCGTTCGCAACGCATCCCACCCAGATATCGTCTTTCTGATAGTGGCGCCGGGGTTGTCCCTGTTGTGCCAGTGCTGTCGGCATCGCAAGGAGCATAATCATTACCACTATTGCCCAAAACATCATCAAGCGAAATTTTTTCATGGCTTTCCTCCTCGCCATAGACTATCACTATTATGCTGGCGAAACGTCGGGGAGTCAAATGGCAAAGCCGGATTATCTGGAGAAGACGTAAAAGCGCCATTTCCATCGGCGTGATCACGTCCAGCAGTTCGTTCTATTCGTCGAACAGGTTTTGCGGCGGCATGGCATAAAGATACCTTCTCGTTGTTAAGGTGCCTGCATCGTTATAGCAGGCTAACATTAAAAATATCTAAAACGTCGCCACTTTACGATCCCGTGATCGTCGCGATGTCCTGCGCGAAGGTCTGTTCCTGTTCCACGGTCGCTTCGCCATATGTCCAGAGATAATTTTTCCAGCCGCCGCCGGCATAATATTTTGCCGCAGTACAGCGATCGATGTCGAGTTGCGCGGTATAGTTTGCTTCGCATCCCTGCATTGCGCCTTTCAAATAAAGCGCCGTCGCCACGAACGCGTCTGCATTACTCCATGGTGAGGGGGGGTTGTCGCCGGTAATCGAAGCAATTTGCGAAATGTATAACTCCCACGTGGACGGTTCGAATTGCGCCGGTCCCATCGCGCCACCGTACACGCCATCGGCGTTGGCGCATGACACGAGCATCTGCGTTGGGTCGAGGCCGAGCTGTGAAGTGATCTGGAGGAAGATCGGGATGTTCGCCGGGCTCATCGCCGTCTTGTAGCTACACTGTCCGACGTTCGCTCCGAGCGCGGACTCGCGGTTGAGAATCGCAAGGATGAGCGCGGCGTTCACGCCAGTCGCCTGCGATGCGACCTGCGCGTATTGGTACGCCTGTCCGAAGGTGAGCGAGCCGCCACCGAGCAGTTGGAAGATCTGGTTGCGGATCTGCGCTGCCGTCTGTTTTGCCTGTGAGGCAAGCGCGGCTTTTGCCGCTGCGTCACTCTTAGTGGCCGCAAGGAGTTTGGCTTGCTGGGCCTTGCTCGTCGCGATCTGTTGCGCTTGCGCAGCAGCGTATTGTTCTGCGGTCTGTTCTGCGGTCTGGGACTGCGCGAGTTGTTGGTTTTGATCTTGTAGTTGTCCCGTTAGTGTATTCAGCTGGCCCACCGCGACGTTCAGGTTTGATTCGAATAAGGAAATATTTTCCGAATCGTCCCACAAGGTGGAAAGTTGCGGGTTCGCCAAAAACGATTCCAAAAATCCGATTTGGTCGTTTTTATAGAGCGCGTTCAAAAGATTGCCGATCGTTGCTTTTTCGCTCACGATCTCACCCTGCGTGACCCCGATCTGCTGAGTGGTCTGGTCGATTTGGCTGTTTATCTGCTCGAGCGTCAGGTTGATGGCCTGGATTTGCAAATTAAGCTTTGATATTTGCGCGGAGAGCGCATTGATCTCACTCGTAAGGCTTGAGCCTTTCTGCTGGTCCGCCGTGATCTGGCTTTGATACTGATCGATCTGTATTTCGATCTGCGAGAGCTGGGCCTCGAGTGCCGCTTGTTTTTGCGCGGTCGTCTGGGTGGACGTGGCAGTTTGCGCGAGTGCGGTCGGCATCAGTGCCGCTGTTTTAAATACCGCGCCCCCCGGGGCGATCACCAAAACAGCCGCAAGGGCGGTGACGAAAAGGCGTTTATTCTGTTGAATGATGCGTATCACTCTTTATATGATACAAGATATTTTCAAAAAAGATAAAAA
>CAVVHF010000019.1:0-25612 GCA_963747905.1 uncultured bacterium | reverse complement strand
CTCGTCGTCGCCTGATAGTAGATCCTAATATTGGCGCAATCACGAATCTGGATATAGACGAGGCCATCTGGTATTGGATTGCTGGATTTCACGCCGCTCTCTATAGACAGCCCGCAATTGATATTCGGAATAATTGCGCCCTAATCACGCCATTTCCGCGCGGTCAAATGGTTGATGGATCCGTGGTAATTGACCCCATACCTCCTCAGCATTTGGCATTCGTACAAGCCATAAAAGATAATGGCACGAAAAATAATCTTGATAAAATTCAATGCAATAAGGGAAATCTCACGTATGAATGCGTATGGAATCAAGCCGATAATAACGGTTCGTGGATGTGCTTCTTTGCGCTTAATGTGTACGATTGGAAAGACTTAGGCGCAGCACGCGATCAAAACGCGCGAGGGTGTGCGGGCTTTTACGTACTACCTTCTGGCATCGCACCTACAGGGGCTTCTCTTGGCATACGAGATAAAAATATCGCACCCAATGTCGATGTCTTTGATCCCTTTGCCTGGTAAGATAGCGGATGGCGTTACGTTCCCCGTGTTACATTTCGATTCGCCAGAATCTCTTGATATACCGAGCCTAGCGGGCGACCCTCCCCAAAAGTGACCCTTCCTGCATTTTGGACGTCGTGTTACATTTGTTACATGTTACATTTGAAAAACACCCGACCGAGGTGCCTTAGCCCTACCAAAATCCCATAAGATGTCCTATACTATTTTTCGAACCGAGCGACCATGGTGCTTCAAAGGGAAGCTTCGCGGAACCCTCGGAAACCCTTGCTAGGTTGCACCCAAACAGGTCCAAGCCCGTGCAAGGGCACCGCTTCGGCAGGATGCGCGCGTGTAGCTCAGTGGTAGAGCATTTCACTGATAATGAAAAGGCCGGAGGTTCGATCCCTCCCACGCGCACAAAAATTCCCTGTGGTTTTTTGTTTTTGTCTTATTATTAAAGTGTAAGATAGATTTAAACCATGCTCGCTCCAGAGATCATTTTTGAGAACGCCGATATCCTCGTCATCGACAAGCCGGCGGGGCTTATGGTGCACGCCGTGCGGTTGAGCAGCAAGCGGCGCACGGACGTCGCGCGAGCGGCCGAACCGACACTTGTCGACTGGCTCCTTGAGCGTCATCCGGAAATAAAAAATGTCGGCGACGATCCCGCGCTGCGGCCGGGCATCATCCACCGGCTCGATAAGGCGACGTCCGGCGTGATGCTCGTTGCGAAGACGCAGGCATCGTTCGAGCGGCTTAAAAAATTATTCCAGGAACATCGGATAGCGAAGACGTATTTCGCGCTCGTGTGTGGCGTGCCGAAAAATAAAAAGGGGGTTATCGACGCCCCTATCGGGATCAAGAACGGGTCGCTCAAGCGGAGTATTTATTCGTCGAAGATGGCGAAGCCCGCAGTGACGGAATATGCTGTGGTAAAGAAAATAATAAAGGACGAAAAAGAGCAGTATGCTTTGTTGAAAGTTAACCCGTTGACTGGCCGCACGCACCAGATCCGTGTGCACCTGGCGAGTATTGGTCATCCGATTGTGGGGGATATGCTGTATGGAAGAATCTCCCGTAGCCCCGAAGTGCCGCAGCGCCTGATGCTCCACGCCGCCGCACTTGCGTTTTCCGATGATAACGGGAATCGCTTCGAATTTGAAGCGCCATTACCCCCTGATTTTACTTATCCACAACACTCATTCCCGCGGATGTAGTATAATACACTTAGGTATATATGAGCGCTCTGTTATGAAATATAAAAAACAAAAAGGGTTTACCCTCATCGAGCTTCTTGTTGTCATCGCCATCATTGCCATTTTGGCGGTCGTGGTTGTCTTGACCTTGAATCCTGCGGAGCTTTTGCGCCAGGCAAGAGATTCAAACCGCATTTCTGATTTTGCGACATTAAAGAGTGCCTTGGCATTGTATGAGGAGGACGTTGTCACAACGACGCCGATGTACGGGACTGTCGGGTACAACCTTTCTACTGCCAATATGGGTGCGTCGACCTCGATAGACTATTATAACGCCACAGGTTCCCCTCCGGGATGGGGTTTCGTCGGCGGTGAAGGGGATCTTGTACCAAGTTCATCGCGAGCCGTAGACGGCACTGGCTGGATTCCCATCAACTTGGACGCAATCACTTCGGGTGCTCCGATCAGCTCGTGGCCGGTGGATCCGGTGAACAGTGGCGTTAATATGTATATTTATGCCGCAAGTTCGACTGTCTTCAAGCTCGCCACGCAAATTGAGAGCACAAAGTACATGCACGGTGGCCCGGGCGATGTCGAAACCGGCGACGGTGGAACCAGTGTTTATAGCTACCAGCAGGGAACCAACCTGACCGCTCTCTAATAGTGTTTCCGAATGTTGTATGATACAATTTACGAGAAGGGGAAAAGGTCAAGTTCCTCTAATAAGCATCTACTAAATATCTACTCATGAAAAATCATAAAAAACAAAAAGGGTTTACCCTCATCGAGCTTCTTGTCGTCATCGCCATCATTGCCATTTTGGCGGTCGTGGTTGTCTTGACCTTGAATCCTGCGGAGCTTTTGCGCCAGGCAAGAGATTCAAACCGCATTTCTGATTTTGCGACATTAAAGAGTGCCTTGGCATTGTATTCAATAGACGTGGCGACCACGACGTCTATGGATGGGAGGGCCGCGTCCGGCGTGCTTTTTAGTGCGAATGCGTCCCTGCCGTCGTCGTCTTTCTCTGTTTATACCTCCACGAGCTCAGGGTCCTGGGGATTTGTGGAGGCGTCGAGTGGTCCATCAATCAATGCCTCGCGAGCCGTAGACGGCACTGGCTGGATTCCTGTAGACTTGGGTGCAATCGATTCGGGTGCTCCGCTCAACGTCTATCCAGTGGATCCGGTGAATAGTGGCACCAGCAGCGCATACATCTATGAAGCAAATTTTACTTCATGGAAGATCGCCACGAACATGGAGAGTGCAAAGTACTCGAGCGGCCCGAACAATGTTCTATCGACCGATGGGGGAAACTCCGATTATGTGTACGAACAAGGTTCGAACTTGGCCCTCTAAGGATATCTTCGGAAATTTTATGGTAAAAAGCCGACGGCGATCGCCGGGCTTTTTATTTTACCCATCGCTCTGTTATCATTAACAGGACGACAATTATCATGAAACTTCCTATTTCCCAGGATCAGCTTAAGAATTTACTGGTTGGACAAAATCTCATCGCCCCGGAGCGGTTTGATGAGTTGTATCAGGAAGCCGAGCGTAAGAGCCAAAATCTAATCGACGTGTTGGTTTCCGAAAAGATCGTCGAGCGGAACTATCTGAATGACCTCATCGCTACAGCGCTCGGGGTGCCGCGCGCGGATCTCAGTTCCGTAAAAATCGATAAAGATATCGTGAGGCTTCTCGCCGAAGGCATGGCACGCCAGCGGCAGGTCATCGTTTTTGGGAAGGAACAGGATGGGACATACGACGTCGCGATGTCCGATCCCTCCGACCTGGAGACGCGCGAATTTTTGGAACAGCGCCTGAACGGAAAAATCAAGCCGTTCCTTGCGTCGTCGGAGGACTTGGATCGCGGATTTTCCGTATATGGCTATGAGTTGGGGCAGGACTTTAAAAAGATCATCGAAGAAAATGTCCGGGCGTCGCTTATAAGCCAGTCAAAGGACGCGCGCGAAGCGGCGGGCGATCTTCCTATCGTTGGTATTGTGGACAACATCCTTTCCTACGCGCTCGCTTCTCGCGCGTCGGACATTCACATCGAGATATTGGAAGAGTCCACGTTAATCCGCTATCGCATTGACGGTATTCTCTATCAAGTGATGGATATCACAAAGGCGGTGCATCCGGGCATCATCGCGCGCATCAAGCTGCTCGCCGGTCTCAAGATCGACGAACACTTTGCGCCGCAGGATGGCCGGTTCCGCTACCAGTTGGGAGGGCAGGAGATCGACGTCCGCGTTTCCACTATACCCACGTTCTTTGGGGAAAAAGTGGAAATGCGTTTGCTTGAAGCATCGCAAAAGCCGCTTTCCTTGGAGGAACTTGGGATGGAGCCGGAGGTCATCAAGATCGTTTCCGACAATCTCAAGAAATCGTACGGTATGCTTGTCTCGTGCGGTCCGACCGGTTCCGGAAAGACGACGACGCTCTACGCGCTCATGAACATGCTGAATCGTCCGGAGGTCAATGTGACGACGGTGGAAGACCCGATCGAATACAACATGCGCTATGTCAACCAAACACAGATCAACCCACAAGCGGGCATCACATTTGTCTCCGGTCTCCGCGCGCTTTTGCGCCAGGATCCGAACATCATCATGGTCGGCGAGATTCGCGATGCCGAGACCGCTGACATCGCTGTGCAGGCGGCGCTCACTGGGCACTTACTACTTTCCTCACTCCACACAAACGACGCGCCGACGGCCATCCCGCGTCTTTTTGACATGAACATCCCGCCGTTTCTTGTAAGCTCAGTGCTTAATTTGGTGCTTGCCCAGCGCTTGGTAAGAAAGATCTGTCCGATGTGCGTCTACTCGTACAGCGTGGATTCATCGATCGTGGCGACGCTTGAAACACAACTCAAAGAGAACGGCCTCGATCCGCAAATGGTGCGTATTCCAAAAACGCTCTACGCCGGGAAAGGATGTTCGTCGTGCGGGATGACGGGCTATCGCGGACGGATTGGTATCTACGAAGCGTTTGAAGTGGACGAGAAGATAAAGGAGCTGATTATCAATCCGGAGTTTAGCCTTGCGGCGTTGCGCATGCAGGCGCGCGCGTCGGGGATGAAGACGATGTTCGAGGCCGGCTTACAGAAAGTGGAGGTGGCGCAGACGACATTGGAAGAAGTGCTACGTGTCATCCGCGAGTAGCCTTGGTCTTTTTCGGCGCCGCGTCGCTTTCTGCTGAAAGCGCGCTGCGCCACTGCGTTTCTTCGTATGCTATCATTTATGTATGCTGTTCCATTATGTTGCCACGGATGAAGCAGGGAAAATAACCGAGGGGGATTATGAGGCCGACGTCCTTGGTGACGTTCTACGCTTTCTCAGCGGGAAACAATTCCGCCCCATTTCGGTGAAGCCGATGGAACGGGTCAAGGTGGGAGTTATAGCGGGGATTTTTGGGGGGGATATCAATACGTCGGACAAGGTATTCCTCACAAAATATCTTGCGCTGATGCTGCGTGTGGGAACGGACCTGCTTTCCGCGATCAATATTCTCATCATGGATTTTGACAAGCCAGCGATGCGGAATTTTCTTCTTGAAGTGCGCGAGGATTTGAGCAAGGGCCAGCCGTTCTATGCCTCGTTTGCACGGCATCCGAAAGATTTTTCACCGACAGTCATCAATCTGGTGAAGGCTGCCGAGGAGTCGGGCAGCCTTGAGAAGACATTCGAAGACCTGAGCATCTCGCTCGAAAGGGATGCGGAGATACAAAGCAAGGTCAGATCGGCGATGATTTATCCAATCATCCTGATCTGTGTCGCCACGGCGATTCTGACGTTCCTCGTCACATACGCGCTGCCAAAAGTGGCGAATGTTTTTTCGCAGAGCGGCATCAATCCGCCATGGTTCTCACAGATCGTGTTCACGGTGGGGCTTTTCATCGGGGCGAATATCTTCATTATCCTCCCAGGCACGCTCATCGTCATCGGGGTGCTCCTATGGGTGGCGACGAAGACAGAGCCGGGAAAGAAGGCGTTCAGCCACTTTCTTTCGAGTCTTCCGCTCGTACGGACGGTATACCAGGAGCTTGCCATCCAGCGCATGGCATCCACGATAAGCTCGCTCATGCGCGCCGGCCTGCCAATCGTGCAGACTATCAGCATCGCGGCCGAGACCGTCGGTATGGATTCCTACCACGACGCGCTTTTGCGTATCGCGAACGATGGGCTTTCGAAGGGATTAACAATCGGCGAAGCTTTTCGCCGCGAGGCGGTATTCCCTAAAATGGTTTCCAATCTTGTTGCCATCTCCGAACGAGCGGGCCATCTCGACGAAGTACTGGACACGCTCGCACAGTTCTACGAGTCGAACATCGACGCGAATATCAAGGCACTCGTCTCGCTCCTTGAGCCGGCGATGCTTCTCGTTATGGGGGTCCTGGTCGCCATCATCGCGCTTTCCATCATTGTCCCGATCTATCAACTCACCACGTCATTCTAAGATCTATGCGTAAAGGATTCACTCTCGTCGAACTCATGGCGGTGTTGGGCATCATAATTGCGCTTGGCATAGTCATTTTTGCCATACTTGCCGGGCAGCAGAGTGATGCCGACCTTAGCGCCACCACCCAGAAAGTGGCGACGCTCCTTCGCCAAGCGCAAAGCGACGCGGCCGCTCAGGAAAATGGCGCGGCGCAAGGGAGCAGCGTTTCGTGGGGAGTGCGCCTTTCGAATACGACGAACACCGCGCCGTTCTATGCGCTCTTCACCGGAAGTTATAGTGCGAGCGCCACGGTCGGTTATTATAGATTGCCTACGACGGTGGCGTATCAAACATCCACGCTTGCTTTAGGCGCCACGCTCGATATCATTTTTTCCCCGATCACCGGCACTGCATCGACTTCAACGAACATTGGGTTCTATATGCCGAGAGAGAGCGCCGCGTTCTCATCCACGATCTCGATCGCGTCATCCGGGGAGGTCAGCTATTAATGTGATAACATGAAAATTATAAATACTTCCCGATGCGGGCAATCCATCGCCGAGCTTCTGCTCGCGCTCGCGATAGGCGCGATTTTTATGGTGGCTACAATGACCGTCGTCATCCCGGCGCTTCGCGAAAATGGCCAAACGGAAAATATACAACAAAGTGCCACAATAGCGCAGGACCTGCTCGGCAATGTGCGCGTATGGTCGGAGTCGGGGTGGAATAATATCACTGCACTTGCCACCGGGACGACGCACCAATATTATCTCATTACTTCTTCCTCACCGTACATGGCGACATCGGGAATACAGTCCATCGTCGTCGGGACGACCACGTATATCCGCTCTTTCTATCTTTCAGATGTGTATCGTACGAGCGGGGGAGGAATCGCCTCTTCGCCGGACGGCAATACCTACGACCCTTCCACGAAGCAGGTTTCCGTGGTGTACGACTGGGCGCATGGGGTAACGAGCACGATGAGCGCGTATCTCACCCGCAACGGGGATGCCGTGACTGACCAGACCGACTGGTCTGGCGGTCCGAACCCCGAGAGCATAGCGACCTCCGCCGGCAGCCAGTTCGCATCCTCTTCTAATATCAATTATTCATCGACAGTCGGATCGATATTTGTTTTTGGGAGTTAAGTAACATTTCGTGTGGGATTTTTCTTCGAAGTTCTTCTTAGAAATTCCGCGGCAAGTACCCGCTTTTGATTGATATTGAGACCGCGATGACGATGCACGAGTTCGGCCAACCTTGCGTTGAGTCCTCCCTCGACGTGGTTCGTGGTTCTTGGCATACCGGGATAATTCAGATAGGTAAAAAGATGCGGGAGAGCGTTCCGAATGAGCGACCTGACCGCGCGTAAGTTCCGGTGGGTGTACCACCAACGACGAGAAGAGCTGCCATCCCCATGCGTGCGTTCTTTGAGGAGCTTTTCATGCCGGTGTTCCCATTGCTCGAAGAGCGCAATCCATCGTTCTTTGCGTGCATGCGTATGTACTTCGGGAAGGTGTCCCATGAGTATGCGCATTTCCTTTCCGGCAACGGTCTTTGGGTGACGGGTCAACCGTATCGTCGCCAACTGCATGACATGGAAAATGCATCGCTGTAGTGCGGTATCGGGCCAATGGTCTTGTATTGCCTTCTGTAATCCCTTCTGACCGTCCGAGATGACGATGTCGGGAACGGGAAGACGGAGGAAAAACTTTTCCCAATACCACGACGATTCGTAAGGAGCAAAATCCCAGAATATTTCTCCTTGATCCGTCCTTGCGATGAGTGCGAGCTCCATCCTTTTCTGAAGATAGATCCCGTCCACCATGAGCCAAGAGACTTGCGTCGAAGAGGGAATGGGACAGGTCGTGGCTTCCCGCCACAAGGGTTCGAACCATCGGGCCACCGTTTGTCTCGTTGCCTTCTTTTCTTGTGCGATATCGGTCATGGTCGCCGTGCCGGTGATCCACCGGCGGAACAATTCTCTGACATGACGGAGTGAGGTATCCTTTCTTGTTTTTACCCCGGTGCCCTTACACGACGGGCAGCGCCAACGCTCCGTTCCTGCAGCAGTTTTCCCGTGCCGATGCATCCTCTTTTTGCACCGCAAACATCTTTTTTTTCATGCAATCAGACTACCACCCTCTCTGATTGAATGCGAAACGGACGTTTTATGCCGATTTTTATTGAACGAAACGATTTTCTCACCCCACACGAAATGTTACTTAACTCTAAAAAATAAAAAAGAGCCCGGTTTTCAGGGCTCTTTGGTTATTGGAAAAACAGTTAGGCAATCGCTGCGGCGTTGTTTAAGGCGGCGGTGTGGTACCAGGAGATATGGACGGCACGGCCTTTGGCGCCTTCATCGTAAAGTGTATGCACATGCTCCAGGGTTTCGCAGATAAACATCCGTTCTCCCTCAGCGCCTGCTTCCTCAAAGCCACAGACTATCGTGTGCCCCTTTGGAACTATCGGCATCTTTTTGGGACGTCGATACAGATGAAATGTAGGCCAATGCTCCGCGCCGCTCACCTGAGCTTTATTACCGAGTTCGATCATTGAGAGAGTTCTCCTTTTGAGGGCCGTGATGGCGCGACGGCGGAGTATGAGACCAAGACGATGCCAGCCGATAGCATATCGAGACGTTTTGCCGCCTCATAGGAGAGGTCAAGCGTGCGTTCTGGATGATAAGGTTCCCTGTCTTCTACGGGGACCACAATACTCCGGTGGTTACGAAGGTTGGTGATTTTTAACCTTGTTCCGAATGGGTAGTGTTCGTGAGTTGCTACGAACACCGCATTCTTGTCGTACCGTTTCCCTCCGGCGGTCATACGGCCGATGCATTTTCCCGCGTACCAGGTGGCATGGGTGAAATGCTCTTTGACGGATGGGGAAATGGCGTGTTGTGCGTTGTTAACAGGTTTGGTATTGGGATTCTCACTCCTCGCGCCAAGCGATATGGCCAAGAAAAGTGCCATGAGCGATAGTCCCTTCAAGAGATGCCTCAACGTTCCCTCCGGTATGATGGATTTTCAAAGTACTGTTACTGACGTGGTGATTGCTCACGTAAGCTACTACGCCAAAGGAGGGGAATTAGTTTCATTTGGCAATCGTTCGATCCCTTTATGAAGGCAACCAAACAAAAGAATGCTTATCGCCGACTATTAATCTTCTGGGAGGCGAGAAGCATTCTTTTGTTTGTGAGTAGCCCACGATTTGGCTTTCAGAACTGGTGGGATATAAAGAAGATGTAACCCTTAACATTCAATGACTATGGATTTTTACTATCGTAATCTCGTATTGAAACTCTTGAACTGGACAAAAAAATTTAAAAAAACGCCGATCCTGGGGATGAATCGGCGTACGTGGGAAGAACAGGCAGAGGACTACGCCGTTTGCCGTAGTGTCGTGGGTTTGCGCAGTAGCTTGCTTCCTATGGAGAGCATCCCGAGCAGGAGACCGAGCATCGTCAGCGATCCCGACGGCGGTTCCGGAACGGGGGACGCCTCTGTCAAGAGGATGTACAGTTAACACCAGGAGGTAACTCTTGCGGCGGCAAGGGGTGACGGTGTTCACTGGAACTATGAACAACCAACCAACACCGTACGGCAAAGAGCTCCGTCTCCGGTGGTACCGTCTTGTCGAACGGGATCATCGGATGGTCGGAGATGTTTGCCAAACTTTCGGTATTCCCAAGAAGACATATTACAAATGGTACGCGCGGGATCACGGTTACGGATCAAACGATCACCGGAGCCGGAAGCCCGACGCCAAGACCAAGCTCGTACCGGATCTCGTCATGTGGATTGTGGAACGGAAGAAGAAAACAAATTACGGGCCACTCAAGATGAAGCTCGAGATCGGGAGAGTCTTCGGACTTACGGTTTCAACGACGATCCTCTTTCGCCTCTATCGGCGCAAAGGGCTCATTCGAAAGCCCCAGCGAAAGCTCGGCTGGCATGCGCCGCTCAAGGAACCGCTCGTGATCAGAAAGCCAGGAGAAGGGGTGCAGCTTGATGTGAAATATGTGTATGAAGGAGGCACCCGCCATTACCAGTTCTCGGTCTTCGATCCATGGACGGAGCTGTATTACTTTCATGTGTTCAAGACGAGAGAAAGCAGGAATGCGGCGGCGGCGATCGAGGAAGCTGAACGATACTTCGGCTTTCCCATTATCTCCGTTCAGACCGACAACGGGAGCGAGTTCCGCGGCGACTTCCACGCATGGTGCGAAAAGCGCGGTCTTCCGCATTTCTTCATCCCCAAGAGTTCGCCCTGGTGGGACGGCAAGGTGGAACGGGTCCATCGCACGATTGATGACGAGTATTATCAGAATCCGTTGCGGCCGTGGCACACGAGGGAGGAATGGCTCACTTACTACAATACCGAACGCACTTCGTGAACGGTCTGTTATGGGTATCCTTTCTTTTACTTGTCGTAGCCCCACGGGGAATCGAACCCCGATTTACGCCGTGAAAGGGCGCCGTCCTAACCATTAGACGATGAGGCCAAACGGTCGCGGCGATTGCGTGCGAAGTGTGCGCACGAACCACCGGACGATGATGCTATACTATAATAAAGTAGGGATTTTTGAAAGCCCGAAGGTTTAAAAGCTGAAAGGTCATGAACGCATTGTCGGCCAACCATTATCATTAAAATGTCTACGCTGCTTTTTTGGTATGGGGGATTGGGGCTGGTGATTCCGCGCATCATTTTCGGCGTCATGTTCATCGCGCACGGATGGCCAAAAGGGAGGAACATCCGGCAGAACGCCGCGAACTTCAGTGGTATGGGATTCAAGCCGGGTTGGCTCTGGGGAACGATCGCGCCGCTACTCGAACTTTTTGGCGGCATAGGTATGGTGCTCGGACTATGGATACCGTACGTGTGTGTGCTCTTCATGGGCGAGTTCATCGTGATTATCATCTGGAAGTGGTTTAAGAAGATGCCGTTCGTGAGCGGATGGGAAATGGATGCGCTCATCTTTGCGTTCGCACTGATATTTTTTACACTCTACGGAGGATGGTTTTTGATCTAAAATCGTGCGCCGCGCGTTTGAGCTTTTAGCCGAACGATGCTAGCGTTAACCGCGTTATGAAAATGAAACGTTTCTTTGAGATGGTGCCGGGAATTTTAGCGTGGCTCACGCTGATTTTTATGTTTTTGTTCTCGTGGCTCCTGCCCGTATGGGTCTCTCTCTTTATCATCCTCTTTGATATTTATTGGGTGTTGAAGACCGTCTACTTATCGCTACACCTGCGTGCGACGTTCATGGAGATGCGGCGTGTGATGAAAGTGGACTGGCTGGCGAAGATTCGCGAGGAGTTGCCGGGAGCGCGCCCTGCGCTCGATGACATGCGTCACCTCGTGATCTTGCCGATGTACAATGAACCGTACGAGGTCGTGCGTGAAAGTTTTGCGTCGCTCACGCGCGCCAATTACGATAAAAAGAAATTACTGGTAGTGCTTGCGCTTGAGGAGCGCGCGGGTGATGCCGCGCGCGCGACGGGCGTACAGCTCCAGCACGAATACGGCGCGGCGTTCGGGAAATTTTTAGTGACGCACCATCCGGCGGGATTGCCTGGCGAAATCCCGGGCAAGGGATCCAACGAGGTCTGGGCGGGCCAGCAGGCCAAACGGGAGATCGTGGATGCGATGGGTCTCGCGCCGGAACATGTTCTGGTGTCGGTGTTTGATATCGACACGCAGGTCTTCCCGGAATATTTTAGCCGACTTACGTATGTATTCCTGAAGGCGGAGAACCGCACCCGCGCGATCTATCAGCCGATCCCTTTGTTCACCAACAACGTGTACGAGGCGCCGATGCTCGCACGCGTCGTCGCGTTCTCGACAACATTCTGGCAGATGATGCAGCAGTCGCGGCCGGAACGGCTGACATCGTTCTCGTCGCAGTCCATTCCGCTCAGCACACTACTCGACATCGGCTGGTGGGATAAAAATATTGTTTCTGAGGATTCGCGTATTTTCTGGCAGGGATATTTAAAGTATCACAGCGACTTCCGCGTGGAGCCGCTCTTCTATCCCGTTTCGATGGACGTGAACGTCGCGCCGACGTTCTGGGGTACGATGGTGAATATTTATAAGCAGCAGCGCCGGTGGGGTTGGGGAGTGGAAAACATTCCATACATGATGGAAGGTTTCCGAAACGATCCGCAGATCCCGGAGGGCAAAAAAAGATACTGGACATTTAACGTGATCGAAGGATTTCATTCGTGGGCCACAAACTCGCTCATCATTTTTGCTTTGGGATGGTTGCCGCTTGCGCTCGGCGGTCGGCACTTTGGGAACTCGATATTGTCGTACAACCTACCGCATATCACGCGAGACATCGTCACACTTTCGATGGTCGGCATCGCAAGCTCCGCGGTGTTGAGCGTGATGCTCCTGCCCAAGCCGCCCGGCGGTCTGACCGCAAAGGATTATTGCGTATTTATTCTACAATGGGCGCTGATGCCGTTCACGCTGATTATTTTCGGCGCGTTCCCGGGGCTCGAGGCGCAGACGCGGCTGATGGTTGGAGGAAAATGGCGGCTCGGATTCTGGGTGACGCCGAAGGGGCGTTATTCCTGATGCACCCTCGCTCGAAACTCCTCCACTTTCTTTCGTAGTGCAGGATTTTTTTTGAACTGCGGGTCGGCGGTGATGGCCTTGATCGCCGCCTCGCGCGAGTGTTTGACGAGCTCTGGATCGCGGAGCGCTTCCATCGCGATGTCGGGAAGCCCGGTCTGCACGTTGCCGAAAAACTGTCCAGGGCCGCGCAGGGCGAGATCTTTTTCCGCGAGCTCGAAGCCGTTCTTGGCTTCGAGGATCGCTTTGAGGCGCGCATTCGCGGCAGCGGCTTGGGAGTCCGCCATCAAAAAACAGTATGACTGGTATTCGCCGCGCCCGACGCGACCCCGGAACTGATAGAGCTGAGCGAGGCCGAAGCGGTCCGCGCCCTCGATCATCATGATGGACGCGTTCGGCACGTCCACGCCGACCTCGACGACGGACGTCGCGACGAGGATGTCGAACTCGCGGCCTTTGAATTGGCGCATCACTTCTTCCTTTTCCTTCGGCTTCATCTGTCCGTGTAGCATCGCGATACGAAGGTCGGGGAATATCTTTTGCGAAAGTTTTTCGTATTCTTCTTTGACGGATTTCAACTCCAGTTTTTTTACGACGGCTGCCTTGGCCCCGTCGTTCGCGCCCGTCGTTGCGACTTCCGCTTCTTCCTCCGGATCAATGCGCGGGCAGATGACGAACACCTGGCGTCCCTCTTTTATTTGTTCGCGGATAAAATTATACGTGGCAGTGCGCTTGAGCGGCGTGACGATCTCTGTTTTTATTTCTTTGCGCCCCACCGGCAACTCGGTAATGAGCGAAAGATCAAGGTCGCCGAATACGGACAGCATCAATGTGCGCGGAATCGGCGTGGCAGACATGCTGAGGAAGTGGGGGATGGGCGCGGGTGCGCCGTTCACACCGCCTGCGCCGCCACCCTTTCGTGCATTCAGCTCCGCGCGCTGGCGCACGCCGAAGCGATGCTGCTCATCTATTATCACGAGCCCGAGCGATGCGAACGATATGGATTTTTGGATCAGCGCATGCGTGCCGAAAATAATTGAAACTTCTCCCGCTGCAACTTTTTTGGAAAATTCCGGCTTGGATATTTTTGACTCCAGTTCTTTGCCGTAAAAAATATGCGCGCTACTGCCGGTGATGAGCCCGATGATCGGCTGTTGCTCGCCAAGCGCCACATTGATAAAAAGTTTTTTCATCGTCTCAAAATGCTGCCGCGCCAAAATTTCCGTCGGCGCCATGAACGCAGTCTGCAGTTTGTTCTCCGCGGTAATCAGTGCTGCGATCGCGGCAACGACCGTCTTGCCCGATCCCACATCTCCCTGCAAGAGCCGGTTCATCGGTCGTGGCTTTTCTATATCTTTGATGATTTCCCACAACGATTGCTTCTGCGAACGCGTGAGTTCGAAGGGCAGCCGCGCGAGCATCGTTTTCACGCGCTCAATATCCGCAGTGATGACCGGCGCGCGCTCGGTCGCGAACTTCAGCTTTTGCTGCATGTTTAAAATTTGGAGCAAAAACAATTCCTCGAATGAGAACCGAGCGCGCGCCGCGGTCGCGTCTTCGATCTGCCGAGGAAAGTGGATGGAGTGGATTGCCTCGTTCAGCTCGGGAAAATGAAATTCTGATAAAATCTCGGCGGGGATCCATTCTTTCATCACCGGTTTTTTATGGAACAGCGCCTGCGTGACGAATCGAATCCCGCGCGAGGTGAGCCCGCGGGTCTCGGGATACACCGGTACGAGCCGCGCGGTGTGGTTCATCTCCTGATGCGTCGCATCGCGCATATGGATCGCTTCGTAGACGGGATTGTTCAGATAGATTTCGCCTTCCTCGGACGTGGATGCTTTGCCGGCAAAGTTCGCCATGCGGCCGACCTTCAATACGTTCGCCACGTATGGTTGGTTGAACCACACCGCCCGGATCGTGCCGGTCTCGTCCGCGATCGTCGCCTCGACGATGCTCATCGCGCGGCGCCAGCTGTGCTTGGACTGAATTTCCTCAACGACGCCGGTGATCGTGGCCTGTTGCCCGGGCTCAAGCTCGGCGATGGGATAGATCTTTGTAAAATCTTCGTAGCGGGTGGGGAAGTGCCACAGCAGATCGTGAACCGTTTTGATGCCCATCTTTTCAAGACGGCGCAAAGCGGGAACTCGTGCTCCCACTACCTCAAAAAGCGGCGTGTCGGAGGCTATCTGAAGCATTTGATTGTGCATAGTATAGCATAACGGGCATCCGAAAGACATGCGCCGCTCTGCCTCGTGATAATAATAATTCGGCAGAGCGGCACATGTCTTTCGGATGCCAAGGGGGCTAAGCCTTATTCTCTCGATATTTTTGAGGTCTGGACTTCTTGTAAAAGCGGGGGCATCATTGAAGTACAACTGAATACGGGTTTAAACCCGAGAGCCTAAACTGCGTGCCTATTGGCGCGGCATGGTTCGGAAAACTGGTCATAGATAAAGATCCTATCATCAACGGGAGCGCTGTGACCAGTCATACCTCGAAAGGGGTGTGGGTAGCCGCAAGGCTATCGCCCGTGGTGGTGGGTTTTTTGATGCCCGCCGAAAGGTCGCCAGTTGTCCAAATAGAATTGAAAATAAAAAATAAAAAAATGGAGAAAGAAACGGGTCACTTCAATCTCTTTCCGCTGCTCACTTATGTCGCGGAGCATCCTGCATTACCGTCGATACTGGACAAGGGTAAAAAAAGTAAAAGCATTTCTTATCAGACAGAGGTGGGCAAGTTATTGAAAAACGCCGATGTTCCGAAAAAGGGAGGATGGTATGTGTGGGGAAGGTTTAATGACGCGGGTTACTGGGAATCTATCTACGTAGGAATGACGTCACTGGGAAAGACGTCGAATCTTCGCGCCCGTCTTAGCGACGAATTCAAAAACGAGAATATTTCTATCTTCGCAACGGTTTATGGAAGATATTGGATCACCGCCGAAGCGAAAAAAATGTATAAGAAACACTTTAAGCGCGGAAAAAGAGATTACACCGCCGAGATTGAACGCAGCTTGCGGAAGACAGGTACCCATTTCGTTATGTGGACCGTCGCTCCGGAAGGGATGACTGAGAAGAAGGATATCAAACTAGTGGAAACCGCGCTCATTAATATTTTCCGTCCTGGCTTCAATATGAAGCGTCAAAAAATTGACCCCAAAGCGTTATATGAGGATTCAAAAGTATACCCAATCGTCATTGCTTTGGAGAAGGAGATCGGCGAAATATTAAAAGAGAAGATAAAATTGGGAGAAGAGGGCAAAATGCAAGATATAAAGGTCTAAAGAAAAATAAACACAATAATAAGCGAATGAAAAAAGAAGAAGGCGGTCATTTCAGCATCTTCCCTTTATTCGGCTTCGTCGCGGAGCATCCTGAATTGCCGCCGATCCAGGACAAGAGCGAAAAAAGAAAAAGTACCCCGTATCGCCAAGCGGTGGTTGATATGTTAAATAAGGCAGGCGTTCCGCAAAGAGGAGGATGGTATGTATGGGGAAAGTTCAACGACGCGGGTTATTGGGAACCCATTTATGTGGGGAAGGCATCATCGGGAAAGACGGCAAACCTTTTTGTTCGCCTTAGAGACGAACTCCAAGAAGAAAATTTTGCTATCTTTTCGACGGTCTACGGAAGATACTGGGCTTCCACTGCCACAAAAAAGGTGGTTAAGGAACACGTTAAGCACGGAGGGAAAGATTTGAGCGATGGAATCGAACGCAGCTTGCGGAAGACGGACGCCCATTTCGTCACGTGGGCTACCGCTCCTACATGGATGACCAATAAGGATATCGTTCGCGTGGAAACCACACTCATTAATGTTTTCCGTCCCGGCTTCAATATGAAGCGCCCAAAAATTGACGCGAAAGCATTGTATGAGGATCCGAAAGTGCACCCATTCATCGTTGCTCTGGAGTATGAGAGTGGCAAAATATTGGGTGAGAAATTAAATAAGACATATAACCCAGAAGAGATTTCAACGCGCCCGTTTAAAAATTCCTGAAACCCCTAAGAGCCCGCGGATCTGCCCATAGAGAACCAACGGCGTCGTGCTAATCTGGAGACGGAGGCAATGTGATCGAGGAACAGCATCGAGGGGATGCTTTGTTAAAACATATATAATGAAACTAATGAAAATAAACGAAACGGTCAGGAAAGACGGACTTCGCATTATCTCCTGCTATGTGAGAGACAAAAGGCACGTGCAGATGGAACTGGCGGCTCGCGTGGGTTCCGCGTACGATCCTGCGGATAAGCAAGGGCTATTCCATTGCTTTGAGCATATGGCGTTCAAGGGTACGAAGACCCGCAGCATCGAGGATCTGCAGTCGTTCGCGTCCAAGAATCTTTTTGGCTCGAATGCAACGACCGGAGAATTGGGAACAACGTATGAAGCAGGGGCCATTGATCGGAAAATGCCGCAGGCGTGCGACTATCTTTGTGATATCTACTTCAATTCAACGTTTCCCGCTGCAGAGCTAAAGAAAGAAAAGCAGCCGATCCTCCTTGAGATCGCGCGGCGGAATGACAACGATACCCAGGTTGCCCGCCATGCGATGCTCCAGTGCCTTTATAAGGAAAACCCAATCCATAAGTATGGCGGAGGAACCATTGAAGGGATTGAAAATATCACCCGAAACGATCTCGTGGAAGAAAAGAAGAAATGGCACATTCCATCGAACACCGTCGCGATCGCAGTTGGCAACGTGGCACACGCAAGTTTCGTGAAGGAGATCGATAAGCGCATCCCTGTGAATTTTAAGAAGGCTGAAAGGAAGCAATGGTCTGACGAAGCCGACGAGGCACCGGTATCGAAGGAGAAGACCATCGAGCGCTCGGACCGCGAGAAAACCATCCTGCTGATCGGCTGCAAGATCCCGGAACATGTTGATATGAAAACGCTGGAAGCGCTCTCTTTTTTCAATAGGCTGATGAGCGGCCAGTCCAACGCTCGCCTATGGAACGAAGTGAGAGAAAAGCGGGGACTGGCGTATGTCATCTATAGCAGCGTAAGCGGCGTTTATGGCTTGGCGAAATATTTCTTCGTATACGCAGAAGTCGATCGGACGAAACTTGATACCGTTGAAGGCATCGTGCGCCGCGTACTCGCGGAGCCGGTCACCCAAAAGCGCGAATTTGAAGAACTGAAAGAAATCTCGCGGGATGCGTTTGAAGTGGTCGCGGGAGAGCAAAGCGCGAATTATGAGGAGGAGATTTGGAACAAGATAGCCGACGGCGAGCCGGTGAAAGGCGTCGAGACCCATGACAAAAAACGCTTGAAGATTATCGAGTCCCTCACCATGAAAGATGTTGAGAACGCACGGAGACAATTGATCCGTCCAGAGCTGTTCGCGCGCGTTGCTCTCATCGGCCGCAAGGCACGGTAGCGTTTATCCCCGCCCCATGCTAAAAATTAATTAACATCAACTTCCATGCCAGAAAAACCATACGCCACCAAAGGCATTCATAGCCGCTTCGATCCGGCATCTTCCGAGCCGTACACGGTAAGCCGTTCGGGCATCGGATTGTTTGCGGAGTGCCCTCGCTGTTTTTATCTCGACAAACGCTTGGGCATCTCGCGGCCGGATATGCCGGGCTTCTCCCTTAACAATGCGGTCGACGCACTGCTCAAGAAGGAATTCGACGGTTATCGCGCGAAAGGAACAACGCATCCGCTTATGAAGGCGTTCGGCATCGACGCCGTGCCGTATCCGCATGAGAAGCTTGAGGAGTGGCGCGATTCATTGCGGCACGGAATCAAGTTCTACCATGAGAAGTCCAACCTCATCATCCGCGGCGGCGTCGACGATATATGGGTAAACCCGCAAGGGGAGCTAATGATCGTCGATTACAAAGCGACCTCCAAAAAGGACGAAGTGAATCTCGACGGGTACTACCAGCAGGGCTACAAGCGGCAGATGGAGGTATACCAGTGGCTGTTCCGCAAGAACGGATTCAAGGTCTCTCCTGTCGGTTACTTCGTGTATTGTAACGGTGACGCCGGCAAGGAAGCACTCGACGGAAAGCTCGAGTTCAAGATCGTCGTGATCCCTTACGAAGGGGATGATTTCTGGATTGAGAATACGGTGAACGCCATCGGCAAATGCCTGCGATCCGAAACTATCCCAAAGAGCGATCCGAATTGCCACTACTGCGGGTACGTGCGGGAGCGGGACGCGGCCGAGCAATAGCCATGAAAAAGAAACTCGCCATATTCGACATTGACGGAACTATCTTCCGCTCAAGCTTGCTTATCGAACTTGTCGAAGCACTTATCCGTGAGGGCGTATTTGAGCGCGGAGCGGCATCGATATACCGGCGCACCCGGAAGAATTGGCTTGATAGGAAAGGAAGCTATGAGCAGTACATCGGGAGCGTCGTCGCGGCATTCACCGCGAACTTAAAAGGCGTCCGCTCGCGCGACTTCCTGCGGGTCGCCGATATGGTGATTGCGCTCCATAAGGATCGCGTCTACCGCTTCACGCGCGACCTCGCGAGGGATTTGAAAAAGAGGGGATACTATCTGGCAGCCGTTTCCCATTCTCCGAAAGGGATTGTGGAGCCGTTTGCAAAGCGCTTAGGGTTCGATAAGGTATACGGCACTGTCTATGAAGTTGATGCCGCGAAAAAGAGATTTAACGGCAAGCTTAAATATGCCGACCTTATTTTTGATAATGACCTGGACCCCATAATTTAGACACAAAGGTCGAAACAAATTACCATTGTGTCATGGCAAACAAAAAAGGATATCGGGTAGCTAAAGAAGTGAAAGCGGAGATCATCCGCCGGGTAAAGGAAGAAGGGATATCAGTGGCGCAGGCCGCGAAGGATGCGGGTGTCCACGAAACGACCGTGTATGGATGGCTGGGCGCGGGAGCGACCAGCGCTCCTTCATGGACGGAAATCATCAAGCTTAAGAAACAGAACAAAGAATTGTTTGAAGTGATCGGCGAACTCACGATCCAGCTCTCCCAGGCCAAAAAAAAGAATTGAGCCGGGAGAGAAACGTATCCGCCATGGCAAAAGCCATGGGCGTCTCCCGTTCGTCGCTCTACTACGTAGCAACGCAGGACAAAAAAGATTGGGCATTGAAAGTTCGGATGGAAGAAGAATTACAAAAGCATCCTTCCTACGGTGCGCGGCGGTTGGCGGATGCCTTGGGCGTGAACCGAAAACGGACGCAGCGAGTGATGCGGATTTATGGGATCAAGCCCTACCGCAGGCATGGGAGAAAGTATCGGAAAAGCAAGACAGAACGCCACTTCCCGAACCTCTTGCTTGGCATTATGCCGTCATATCCAAACCACATCTGGGCAACGGATTTCACCGAGCTCGCGTTCCATGGAAAGAAGGTCTACGTGAGTACCATTGTCGATCTCTTCACGCGAGAGCTGAGAGGCCTCCATGTGGGGACAAGAAAAGGAGCGCCGCTCACCGTGCAGACATTGGCAAACGCGCTCTTCCACCATCCGAAGCCAATGATATTTCACTCGGACAACGGGAGGGAATACGAGGCGAAGGTGTTCATCGCCCTGCTCGAGCAGTATGGCATTACCATCTCGCGATCCCGTCCCGGCAGCCCATGGGAGAATGGATATCAGGAATCGTTCTACGGGAAATTCAAAATGGATCTCGGTGATCCCAATCGGTGCAAGACTTTGGGTGAGCTCGTGGCGGAGATTTATCGGACCGCATGGGAGTACAACCATACGAGAATTCATTCCGCACTCAGGATGCCACCCTCCGTATTTGCGGAGAAGATAGCGGCGTGAGAGAATGAAAAAAGACAAGAAAACTTGTCGAGTAACTGTCTAAAGAAAGGGGTCCACTACATTGAGTAAAAATTATGCTCAAAAATAATTCTTCACCGAAACGATATGTGTGCAGGGATTGAACAATGATGCCGCACAGAAAGGTAAAAAACGCGCTTGACAATGTGGCTTCTATCGTGATATACTGTACCCCGTAAGCCTAGCTCTTTCATAAGCGATATTCCAAGGATTTTGTCGTCTGGTTGCAGCTTCCAGTTCGTCGCCTCAACGATGATTTGAAAGCTGCAACTAGCGGCAGAAAAAGGAGAACTGACCATGAACATCATGCTCGGTGGTACCGTTACGACGCTCCCGGAATCTCTCCGTGGACCGTTCGAAGATTTTTCACAGAAGGTCAACAGCACCGATGGTGTTGAATGGGAGGGAGCATTCAAAAAGTTCCTCCGCAAGGAACCCTGCTGGGTAAACGGCGAGGCGAAGTCGGTAGCACCGGCGGAGCCGAAGTCGCTGTCCATCCTGAAGCTCGTTACCACGGTGACACTTCCGGCACGAGCTGAAAAGTTCGTTCCCAAGAAGGCGTTTGTCGAAAACACCAAGCCGGGCGCTCATGTGAAGTTCGCATGGGTCGATCCAGACTTTATCAGGTGGTTCGGCAACAAAACTGAAGAGCCGACTGCAGAAGCCACGCTTCGTCAACACATCCTCACGCGTCCGTCGGTATTCGCCCCGGCCATGAAGGAAATTCGTGACGGCGGCGTTGCGACGAAGACGACTCCCGGCGAGCTGTACTCCCTGTTGGAGAAACAGCCGGACGGACCGAAAAGCGACGCGGGACCGCTCCTCACGAACGGCTATGCGAATCTTTTCGAGATGGACGACGTGAACGGGGTGGCTCGCTTGGTCGGCGCGGGCTGGTACGGCGGCCGCGGCGGCTGGGACGTGTTTGCCGTCGGCGCGTCGGACTCGGGTCGGTGGGGCGGTGGGTACCGGGTCTTCTCCCGCGATTCTCGTTGACCCTCGGTTGCCTAGCCCTTTTAACCCTTGGACGCTTTGTCCCTTTAGCCCTCGCATCTTCTTCGGAAGAAACGGGGGCCTTTTCATATTGTGATAGAATAAAAAACGAAGGTATGCATTATGCGGAACGGCTACGGTTTTTCCGCCATGCCTTTGGGAAAACATCTCGCCGGAATCATGTCGGGTACGCTTGCCATGAGTGTGCGAGGTTAGTATCCCTAACGCAAAAACATACGAGAATTGGTATCTGCGGCTGGAGGACTTCTACGTCTCAAATACGATACAGCTCTGAGAGTAATCAAAGGGCAGTGGCATGGATGGCCGCGGATACGAGATAGTCTGGTGGCTCGCTTGGTCAACGCGAACTGGAACGACGACAACGGCGGCTGGAACGTGTATGCCAACGACGCGTCGAACTCGAATCAGTGGAACGATGAGAACCAGGTCTTCTCCCGAAACTGTCGTATGACCTCCCGCTATCTCGCGGGAGGTTTGCTTTTCATGCCATTGATCCATCCGCCGAGTTGTCTTCCCACCTCATCGAACTTTTCCGAAAGCAGGATATACTTCTGATTGTCGAGCGCTCCGACGTCCCAGAGGATCTGCAAAAAGAATTTTGCCACGTCGAGACGCACATTTGCTTTTTGGAGATAGGGCAACTTCCGTTCCTTATCGAGATAGCTTGCGATGAAAAGTAGCTCAGCTGTCTCTACGAGCGACCGGTCAATCTTCGTACCAAGCGAGTAGCGGAAGTCCTTCGGTATGTGGGGTAGGAACTCGTGCCATGCTTTGTATGCAGCCACCAGGTGTTGAATAATGGGAAGCTGAGATTCCGGGGGGGGGGGTCATTGTTGCATTTATATTATGAAGAAAATATACGCCGAAAAATTCGAAAAAATCGCGAGCATGGAGAACTTGCTCGAAGCGTGGCGCGAATTTCTGCCGGGCAAACGTGGCAAGCGCGACGTGCAAGAGTTCCAGCTGCACCTGATGGATAACATTCTATCACTTCACATCGATTTGACCAACGGGACATACAAACATGGCGGCTATCAAGCGTTCAAAATATCCGATCCGAAGCCGCGCGATATTCACAAAGCGTGCGTGCGCGACCGTCTTGTCCACCACGCGATATACCGCCAGCTCTATCCGTTCTTCGACAAAACCTTTATCGCCGATTCGTTCTCCTGCCGCAACGACAAGGGGACGCACGCTGCGATGAACCGTTTCCGGACGTTCGCTTATGCCGTGAGTAAGAATGATACACGGACCTGCTGGGTACTTCAGTGTGACATCCGCAAGTTCTTCGCAAGCATCGACCATGCGATACTCATTGCCATTATGAAATCATATATTGCAGACCAGCGCATCGTCGGGTTGCTGGAAGAGGTGATCGGCAGCTTTTCCACGACGTCCGGCGTCGGTCTCCCGCTCGGCAATCTCACCTCCCAGCTTCTCGTGAATATCTATATGAACGAGTTTGACCGATTTATGAAGCACGTGATTCGCGCGAAGCAGTACTTTCGTTACGCCGACGATTTTACCATCCTATCTAGCAACCGCGACTGGCTAGAAATTATCCTGTCGGAGATCCGCAATTTTCTCGCGAATCGACTGAAGCTTGAACTCCATCCCGCAAAGGTTTCCATCAAAACGTCGGCATCAGGCGTCGATATTCTCGGCTGGATTCATTTTTCCGACCACCGCGTATTGCGTACCACGACGAAGCGGCGTGCGATGAGTCGCATTGTGGACGATCCAAACGAACATCGCGTGGCATCATATGTCGGCATGCTGAAGCATGGAAATGGGGAGAAGATCAAAAGAATAATCCTTAACGTCGCGCAGGAGGCTGCTCCTCGGTAAATAATCTCCGTGAATGGTGCGATGAATATATTCAGCAATTGAACACATAAATTATCGTAAAATCTCTTGCATTGAAGCATTTTTTTTGGTAAAATATAAGCAATAAGTTCGAACGGACTTACACTTCTCCAAGTACATATTCCCGTGGCGATCCCTATTCGCTACCGGAATGCGTCGTTTGGAGAAGCGTCGCACTCTGGTATCGAATCGGCATCATCACAGATGTCGATTTTTTATCATGAATGCAACAAAAGAAAAAACAAACAAATTATCCTGGCACACCGAACAACGGAAGGTGAACGACCTTGTTCCGAACGCAGAGAATCCTCGCAAGATGAGCGAAAGGCAGGCGGAGGAGTTGAAGAAGAGCGTGGAGAAATTCAACCTCGCGGAGATCCCCGCAATTAATACGGATAACAAAATCGTTGCAGGCCATATGCGTGTGGCGACGCTCCAACTCCTTGGAAGAGGCGATGAGATGATTGACGTACGGGTGCCGAGCCGCAAGCTTACAGACAAGGAGTACAAAGAATACCTCTTACGGAGCAATCAGAACCGTGGCGACTGGGATTGGGATATTCTCGCCAATTCATTTGATATTAACGAACTGATCGGCGCGGGGTTGGTTGTAAGTCGATGGAGCGAATAATGGCCACTACATTACAGCACAAGATGGATACCGGTATTGTGATGTGGTTCGTGCCATCGGAATGAACAAAAACCCAGACGTTAAAGAAATTCAAAGATCCTCCACCGGTACGTCTACTACGGTTGCAGCCGGTTTCATGACAAGAACTGCAAGGCGGGTTATCTGCGGGAAGAAGATCTGATTGAACAACTCGCAAACCTCATGGACAAGATTGACCTCGACGAAATTGGTATGAAGGAACAGATCAGAGCTGAGATTGACCGACACAAGAAGTTCCAGTCGGGGTTGCTTGGAATCAAAGAGAAGGCCGTGAAGGTTGGCGATGTCGACGTGCGGAACTATGCGAAGTATATTCTGCGGGATGGAACAATGTTCGAGAAAGCGAGAATGACTGACCTGCCTGCGGAGCAAGATTACGATGGCGGAAAAGGAAATAAAGATTGCCTAAAGAAAATCCGCCGGAAATGGCGGATTTTCTTTTCGCTTGACTTAACCGGAGGGTCGTCGTCTTGACCCCTCTCGGTAGGTCTCACATGACTGTGCCCCCACCAGGACTTGAAACCTGGGACCTTCTCCTTAAGAGGGAGCAGCTCTACCAACTGAGCTATAGGGGCAATATCAAAGATATTTTATGAAGGAAGCGCGAAAATTGCCATTATTTTCTGTCTCGCTCAAATATAAACTTCCTTTCTCCCTGACTGACGGCGAACAATCTTTTCCTGGTTCTTCTGGCGCGTACTTGGCGCTCGCCGTATCGGTGTCGGTGATGAACTTCGCGAGTTTCCATCCTTCTTCCGCCATGCGCGCGATGAGCTCGTTTTCGGATTCGGTGTAGACAACTTCCTCTCTTTCTTCTTTAGGTGTTTCTGTCTCGAGCAACGAGCGCACATCTTCCGGAAGGAACGCTTCGAACTCTCCATTGATCGCCTCCAGCCGTTCATTAATCGGGCCGCCTAACGCTTCGGCGAGTAAGCGCAATTCTCTTTTAACCTCCCGCCTGGCCTCGGCATATTTTTTCTCGGCAATCAGGGGTTGAAGCTTTAAATAGAAAAGGTCATTAAAAGTGTCCTTAATTGCGGCATCTTCGAACGAGGGATTGCTTTCCATTCCCTGAGTTTAAAATAGTATCGCTTTTTCTGCAAATGCTTTTACTCACAGTGCCCCCGCAGGGAGTTGAACCCCGACTTCATGGTTCGAAGCCATGCGTGATATCCGTTTCACTACGAGGGCATCTATTCTACACGCTCTAATGCTACAATTATCCTTATGACTATTGCAATCATCGTATTTGAATTCGTCGTCCTGCTTTTTTCCGCCATGCTCCATGAGGTGGCACACGGCTACGAGGCAGAGCGGCTGGGGGATGACACTGCGCGCCGCGCGGGGCGGCTGACACTCAACCCGCTGAAACACCTTGATCCGTTCCTGTCGTTCATTATGCCAGTCGTGTTGTTTTTGACGACAGGATTTTTCTTTGCGGGCATGAAGCCAGTGCCGTACAATCCCAACAATTTAAAGAATCCACGCACGGGAGCGGTGAAGGTGGCGCTTGCGGGACCGATCACAAATCTTGTGATCGCGC
>CAVVHF010000018.1:0-67155 GCA_963747905.1 uncultured bacterium | reverse complement strand
TACCTCGGCTTGCGTCACGCGATGCAAAAAATATATAAGATGAAGCGTCCGCCGACATTACGCCAGGCGGAGAAGATCACGGCGCGATGGAAACCATATCGCAGTCTCGGTTCGCGTTATCTGTGGGCGAGCTTAAAAAATAATTAAATTCGCCGGCGTGTCGCGTGATTGCCCTCGCGCGCATTTTGCGGCACAATATTCAAGATATGATTATCGATGGCAAAACCATTGCGAACGAAATTGTGAGCCGTCTGCGCGCACTGCCCAAGCCCGCCAAATTTTTTGGTGCCGGGCTCGTGGGTGGTGATCCCGCATCGCTCAATTTTTTAAAACAAAAAGAGCGTGTGGCGCATGAGCTTGGCATCGATTTTCGCTTACAGCAGCTTCCGTTCGGCATTACGACCGATGCGCTCCGCGCGGAGATTGGTCGGCTCGCCGAACCGAAAACGTGCGGCGCGTTTATCATCCAGTTGCCATTGCCGGAAGCGATCAACCGCTATTATGTCTTGAACGCGATTCCGAAAGAAAAGGATGTTGATTGTTTGAGCGAGCAGGCGCTTGGCGCGTTTTACACCGAGCGCGGGAAGATTGCTCCGCCGTCGGTGGCGACCGTGGAGGAGATCTTGCGACGCGAGGTTGTCGGTTCCACGGACAGCGGCGATGGGTTGCCTCCGGAGGTTCTTCGCGAGTTGAAGGCGGTCGTCATCGGCGCAGGATTCCTCATCGGCAAGCCGGTGGGTTTTTGGTTACAGAACCGCGTGGCAGAGCTCGTGGTACTCGACGCAAGCGTCAAAAACATCCACGATAAACTAGGTGACGCGGACATCGTCATCGCCGGCGCCGGCCATGCGGGTCTATTTGGCGCGCAGCACTTAAAAGAAGGCGCGACCGTCATCGACTTTGGTTTCAATCGCAGCGCTGACGGACATATTATCGGCGACTTCGACCCGGCCGGCACTGGTGGCGTCACTGCCGACGAAAAGAACATCCATTATACCAAGACCCCAGGGGGCACTGGGCCCGTGCTCGTCGCGAAGCTGTACGAGAATTTCTACACATTAAATTCCTGACCTTCTTCTGCCCACCAAGGGATTATTTTCTGTGCGCGCTGAGGGAGTTGAACCCCCGGCCCACTCGGTGTAAACGAGTTGCTCTACCGCTGAGCTAAGCGCGCCCGCAAAGAATGGTAGCGGTTATCCCCATTTTTGTAAATGACAGAATCCGTTTATACCTAACGGATTTGGGATCCCTCCTTTCCGAAAGATGGATCAAAACCGGAGAACATGGAGGCATCAATAGGGCGAGCCATCCGAAACTTTGCGAACAGGATCAAGCCGCAGCGGGTTTGTTTTAACCGTCACTTTCCTCAAAGCATGTGGAGGCGGTATGCTTACTCTCTCCAGTGTCGTTATGAATGAAGCATGGCTTTCTATTTCAACTCTTTTGAGTCCCGGATTATTTCGGGGCTCCTCTTCGTTTTTGTCGGGATGCAGGGAATTGAACCCTGTCTAACTGCTCCCAAAGCAGTCGTACTACCGGTATACGACATCCCGCTTGTCATGAATCGGCGCGCCGCGTGCCGAATGAGCCTCTTTAAAGTATCCTATTTTTGGTTTAGAATCAATGCGTCGAACGGATTGTTCGATTTGCCCTGGTAGTTCAATGGATAGAACAGAGCTCTTCTAAGGCTTTGATGTAGGTCCGATTCCTGCCCGGGGCACAAAATAAGAATAATTCGGCGAAGGACTGTCCTGTTTCCGTTTGTACCGGGGATGGAGATGTGGAAAAGACAAGAAAAAAGCCCGGCGTTGGGGCCGGGCGGGGTTAGTGGTGAGGGTGGTCATATTCGGTGGGCAAGGTGCAGTTGATTGCTCTCGCTCTCATGTATCAAGGATGCCGTCACTCGGTACGTCCGATTGTCCGCGATGGTGGTGATCTTTGATTCGTCGATCTCCACCAGATATTCTTTCGCCTCTTCGGCGATGCGTTTGTCGTCGTCAGGTGTTTGCGGGATGAGCATCCGATAAACAATCCCGTTGGGCAATCGATTCGAAATATCTAACATGTGCCCTCCAGTCCTGTTATCTGTATAAAGCGTTTTGGTAGGCGAGTCAACTGCCGATGGCTTATCCACCGGAGAGCTTTTTCTTTTTTAAAAGAGTGATATGGCGATAGGAGTTGCTTTTGGTTTCTCAACTAAGAAGCCGAAGGCGAATCTTTGCAACAGACCACGAGGGGAATATGGCGACAGCTGTTGTATCATTAGTCCGCACCCGGGGACTTCATATCCCGAGACATAGTGTTCCCACAGTACTACAACCATTCCGCATTGAGCCAAAGGTGCAAAGGATTTTGGATCTCATTACCCCGGAGCTTCAGCTCGACCTGCTTTCTGGGCCGCAGAGGGAATATCTTCGTGGGGAGATTCAAATACAGCCATCCATTCGCGCTGAGGTAGACAAGCGATTGGCGTCGTAGACCTGAACCATTTTTCACCCCCAGATTGCACGGGCCGCTGTCCCTATTACCAGGGACGGCGGCATAACTATATCCGGACACTAGGCCTCTTGAATTAGCGTCGCGTTTCTGTAACCATAGAGCAGGGGAGAGATGGCTGAGTGGTCGAAGGCGCCGCACTCGAAATGCGGTGTACTCGAAAGGGTACCGTGGGTTCGAATCCCACTCTCTCCGCAACGACAAAAATGTTCCTTTCTGGCTCGTGATAAGAATAATTCGCCAGAAAGGGACATTTTGTTGTAAGTAGGCGTACAATAAAAATATGAAGAAAATCGGCGTTGCCCTTTCCGGCGGCAGCGCACTCGGTATTGCCAATATCGGCGTCATTCAGTCATTCGAAGATCATGATATAGCCATTGATTGTATTTCGGGAACGAGCGCGGGATCCGTCATTGCCGCATGCTATGCGTTTGGAGTACCAATGAGTGATGTGGCAAAGGCCGCAGAAAATCTCTCGTGGCATAAATTCTCCAGATTCTTCCGTTCGGCTATGGGCATCGCGACAAATCAGATCGTCGGTGACCTCCTTATAAAACTCATCGGACATGATGCGAATATCGAAGATGCAAAGATTCCCCTTGCGATTGTCGCGACCGATATCAGCACGGGAGAAAAAGTAGTGTTTCGGTCGGGAAGCGTTGTCGATGCCGTACGCGCAAGCACCGCCATCCCAGGCCTCTTCGCGCCGATCGCAAAAGATGGCCGTCTCCTCGTGGACGGGGGGCTTGTGGAAAATCTTCCGATTAAGGAGCTGGCCGATTTGCATGCCGACGTGAAGATCGGCGTGAACCTCGCCCGATGGCGTAGTTATAAAAGACCCAAAAGCATTATTGGCGTAATGATGAATTCGGTGGATATCATGGTGTTTCGCCAGAGTATCATACACAGAGAGCTGGCCGACATTATTATCGAACCCCACCTTGAACCCTATACGTCTTCCGACTGGGGGAAAGTCGGTCCCCTTATAAAAGAAGGTTACCGCGCGGCGACGCTCGCGATGCCCAAGATCAAAAAAATCATTTCTCAGGCAGGTACCCGGCGTAAAGGAACGGCAAAAGAAAAGCTGACGTGGTATATGCGCCTGTGGCGCTGGCTTACCACTCCGGAATAGCGTCGCACCCTTACTACTCCTTTTCGCTGCTCGCTTATCGGTTGCACAATCTCATTATTTTCGCTATATTTTCCTGAGGTAGCGGTACCGCGCGTCGCGCCGGTGTCGGTAAGGTGCCACCTTAGCTCAGTTGGTAGAGCAGTGCTTTCGTAAAGCAAAGGTCCCCGGTTCGAATCCGGGAGGTGGCTCAGATAGGGACGAGTGAGAATCTAAAAGAATGTATTATATATAATAGTGGTATGAGGCAAGAACTATCGGGACAACCTCAAGAGGTGCCGCAGATGGAGTTTAATTTTGATGAAAAAGGCGCAAAGATCGCCGGGGCGTTATGTTTTGATGGTGAGCGTGAAAATGGAAAGCAGCAATATAAAAAAGACCTCACCAGCGTCGGTGATGGAATATATGTCGATGCGGATGGATTGCGCTATGAGCGTCCTCTTCCTCGGGACGTGGATGGCCCCGGACCAAGGTTTGTCCGCATTGAGGACGAAAAATAGTTATGTCACATTCTTCATCTATGGATTATACAGAAGCACTCAACGAATTGGACACTGAAGCTCGCCAACTGGGCGAGCGCCTTGACCTCGCGGCGAAACAAAAACGGATTGCGGAACTTGAAGCGGAAATGTCCTCCACCGGCTTTTGGAACGACCGGCAAAACGCTGATGCAAAGATCCGCGAGCTTGGCGAGTTGAATGATGTTGTCGTAAAATATGAAGATGTTCGTGCGGGCATTGATGCGGTCAAAAGGCAATTCGACGAAAATAATTTTCATGAGATCAAGCGAAAATTCCGCGAGTTTGAATTAACACAGCTCTTCATCGGCCACTACGACAAGCAATCGGCCGTGCTTGCAATCTATCCGGGCGCAGGCGGCGAGGATGCGGAAGACTGGGCGCGGATGCTCGGCGTGATGTATGAGGGCTACGCGCGCGAGCGTGGCTGGAAGGTGCGTGTGGTGGATGATAATCCGCGCTCATACACTATTGAGATAAGCGGCGCGTACGTATACGGCTATGTAAAGAACGAGCAGGGCGTGCATCGCCTTGTGCGTATTTCGCCATTCAACGCAAAGCACTCGCGCGAGACATCTTTTGCGCTCGTGGAGGTCGTGCCTGACCTGCCCGTGCTCGATGAATCAAAATTGCAGATTCCGGAGAGCGATTTGAAATTCGAGTTTTCTCGCGCCGGCGGACCGGGGGGCCAGAATGTGAACAAAGTGGAAACCGCCGTGCGTATCGTACACATCCCGACGGGTATTGCGATCAGCTCGCGCGCCCAGCGCTCACAGCAGCAAAATCGCGAGCAGGCGCTTAAGATTTTGAAGGCGCGGTTGTTCCAATTAATGGAGCAGGAAAAAGTGGAAGAGGTCGGCGCGTTGCGTACCAAGGTGAAGCCGGAGTGGGGGAATCAGATCCGTTCATACGTGTTGAACCCGTATCAGATGGTGAAGGACCATCGCACCAATGCCGAGACCTCGCGCGTGGATGACGTGCTGGCGGGGAATATTGATATGTTCATAGAAGCTATGCTTGAGCAAAAATCGTCTGCAAAAAAGGATTAAAAATTTGTTAAAAAGTTTTTAACTTTAGGAAATTAACAGCAAGGAGCTTCGTACTCGTGCGGATATTGCAGATCTCGATCTCCGCGTAAGTAAATTAGAAAGGAAAATAATTTAATATCCCCCAGCAGTGATTATTTTTGGAAAATAGTGTATCATTAACTACGTGATTGTTTTTCAAGGAGTTTCCAAACATTACACGGGCCATGGGGTCGCGCTTGAGGATGTGAATTTTGAAATTGACCCCGGAGAATTTGTTTCTCTGGCAGGTCGTTCCGGCGCGGGAAAGTCCACTGTTATAAAGTTATTGATCGGAGAGGAGAAACCGTCCAAGGGTCGCGTTTTTTTTGGGCAATATGAAGTGAATAAATTGGAGGATAATGAACTGCCGGCGTTCCGTCGGCACATAGGCGTCGTGTTCCAGGATTTCCGCCTACTGCCCACCAAAACGGCGTACGAAAATGTGGCATTTGCGCTTGAAGTCGCCGGGCGGCCGCAGCGGGAGATCGCGGAACTCGTTCCGCAGGTGCTTGATATGGTAGGGTTGGGGGATAAGATGAAGAATTTTCCGAACGAACTTTCAGGCGGTGAACGCCAGCGCGTCGCGATTGCGCGCGCGATGATCCACCGGCCGGAGGTCGTGATTGCCGACGAACCGACGGGCAATCTCGACCCATTCCATACCTTTGAAATTATCAAATTGCTCGAGAAAATCAACCAGCTGGGCACCACCGTGGTTCTCGCCACACATGATAAGGAGGTCATTAACAGCCTCGAGAAAAGAGTGATAACATTGGATAAGGGCCGCCTCATCCGCGACGAACAGAAAGGAAAATATATTTTAGTATAATGTTCACCATCATCTCGCGCATATTCCATTTCGGCCTCAAGAACTTCTGGCGCAACGGTTGGCTGTCCACGGCGACGGTCGCCATCATGACGCTCGCGTCAATCGGATTTTTGGGGCTTATTATGTTCGGCGTCATCACGCACGCGGCGGCGAACGCTATCCAAAGCAAGATTGACATCAGTGTTTATTTTAATACCAACACGTCAGAGGATGAGATCTTGAACATCCAGCAATCGCTCGAAGGGCTCTCACAGGTGGCAAGTGTGAATTACATTTCGCAGGATCAGGCACTCGCCACGTTCCAACAAAATCATGCGAGCGATCCGACGGTCAGCCAGGCCGTGAACGAGCTCGACACAAATCCGCTCGAGGCATCGCTCAATGTCACGGCAAAGGACCCGAGCGAGTACGGCGCCATTAACAATTACCTGAGTTCACCCGACCTTTCCCAATACATTGACACAATCAGCTACGCGCAGAACCAGGATGTGATCAATCGCCTCGCGGCGATCGTGCGCGACGTCAACCTCGGGGGATGGATCGTGACTATTTTCCTCGCGCTCGTGGCGGGGCTCGTGATGTTCAACACGATCCGCCTTGCCATCTATGCCAATCGCGAGGAGATTGGCGTGATGCGCGTGGTGGGCGCTTCAAACAGCTTGGTACGCGGGCCGTTCGTGGTGGAGGGGATGTTGTGGGGATTGATCGCGGCACTGGTCAGTCTCATCGTGTTTGCGCCCGTGCTCTATTTCGTCTCGCCCTATCTGAATGAGTTCATCCCGGGGCTGAACATCTTCCAGTATTTCTATACGCATATCCTCCAGCTTTTTATCTATGAACTTTTATTCGGCGTGGTGATTGGAGGACTCTCCAGTTTCTGGGCAGTGCGCCGTTATTTGAAGAACTAGCTTTGAACGACATCAACCCACAAGATATGCCGCCATCGCCTCCGGTGATGGACACACCGACGCCGCCTTCGCACGACGTGCCTGCTGTATTGCGCAAAAAAAAGGCGCGACGGCGACTGGTCATTATCGCCGGCGTAGTAATCATCGCCGTCGGCGCTTTGTGGTATTTCCAGAAATCTCTTTCTTTGCCGTTGCAGAGCCTTGAGTCGTTCGAGAATCCTGCCGCTCCTGCGCCCACCAGCAGCCAGTCTGGGTTTTCCCAGCCGCCGCCGATACAGCAGGCAACGAAGGTTGCGCCAAAGAAAACAAATGCGTTGACGGTCGCGGGCGTGATCGCCGAGACGAACGACCAGCGCGCTGCGAATGGCAATCTGCCGCCACTCGCGGAGAACGCGACGCTCGATGACATTGCCACGCTGCGCCTTGACGATATGTTCACGCAGCAATATTTCGCGCATGTTGGACCACAAGGGGAGAGCGCAATCACCGTGGCGTCAAGTGTCGGATACACACATCTTGCGCTCGGCGAGAATCTTGCGCTTGGCAATTATGCCGGCGACGCTGGTGTCGTCACCGCGTGGATGAATAGCCCCGGCCACCGCGCAAACATTTTGGACACGCACTACACGCAGATCGGGGTCGTCGTGCGCGAAGGGATGTTTGAAGGACAGGAGACATGGCTTGCGGTACAGATCTTCGGCAGGCCGTCATCGGATTGCACCGCGCCGGATGCGAATTTAGAAAACAGCATCAATCTTTCCGAGCAGCAGATCAGCTCCACGTCCGTGGAACTCACCGCCGACAAAGCCGCCATTGACGCGATGTCCCCGCAATCCGGCCCTGCGTACAATGCGCAGGTGGAGGATTACAATAATCTCGCCGCGCAATATAACGCCCTCGCTGCCGAGACCAAGACTGCCGTCGACACGTACGACACCCAGGTGACCGCATTTAATGCGTGTTTAGCGGAATAGCATAACCGCAGAGCTGGTAAAATCGCCAATATTTTGTTATTATTGCGGGGTATTATGTTGAATATCTCTCTCAGCGCTGAAAACATTTTTCATATCGGATCGTTGCCAGTAACGAACGCCCTCTTACTGGCATTTCTGGTGTTGGTATTTCTTGCTATCATTGCCGTCACGCTTAGGAATAAGCTCAAGATGATTCCCGGCATGTTCCAAAATGTTATCGAAGTGATGCTCGAAGGCGCGCTTGGCCTGATGGATTCGGTGTTGGGAAACCGCAAGGAATCGGAAAAATATTTTCCGCTAATCTTCACTATTTTCATCTTTATCTTGATCTCTAACTGGTCCGGGCTCATCCCCGGCGTGGGATCGGTGACGATCGGTCAGGGTGCGAATGCGGTGCCACTTTTACGATCGCCGGCGAGCGATCTCAACCTTACACTCGCGCTTGCGCTCATTGCGGTCACGATGATCAACGTGTTCGCGGTTTCTATTGTGGGATTGCGCGACCGTATTTCCGTCTTTTTCAATTTTTCGAGCCCGATCAAGTTTTTCGTCGGCATACTTGAGCTTCTCTCAGAATTTGCTAGAATTATCTCGTTCACGTTCCGTCTTTTCGGCAACGTGTTCGCGGGCGAGGTTCTGCTTGCCATCATGGCGCTCCTTGTGCCATATCTCGTTCCGCTGCCATTCATGTTTCTTGAGGTGTTTGTGGGTTTTATCCAGGCGTTCATCTTCGGGATGCTTACATTGGTATTCGTTGCCTTAGCGATCACTCCTCACGAAGGCGAGGAGGCGGGTCACTAGTGTCGCGAAGGGAAAGGTCGTGGAAAGAAATCATTAAAATTATATTTTATTAAATAATCATTATGGATGTTAATAGTATGCGGCTTCTCGCCACCGCGTTCGTGATGGGATTGGGTACACTCGGTCCCGGGCTCGCGATTGGTTGGATCGGCTCGAAGTCGGTGGAGGCAATTGGAAGGAATCCGGAAGCGTCGTCCAAAGTGCAGACGATGGCAATTCTCGCCATCGCGTTCGCGGAGGCCGTCGCCATTTACGCGCTTGTTATCGCTCTCATTATAAAGTTCGTGTAATAACTTGGTTCGCGCTCTCGCGCAAAAAATAATCATGCAGCAACTGTTGGATAATCTTGGCATCAATTGGGAGCTCCTGCTCAGTCAGGCGGTCAATTTTGCATTGCTCCTGATCATACTGCGTATTTTTGTGTATAAGCCGGTGTTAAAGCTGTTGCATGATCGTCGCTCGCGGATCGAAAGGGGATTGGCGATGGCCGACGAGGCCGAGCGTCGTCTCCAGGAGGTGGATGTCATCGGGGCGGGAAAGATCAAAGATGCGGAACATGAGGCGATCAATATTTTGAAGCGGACGGAGTCGGAGGCGAAGACATTAGAAGAAAAACTTCTTGCCGAGGCAAAGCGCCACGAGGAAGAAGCGGTACGAAGCGCCGCCATGCGGTTGCGCTCACAAGAGGAAGATTCGCGCCGCGCGTTGGAGAAAGAAGCGGCGGGACTTGTGCGTGCCGCCATTGTGAGAACGGTCGAACTCTCGCCGGAAAAGATCGATGACGCGCTAATCGCAAAAGCGGTCGGCGACGCCGCGCACGCCGTATGAAGTACGCACCGCACGTGTACGCCAAGGCGCTCGTAGAAGTGCTTTCCGGGCCCGGCAAAAAGACCGACGACGAGTTCGCAAAGAATTTTCTTGCGCTCGTGCGCAAGAATGGCGATGAGCGGTACTTACGGAAGATCCTCGAGGAAGCGTCACGGTTCGCGCGCGGCAAGAGTGGCGTGCGGAAGGTGACGGTTGAGTCGGCCCGCGCGCTCATTCCGTCGCAGAAGGCCCTGATTGCGCACTTCGTAAAGCCGGGCGACATGGTGGAGGAGCGGATCGACCCCGATCTCATTGCAGGGATCAAGATCATCCTGAACGACGAGATGCAGTTCGACGGGTCGCTAAAGAACAAATTGAACGGGGTGCTGGGAAGCGCGTAGCGCCATCGCCGCCAATTCACATATCATATGTCATACGAAATAATCGAAAAATTAAAAAAGGATATCGAGGGATATAAAGAGAAACCCGAATGGGCTGAGGTGGGCCGCGTCATTGAGGTTGGCGACGGTATTGTAAAGATCTTAGGATTGCGCAACGCCGTGAGTCAGGAAGTTCTGATAATTGAAACGGTGCATGGCGAACGTCCGGCGCTCGCGCTCAGCTTGGAGGAGGAATCCATCGGCGGCCTCGTACTCGGCGATTTTCTTTCCGTCGCGGTCGGCGACACCGTGCGCCGTACCGGCGATATTCTTTCTATCCCGGTGGGAGACGATCTGATCGGCCGCGTGGTGGATCCATTAGGTGAGCCGCAGGATGGACTAGGACCAATCTTTAAACCCGGCGTAAAAATTCAGCGTAATTCTTTGGAAGCGCGCGCGCCCGGCATTTTGGAACGTGAGTCGGTGAATACCCCACTCCACACCGGCATCAAAGCCATTGATGCCTTAATCCCGATTGGCCGCGGACAGCGCGAGCTTATCATCGGTGACCGCCAGTCGGGCAAGACCGCCGTCGCACTCGATGCCATTTTGAATCAAAAGAACGATACTGGTCGCCGCACGCCGATCTGTATTTACGTGGCAATTGGACAAAAAGAATCCAAAGTAGTGCGCATCGCGGAGACTTTGAAAAAATTTGACGCGTTGAAATATAGCATCATCGTTTCCGCATCGGCAGGCTCGCCAGCGGCGATGTGGTATCTTGCGCCGTACGCGGGTACCGCGATCGGCGAATACTTCCGCGACAAAGGCATGGATGCGCTCATTGTTTACGATGATCTTTCCAAGCATGCATGGGCATATCGCCAGATCTCTTTGCTGTTACGGCGCCCGCCAGGACGCGAAGCGTATCCGGGCGACGTGTTCTATTTGCACTCCCGTTTGCTGGAGCGCTCCGCAAAACTTTCCAAAGAACTTGGCGGGGGGTCTTTGACCGCGCTTCCGATCGTGGAAACCCAGCTCGGCGACGTGACGGCATATATCCCGACGAACATCATCTCCATCACGGACGGCCAAATCTATCTCGAGACCGACCTCTTCAACCAGGGCCAGCGTCCGGCGCTGAACGTCGGTATTTCGGTTTCGCGCGTTGGTTCTGCTGCGCAGACCAAGGCGATGAAGAAGGTCGCGGGCAAGCTCAAGCTCGCGCACGCGCAGTTCCGCGAATTGCAGGCGTTCGCGCAGTTTGCCACCGACGTGGATGAAGCGACGCGTAAGAAAATTTTACAGGGTCAGAAAATCAACGAGATCCTCAAACAGGATGATCAGGATCCGTTGCCGATCGAAAAGCAGGTGTGTGTGTTCTACGCGGTGCTCAATAATTATTTTGAGACGATCGCGGTGGAAGATGTCAAAAAGAAGCAGAACGAACTCGTCGATTACCTTTCCACACTCCACGAGGAGGATATCTTGAAACCGATTCGCGAGACGGGCTTGTTTGACGAAGTCGTCGAAAATAAATTGAAGGAAGCGATCTCGCATTTCCTTGTAAAATAATTTTACATAAACGATACTATGGAATCCGGACAGAGTCTCAAGCGGCGCATGAAGAGTGTCCAGAATATCGGGCAGATCACGAAGGCGATGGAGCTCGTCTCCGCCACCAAGATGCGCAAGAGCCAGGAGCTTGCGCTCACGTCGCGTCCGTATGCGTATGCCGCGCTTGAGCTGCTCGGCATTTTGTCGTCGCTCAAGGATGTTCCGACTCCCGCGATCTTCCAAAAGCGCACGGTGGAGAAAGAGGTGTTCCTCTTGGTGATGTCCGACCGCGGTCTCGCTGGTTCGTTCAACGGCGCGGTCACGCGCGAGTTCGAGAAATATATGAAGGCGAACAAGATCGACATCCTCGATCCACGTTATTCATTCATCGCCGTCGGGCAGAAGGCAAAGAGCTATCTCGAACGCCGCAAAGCGAACGTGGTCGTGTCGTTCAATCGCGTCGGTGACGTGAGCAATATCTTGGAGGCGGAACCGATCGCGGACTTTTTGATCACTGGCTATGCCCGCCGCGATTTTGATTCATGCATCGCGTTCTTCACCACGTTCGTCACCGCGTTGCGGCAGGATCCCGTCGTCCGCCCATTCCTTCCGGTGAGCTACGAAGCAATCAAGGAGTCCATCGCGGAAACAATCCCGCGCGCAGGACGTTATGCGGATTACGCAAAGTCGGAGACGTTTTTGGACGAACGCGAGAAGGAATATATCATCGAGCCGTCGCCGAAAGAGGTGCTGGAAGATCTTGCGCCGAAGTTGCTCAAGATCCGCCTGTATCACGCCATCCTCGAGGCGAACGCCTCCGAGCACTCCGCGCGGCGCGTGGCGATGAAAAACGCGTCGGACAATGCGTCCGAGCTTTCGGAAGATCTCACGATGGTCTATAATAAGTCGCGTCAAGCAGCCATCACGAACCAGATCATCGAAATCACGTCGGGCGCGCAAGCATTACAATAATCATGGCAAACACCACTATAAAAAAAGGAAAAGTTACGCAGATCATCGGGCCGGTCGTGGACATCGACTTTGGCGAGGGGACGATATTGCCACCAATCTATAACGCGGTGCATATTAAAATGGGTGCGGCGAAGGGCGGCGAGGCGACAACGATCACGGCGGAGATCGTAAAGCACTTGGAACCGGGCAAGGTCCGCGCGATCTCAATGGCGCCGACCGACGGCCTCAATCGCGGCGCGGAAGTGGAAGATACGGGCAAAATGATAGAGGTGCCGGTGGGCGAGGAGACGCTCGGCAATATTTTTGATGTGCTCGGCAACCCGCTCACGGTGCTGGCTAAGCCTTTCAAAAAATTCTCACCGATCCACCGCGAAGCGCCGAAGTTCACCGACCAGTCCACCAAGACGGAAGTGTTCGAGACGGGAATCAAAGTGATTGATCTCATTTGTCCGTTCATCAAGGGCGGCAAAGTCGGGTTGTTCGGCGGTGCCGGTGTTGGCAAGACGGTGTTGCTTCAGGAGCTTATCCGTAACACGGCGGAGGTGGGAGGCGGCGTATCGGTGTTCGCCGGCGTCGGCGAGCGCACGCGTGAAGGCAACGATCTCTACAATGAAATGAAGGAGTCGGGTGTTATCGGCAAGACGGCGCTCGTGTTCGGACAGATGAACGAGGTGCCGGGCGCCCGCGCCCGCGTTGCGCTCTCTGCGCTCACGATGGCGGAATACTTCCGCGATGAAGAAGGCAAAAATATTTTACTCTTCATCGATAATATTTTCCGCTATTCCCAGGCTGGTTCCGAGGTGTCTACGTTACTTGGCCGTATGCCGTCGGCAGTGGGTTATCAGCCGACGCTCGCGTCCGAGATGGCTGAACTCCAGGAGCGCATCACGTCCACCACGAAGGGCTCTATTACGTCAGTGCAGGCCATTTATGTGCCGGCGGACGACATTACCGACCCTGCGCCGGCGACGACCTTTAGCCACTTGGATTCCACCGTGGTGCTTAATCGTGCGCTCACCGAAATAGGTATTTATCCGGCGGTGGACCCGCTCGCGTCGTCCTCGACCGCGCTTGATCCGAAGATCGTCGGCAAAGACCACTACGAGGTTGCGCGCGATGTGCAGGGAACACTCCAGCGCTACAAAGAGTTGCAGGACATTATTTCTATTTTGGGCATTGAGGAACTTTCCGATATTGATCGTCAGACGGTGTATCGCGCACGCAAGATCCAACGTTTCCTTTCCCAGCCGTTCTTCGTCGCCGAAGCATTCACCGGCGCGGCAGGCAAATATGTTTCGCTCAAGGATACGATCAAGAGCTTCCGCGATATCCTCGACGGTAAATATGATGACCAGCCGGAAGATGCGTTCTACATGAAAGGCGGCATTGAGGAAGTGGGCGCGATGAACGCGGTAAAATAATTTTTTGGCGTAAAAATGAAACTTGGCGTCTACTCATTGAAGAAAGTATTGTTCCAGGGCGACGCGAAGTCGGTGAATTGCAATACCCGCTCCGGCGAGATCACCATCTTGGACAATCACGAGCCGCTCATCTCCATCTTGGAAAAAGGAACAATGACGATTGTGGATGGGGAAGGAAAAGAAGTGTTCATCCCCGTCGGCTCCGGATTTTTGGAAGTTGATTTGGGTAGTCAGGCAAAGATCTTAGTGGAAGAAGCGCAATAATTTTTTAATATCATCATGGAGCTACTCGTTAAATTTGAATCTTTAAAAGAACATTACACCGCTGATGCGTGCGTCGTATGGTGTTTCGATGACCGCTTCTATAAATTATTAAAAGCCTTCGGCAAGCAGGAAGGATTTGCCCATATTGACCTTGTAAAGATCGCCGGTGGCGCGAAGGCGCTCGCGTCAGTAGAAAGCGCATCGCCCGACCACGATTTCGTGCTGAACCAGATCAAAACATCCGCGCGACTTCACGGCACGAAGCGCGTGGTGCTCATGTTGCATCGCGATTGCGGCGCGTACGGCGGTTCAAAGAGCTTTGCCGATGCAGAAGCGGAAAAAGCGGAGTTGGTAAAACAATTGCATCAGGCGCAGGATTTTGTGAGGAAAGAACTTCAAGATGGTTCTGGAATTTCCGTGTATGCCTATTTCGCGGATTTTGATGGGTTGTATGCAATCGCGTAACGTGGTATAATCTCGTTCGGTACATAATCAACTCGCAGGAGCGACGATGAGCCGCAGAAAAATCTTGGAACGTGATTTTCCACGGGTTCACAATCCCGTGTCAACCGTTGATATCGGCTGTTCCGACCGCCGCATAAAAGGTTCGAGAGGTTTGGTCGGGGAATGTGTTGGCGACGACGAGGCGATACCAATAACAATTCCAGGGGGTATCAAAGACCTGGTGGACCCAAAAGATCCCCGCGATCGTGAATGTCTGCTGGAGAAGATCGCACTTTTTGCCCATGACCTTATGAAGATCAGGGCCAGAATGCATAACGAGTGTGTCGCGTGCGGCAGACAGCAAGACCTGGATTATTATGAGGATATGCTTCTCAAGGCCGGCGTAGTGCTTCGGGGACGTTTTCCGTGGGTAGAGGTCGTACTCGTCATCGTTGATTTCGACGCATGCTATTTGGTTGAAAAAGACGATGCGCTCGTGGGCGCCATAGCGGGTTAGGAATTTTTGCAGTGCGGACCGGAAGCTTTTGCTCCCGGCCCGTTTTCTTTATAATGCCTTATATGCCAAAATATCCATTATCTTTCACGCAAAAAGTCTATGCTGTCGTCGCCAAGATCCCGCGCGGGAGTACGATGACTTACAAAGAGGTCGCGCGCCGCGCCGAGCGGCTGAACGCATATCGTGCGGTAGGGAGCATTATGCACAACAATCCGGATACCGCAAAAGTGCCGTGCCATCGCGTGGTCCGCTCCGATGGCACGTCGGGCGGATATGCGCGCGGCACGCACCGCAAAATAGCGATCCTGCGCCGTGAAGGCGCGTGGCCGCTCAAGTAGCGCCGCGGTCGCGCCTTTTGGTATAATAGAGGCATGAAAGCGTTGACCGCCCTAAAAACATTGGCCATCGTATTTGCCGTGATCATCATTGTTTTACTTGGGGTGCTGTTTTTCTACAATCCCGCGAAGGCGCCGCAGTTGCCGCCGGACAACGTTAGCGGTGCGAAGATTCTTCAGCCGACCATGTCCGCGGACGGTCATGTTGGGGTGACGGCTCCGCAAGCGGGCGCGCTGATCACATCACCAGTCACTATCATCGGAACGGTCACTGGCGGTGGATGGTTCTTCGAGGCGTCGTTCCCGGTAAAGGTGCTCGATGGTGACGGTACGGTGCTTGGCACTGGCATCGCGCACGCGCAGGTAGATTGGACATCTACAAGCTCCGTGCCGTTCACAGCGATCGCGCAATTTGCCGCGCCGTATGGCGCGACCGGCACTGTGGTGCTATCAAAAGATAACCCGTCGGGGTTGCCGCAAAACGCCGCGTCTCTTAGTATCCCGGTACGGTTTAAATAAAAAAATAAATATGAAGTTCGAAGGAAGAGAACAGAACGAGGTCTACGAGGAGGAATTTTCATGGGATAACAGCCTCGAAAATATCGACGTAGCGGTATCGATTACGGAGGATAAATTAAAGGAACTCGGATGGCCGGAAGATCAGAGGGGGGCGTTTGCGGATGCCGTGAGGGAGGCGATGATGAATGCTATCGTGCATGGAAATTTGAATATCAATAAAAGCGATGGAGAAAATGATTTTACGGAACGAATAAGAGCCGCGCAAGAGATAGGGGAAAATAAGATGAAGCAAGTCCGAGTGTTTTTCCGTTTTACCAAAGATGAGGCGACGGCCCAAATTAAGGACGAAGGCACTTTTGTTCCGGATAAGATAGTTGATATGACTGCGGAGGGGCAGCTATTGAAGGGGAGCGCGCGTGGCCTGCCGCTCATCGCCATGAAGGTGGATAACTTGGCATTTTCTCCGGGGGAAGTTATTTTACATAAACAGCGCAAGGATAATGAGGACGCAATCGGATAAAAAATCCGCCCGGCATTTGCTAGGCGGCGGGTGGGAAGAGATCCCCATGATGTTCGTTGAAGAACTTGATTCTTTTCTTTTTCCGCTGGACCGCATTACTGCAGTGAGCTCCATTCCGAGAAACTTTGCTGCGGATTTCGTTTCTCGTGGTGGTGAATGGTTCGAGCCCGACGTGGTCCAACGCGGCTTCCCGGGCTCCCAGGAAATCGGGTCGGCGCGCGGAATAGATGCCGGAGGTCTCTTGGATGGCGACTTCGGCCACCGTCGGCGTCTTCTTTCGTCTTTTTATTGGCACGGGCCAGTCCTTTCGCTGAAATCAATATAGCACAAAAGTATCTTTTGGGCAATGTCTGTGTATTCGGGCTATAATATAATTCATGATCTCCCAAAAGGATCTTCCGTATTACAAAAAGCGCTGGGCCAAGATCGCCCGGACCCTGCATAAGCTTTTCCCGGATCCAAAGATCGCGCTGACGTTCTCCAACAAATGGGAGTTGCTCGTGGCCGTCCAGCTTTCCGCGCAGTGCACGGACAAGAAGGTGAATCAAGTGACCCCTGCACTGTTCAAGAAATATCCCACGCTTGATGCATATGTCCGTGCGGGCAAGACCGCGCGCGGTGTGCGAGCGTTTGAAAAGACCATCCACGCCTGCGGTTTCTATCGCGCCAAGACGCGCAACATCCTCGGCGCCGCGCGCGTGGTCAAGGAAAAGTTTGGCGGCAAGTTGCCGCGCACGATGGCGGAGATGGTGACGATCCCGGGCGTCGGGCGCAAGTCGGCGAACGTCATCCTCGGCAACGCCTACGGTGTGGTGGAGGGGATCGCGGTGGACACGCATGTAATACGTCTGTCGCGCGTGCTTGGCCTTTCGCGCGAGAAGACGCCGGAGAAGATCGAGCGGGACCTCATGGCCATCATCCCGTGCAAAGATTGGTTCGCGGCGACGTATATGATCATCGATTACGGCCGGGCCTACTGCGTGGCGCGTCCGCACGAGCACGAGTTGTGCCCACTAACGAAAGTGCTGGTGTAGGGGGGGGACTATCCACATTTTGACATTCCCAAAAGTGTGCTAAAATGAATCTTGTTAGTTAGAAGAAAGACCGCTTTCCGGTGTGAGGCCGGAATGCGGTTTTTCGTTTTTATATATATCTCGCTTTGACTCCTCATCAAATTTCGATTAAACTGGGGAGGAAGTTTTGCATGAGTACCCCCTATAGCCCTCGGGCGAGGGGCGCTTTGCTTATTATGTGCACTAAGTGCTATCTATTGTTACTATGAATCATTTCGAGATCATATCCGATAACAAACCTGCGGGGGACCAGCCGAAGGCGATCACATCGCTTGTTTCGGGTTTGCGCGAGGGGTTTCGCGACCAGACTCTGCTTGGCGTCACCGGCTCTGGCAAGACCTTCACGATGGCGAATGTGATCCAGCAGATCGGGAAGCCGACGCTCGTGATCGCGCACAACAAGACGCTCGCCGCACAGCTTTGCAACGAGTTTCGCGAGCTTTTCCCGAACTCATCCGTCAATTATTTTGTTTCGTACTACGACTACTATCAGCCGGAGGCGTATATGCCGTCGAGCGACACCTATATAGACAAGGAGGCGCTGATCAACGACGAGATTGACAAGTTGCGCCACGCGGCGACGATGGCGCTGCTCACGCGGCGCGACGTGATCATCGTGGCGTCGGTGTCGTGCATCTACGGCTTGGGCGCGCCGGAAGAGTATGCCAAGAACATCATTCGTTTCAAAGTTGGCGACGCGGTGGAGCGCCGCGATTTTTCGCGCAAGCTTGTTTCTCTACAGTTCAACCGCACGACGGCAGACCTTAAGCGCGCGACGTACCGCCTGCGCGGCGAGAACTGGGAGATCATGCCCGCTGACCGCGAGATCATTTATAACCTGGAGGTGTCCGGCGGTGTTATCCGCGCCATCTATGAGACCGATCCGGTGAAAGGATTTCAGCCGGGCAAGACGCCATCGATTCCGGACATTCTTTTTGCGCCGGCAAAGCATTTTATTACCGCGCCGGCGTCTCGCGAGCGTGCCCTCGTTGAGATTAAAAAAGAATTAAAAGAGCAGTTGACGAAGTTTGAAAAAGAGAAAAAGTTTTTGGAGGCGGAACGCATCGAGCGCCGCACCAAGTTCGACCTCGCGATGATGGCCGAGGTGGGGTATTGTCATGGCATTGAGAACTATTCGCGCCATCTCTCCGGCCGCGCCGCAGGCGAGCCGCCGGCAACGCTTTTGGATTATTTCCCTCACAACGAGGACGGCTCGCCGGATTTTCTTACCATCATCGACGAATCGCACATGACGGTGCCGCAATTGCAGGGCATGTTCAATGGCGACGCGGCGCGAAAAAAAACTTTAGTGGAATACGGATTTCGCTTGCCGTCGGCCATCGATAACCGGCCGCTTCGGTTTGCGGAGTTTAAGGAGCGCATCGGGCAGGTCATTTACACGTCCGCGACGCCGAGCCTTTATGAGCGTGAGGAGAGCAAGCCGCCGCGTGGACAGATAGTAGAGCAGATCATTCGCCCGACGGGCCTTGTCGATCCAAAGATTACCATCAAGCCTGCGCGCGGGCAGGTGGAAGACCTCATTCCGCGCATTCAGGAGCGCGTGGCTAAGCACGAGCGCGTGCTGGTGACGACGCTTACTAAGCGTATGGCGGAAGATCTTAGCGCGTATTTAGAAGAGAAGAAAATAAAAGTGAATTATCTCCACAGCGATGTGAAAACGATGGATCGCATTAAGATCTTGACCGATCTGCGCCGTGGCAAAATAGAAGTGCTCGTCGGCGTAAACTTGCTCCGCGAAGGCTTGGACCTTCCCGAAGTTTCGCTCGTCGCGATTTTAGATGCGGACAAGGAAGGGTTCCTGCGCAGCGAGGTCTCGCTCATTCAGACGATAGGCCGCGCGGCACGCAACGTGGAGGGTGAGGTGGTAATGTATGCAGACAATATCACCGGTTCAATTGAGCGTGCCGTCGGAGAGACCGATCGCCGCCGCGCGATTCAAGTCGCGTACAATAAAGAGCACAACATAACACCACGCACGGTGGTACGGAAGATCTCGGATATCTTGCCGAGCGTTGATATCGATGAGATTCTAAAATTAGAAACGATGCCCGTGCCGAGATCAAAGACTGCGCTTCAGCGATTAATTACAGAGAAAGAAAGAGAGATGCGCATGGCTGCGAAAGAACTAAATTTTGAGCTTGCGGGAATCTTGCGGGATGAGATACGGGAGCTGAATAAGAAGGTAGCGGTGGTGGAGGAGGCGATGAAAGGCGCAAGGATATCGAAGGAAAAAGACGTGGGCGTTAAGAAAAAACCCACTATTAAAAAATCATGAAACACGACAAAATAATCATCAAAGGCGCGCGTGAGCACAACCTTAAGAACATTGACCTCGAAATCCCGCGCGACAAAATGGTCGTCTTCACCGGACTTTCCGGGAGCGGCAAATCGTCGCTCGCGTTCGACACGATTTTTGCCGAGGGCCAGCGGCGTTACATCGAATCGCTTTCCGCGTACGCGCGACAGTTTTTGGGTCGCCTCGATAAGCCGGACGTGGACGAGATCGAGGGACTTTCGCCTGCCATTTCCATCGACCAAAAATCCCACTCCGCGAATCCACGTTCCACGGTGGCCACAATCACCGAGATCTACGATTACCTCCGTGTGCTTTTTGCCCGCGCGGGCAAGCCATATTGCCCCATGTGCGGCCGTGAAATTAAAAAATTGACGAACGAGGAGATCGTGGATGTCGCGATCGAGATTTCGGACGGTAATAAAGATAAAAAAAATTTCGTTATTCTCGCGCCAGTGGTGCGTGGACGGAAAGGCGAGTATTACCAGATGCTTTATGATTTTCTGAATGCGGGATTTTCCGAGGTGCGCATTGACGGCACATATCATTCACTCCGCGAACGCGTGGAGCTTTCGCGCTATAAGGCGCACGATATCGACCTCATCGTAGATCGCCTTCCGTCGGGAATGAACTTTAAAGACAAAGATAATCGTTTGCGTTTAGCGGAAGCAATCGAGAGCGCGCTCAAATATGGCAACGCGGTCGTGACGCTCATCACTGACAAAGAAGTTTCTTTGTCGGCAAAGTTCACATGCCCGCACGACGGGTTCTCGTTCCCGGAGATCGAGCCGCGCCTGTTCTCATTCAACAGCCCGTACGGCGCGTGTCCGGAGTGCCACGGCTTGGGCACAAAGGATATTTGGTCGGACGAGATCTGCGTGGCATGCGAAGGCAAGCGTTTGCGTGTGGAAAGTTTGAACGTACTGATTGACGACAAGAGCATCCATACCGTCACGGCATTATCGATAGAAGACGCGCTCGCGTTTTTTTCGGGATTGAAATTTACCGGTGGATCTCTTAATGAAGTCGCCGAAGCGCCGCTTCGCGAGATTAAAAACCGATTAAAATTCATGATGGACGTTGGTTTGGAATATTTGACGCTCGATCGTAGGGCGGGATCGCTTTCCGGTGGCGAGGGTCAACGCATCCGGCTCGCGTCGCAAATCGGCTCGCGCCTGGTGGGAACGCTCTATATATTGGATGAGCCGACGATTGGCCTGCATCAGCGCGATAACGCGAAGCTTATTCAGACGCTCAAAGATCTCCGTGATCTCGGCAACACGATCATCGTCGTCGAGCACGATGAGGACACGATTCGCGAGTCGGATTATCTGGTGGATATCGGGCCGGGCGCAGGTGTACATGGCGGCAATGTGGTGGCGCAGGGGCCGATGCCGGAACTGATCAAAGATATGAAGCAGGATTCGCTCACCCTGCAATATCTACGCGGTAAAAAATTTATCGAGGTGCCGGAGACGCGGCGTAAGGTGGTATTGCCGGCGGAACGCGGCGCAAAGAGTGCAAAGACCAAATTGGGGAGCAGCGGTAGCGCGCAGGAATTTTTAAAGATCCGCGGCGCACATGCAAATAATTTGAAAGACATTGATGTGGATATTCCGTTGCGCCGCTTTACCGCAGTGACCGGCGTGTCTGGCAGCGGAAAATCATCACTCGTGTATGATGTGCTGTATAAAGCCGTCGCGGATAAATTAAATCATGCCAGTTTCAAAGCGGGTGGATATAAGTCCATATTCGGTATGGAATATATCACGCGTATCATCAATATCGACCAGGCGGCGATCGGCCGCACGCCACGCTCCAACCCGGCCACGTACGTGGGTGCGTGGACGCATATCCGCGATCTCTTTGCCGGTACGGAAGACGCGCGCGTGCGCGGGTACAAGCCGGGCCGGTTCAGTTTCAACGTCCCGGGTGGTCGGTGCGAGAACTGCGAGGGTCACGGCACGATCGCCATCGAGATGCATTTCTTGCCGACGGTGTACGTCACGTGCGACGTGTGTAAGGGCAAGCGCTTCGACCGCGAGACGCTCGCCGTAGAATACAAAGGAAAAAATATTTTCGACATTCTGCAGATGACAATCGAGGAAGCGGTGGAATTTTTCAGCGACATTCCATGGCTGATGGACAAACTCACTATATTAGAGGAGGTCGGTTTGGGATATTTGGAACTTGGACAATCGGCGACAACGCTTTCCGGCGGTGAGGCGCAGCGCATCAAGCTGTCCGCCGAGCTTGGCAAGCGCGACACGCGCCGCACGCTCTACCTACTCGACGAGCCGACAACCGGTTTGCACTTCGCCGACGTGGACCAACTCCTCAAGGTGCTGCAGCGTTTGGTGGACCGCGGCAACACGATCGTCGTCATTGAGCACAACTTGGATGTCATTAAATGTGCCGATTGGGTGATTGATCTTGGCCCGGAAGGCGGCGCCCGTGGCGGGACTGTCGTCGCCACCGGTACGCCGGAGGAGATTGTGCGCAAAAAGGCGAGCGTGACAGGGGAGTACTTGAGGCCGTTACTACAGAAATAGCGCCGGGTGGTATAATAAGATTATGAAAATCTTCGACAACAAGATCTGGCGGGATGGGCAAAAGATCGCATGGATCGACGGTAACCATGTTCGCACAGATCAAGGCGACCAAAAACTTGGCTATTTTGAGAACGGCTTTATTTATAATATGCAGGGCCATAAGGTGGCTTACATTTATGAGAACGAGCTAAGGTTCGAAAATGGCGGCACTTCGGTTCCGCTTGAGAAGATCAACGAGGAGATAGAAGGCACAGTGCCGTTGCTCGAGAAGTGCGCGGTGCACGTGCTGTTGCAGGATTAGCCGAGTATGGTGAAAACTTTCGCTTTGTACAAAAAATTTCCCGAAACGCCGGGTGTTTATATTATGAAAGACGCCGCCGGGCGCGTGTTGTACGTCGGCAAGGCGGGAAATCTACGCCGCCGCGTCTCAAGCTACTTTGAGCGTCCGCATGACGTGCGCATTCAGACGCTCGTGAGCAAGATTGCGCACATTGAGTTTGAGCAGAAGGATACCGCGCTTGAGGCCCTGATCCGCGAGGCGGAACTGATCAAAAAGATTGTGCCACCGTTCAATGTGCGCGAAAAAGATGACAAGAGTTTTTTATATTTTGAAATCACGCGCGAGAAATTTCCGCGAGTGCTACTGGTGCGCGGGAGTGGTGTGGCCAACGGGGGCCGTGGCGGTGTGGGCGGTGGCGTGGTTCAAGGAAAGCGCTTCGGCCCCTTCACTTCGGCTTCCAGCGCGCGCGAAGCGTTGCGTATCCTCCGGCGAATATTCCCGTGGAGCACACACGATTCGGATGAGATTGGTAAGATGAAACGCCCGTGCTTCAACTACGAGATCGGGCTTTGCCCGGGTACGTGCGTCGGCGCGATCACCCATGAGGATTATATAAAAAATATCGATCGGCTCAAGTTGTTTTTTGAGGGAAGGAAGGCGCGCATTATCCACGCGTTGGAAAAGGAAATGCGTATGGCAGTAAAAAAGCAGGAGTTCGAGCGGGCGGAAGTGTTGCGACGACAGATGTTCGCGTTACAGCATATCCAGGACACGGCGCTCATTTCCGACAATGAGGTGCTGATGGCGCGTGGTGCAGGCACTGGCACCGCTGCCGCGTTAAAAGATGGTTATCGCATTGAAGGTTATGACATTTCAAATATTTCCGGCACGTCCGCCGTCGGGTCCATGGTGGTGTTCGAGGACGGCGCGCCAGACAAAAATGAATACCGCAAGTTTAAGATTCGTAGCATCTTTCAACCGAACGATGTTGGAATGTTAAAAGAGGTATTGGAGCGGCGCTTTGCGCACGCAGCGGTGGAGTCAAAAAATCCGTGGCCGCTGCCCGACCTCGTCCTCATCGACGGCGGTCTCGCGCAGGTGAACACTGCCCGCCGCGTCCTGCTTCGCGCCGGGATAAAGATCCCCATTATCGGGATTGCAAAAGGGCCGCGCCGCGACCGCAACGACATCATCGGCCTCGTACCGAAAGGAGTGCAAAAAACAACGCTTATCAAAGTGCGCGACGAGGCCCATCGGTTCGCCATCAGTTATCATCGTGCGTTGCGACGTGTCAGGGCGTTCCATTAGCCCTCCGGCGTCTTTAATATTTCTTTAATCCGGTTTATGGTGGATGAGTGAAAACACGTGCCCGCGCCATCTCGTATCTTTTATCCATCGTCGCTATCGCCGTAATGTTTTTCACCATCGAGTTTGTCACGGGAAAATTCTTCTATCCCAACGACGAAGTGGTGAATATTCTTGCCGCCATTATCAGTGCGCTTTCGTTCGCGCGGTGCAAGCGGTTCTTTGACTGTGCGACCGATCGGCTCTTTTTCCGCGCCCCGCGCTCGAGTATTTCGCGTCAGCGGTAATCCTCGCGCATAACCATCCCCCTGGCGTGGCGAAACCGAGCGAGACGGACATTCTTATTACAAAGCAGATTGTCGAAGCCGGAAAAATTCTTGGTATCAGCCTACTCGGCCACGTGATCGTTACCAAGAACAAGTTCGAGAGCGTGCCGGTAGAGTACCGTTAATGGACTTTTTCCCAAGGGAATTTTTTGTTATACTCTTTCCATGGTTGAGTTCTCGCATCTGACGAAAGCCTATAAAAAGAAGGTGGTCGTGGACGACTTCACCCTCTCCGTGGATGTGCCGATCTTCGGTTTTTTGGGGCAGAACGGGGCGGGGAAGACGACGATCATGAAGATGGTCGTGGGTTTGCTCGCGCCAACGAGCGGCACAATCACGATCGACGGGGCGCTCTCGTCGCATCCTATTTTCAAAAAGAAGCTGGGCTATATGCCGGAAGCACCCTACTTTTATGAACGGATGACCGGTATGGAATTTTTGCGATTTTGTGACGAGCTTTTTGATAACACGAACAGCGGAGCAAGCCCAGCGGCGCGAAACTCTCACTATGAGGAAATTTTAAAGAAGGTTGGCATCTTTGCCGCGCGCAACGCGGAGATCCGCACGTATTCAAAGGGCATGCGCCAGCGTCTCGGCTTTGCGCAATCACTCGTAAACGATCCGGAATATCTTTTTCTCGACGAACCGCTCGACGGGCTCGACCCGATCGGCCGCCGCGAGATGAAAGAAGTGATGCTCGATCTCAAGCACGAAGGGCGTCGGATCTTTTTGAATACACACATCCTTGCCGATGTGGAGGAGATCTGCGACGAAGTGGGGATCGTGCATAAAGGAAAATTGTTGTATGCGGGCGGTGTGAAAACATTCTGTGCGGGCAAGCCGCTGGAGGAGCGATTTATGGAAGCGGTGCAGGCGCACGAAACGGAAGCACGTCTTGAACCACCCCCCAAATAATCAGCACTATGAGAAACATTTTCATTATCGCAAAAAATACGCTCAAGCTTGAGATTCGCGACAAGATCCTCTACGGCATCATCGTGTTCGGTCTCCTCTATGTGTTCTTTACACTGTTCCTCGCCGACCTCGTGCTTAAAGAGCCTTCGATGGTGAAGGCGTTTGGGCTGACTGGCATCTATTTCTTTAACGCGATCATCGCGCTTTTCCTCGGCACGACATCGTTCTTTAAGGACGTGGATCGTAAGGTGGTTTATTTTATTCTTTCTAAACCAGTATCGCGCGCGCAATTTGTGCTGGGAAAATTTTTTGGACTATGCATGGTACTCCTGCTGACGAGCGTCATCCTTGGCGTGGCGTACATGGGCGTGGTGCTCCATGCGGGCGCCGGATTCGACTGGGTCGGACTCACCGCTATCGCGATGCAGTTTCTAGAGATGGCGCTCTTCCTCGCGTTCGCGATCTTCGTCTCTACGTTCGCGAGTTCATTGCTTTCCATCGTGTACACATCTGGCGTATTTTTCCTCGGTCACATCGTAAGCCAGCTTGTGACCGATGCGAAGGCCATCGGGCTCGGCGGCATCAAACTATGGCTCGTGGAGATATTCTATTATATATTCCCGAATCTGGAGAAATTCGACGTGCGCGACTTTGCAATCCACGCGGTTACCACCCCATGGACTTCGTTTGGCCTCGCCGTCGCATATGCCGTGGTGTACATCGTGCTCCTCCTCACTGCCGCTGTGTGGATATTTGACAAGAAAGAAATTTAAATGGCGCGGCTCAATAATCCATTCACAAAAATAATAACAGTGGGATTGCTGCTCGCGCTCGTCGCGCTTTTGCAGTTTGAGTACGACACCACGAAGATCGCCCTGCCTGCCTCGAGTGCGCAGGAGGTGTCGCCGTTCATGGTGCGCTTGCTCGACATGGGATTTCATCCCGCAGTTGCGTCGTTCCTGTGGGCAACGACGATGCCGGAGATTCTGGACTTATGGAATGGCAAAGCGGAATATTTTTCCGACCTTGCCTTCGTGAACGCCGTCGATCCGAAACTCAGCTATCCATACGCATTCTCGGTACTCACGCTGCCGGCAGTGCCGGCACAGGATGATCCGCAGGCGGTTGCGCAGGCCGACGCGATCGGGCAACAGGGAATCGTGAACGGCGACTCCGACTGGCGCATCCCGTACTACATAGCAACGAACGAATTTTTATATGCCAAGAATGATCCGGCGGCGGCGGAGTATTATAACCTTGCGGCGGAGACGCCGGGCATTCCAGGGTACGCCGAGCGGTTCTCATTGAACTTTGGCATTGAGACGAACCAGCGCCAGAAGACGGAACAGCTCTGGGAGACCATCAAAGATTCCACGAATGACCTGGACACGCAGGCGCGCGCACAGGCATACATCGATCACCTGCAGGATTTTGATTATCTGGATGCCGCATCGGCGATGTATAAAAAAGAGTTCGGCGCATATCCTACATCCACCGCTGAGCTCGTCGCGAAGGGGATCATCCCGTCAGTGCCAGCGGATCCGTTCGGCTTCACGTTTATCATCCAGAAGGATGGGACGTCGGCGATCGATTTGAACACATTGCCGGCGTATATGTCTACGAGTACACTACAATAATGAAACTTTCTCTTGGCATCGTCGGTCTTCCGAATGTGGGCAAATCCACGTTGTTTAAAATATTAACGAAGCAGAACATCACGATTGCCAACTATCCGTTCGCGACGATCGACCCCAACGTCGGCGTCGTTGCCGTTCCTGACGAGCGTCTGGAAAAATTGAACGTAATGAGCGCGTCCAAGAAAAAAATTTCCGCGGTCGTGGAATTCTTTGACATCGCGGGTCTCGTAAAGGGCGCGAATAAGGGTGAGGGATTGGGCAACGCTTTTTTGGACGACATCCAACTCACGCAGGCAATCGTCATGGTGGTGCGTGCGTTCGAAAATCCGGATATCATCCATGTGGAGAATTCTGTCGACCCAGTACGCGACATCGATGTGATTAATCTGGAGCTGATGCTGAAGGATCTCGCGGCGGTGGACAAGCGTCTCGTGCGCGTGGAGGCGGAAGCGCGCGCGGGTAAGAAAGAAGCGTTGCACGATAAGGAGCTTTTGGAGCGATTGAAGAAATCGCTCGAGAGTGGCATTTTGCCGGTGAGCGACGCGGAACTTTCCCACGCAATCAAGAGCGAGCCGCGGTTGAATGATCTGCGTTTGCTTACGATCAAGCGCCAACTGTATCTTATCAACGGAAAAGAATCGGATGTGTCGCCCGAACTGCTTGCCAAGATCGCGGCGCTCGGTGCGGACTATCTCGTGAGCGATCTTTCGTCGCCGGAGGTGGAGTCGGTGGAGATCCCGCTGCTCGTCAAAAAAGCATATCACGTGCTGGACCTCATCAGCTTCTTTACGACCGGCGACGACGAGACGCGCGCGTGGACGATCGAGCGGGGGACAAAGGCGCCGCAGGCCGCAGGCGTCATCCACACCGATTTCGAGGAGAAGTTCATCCGTATGGAGATTGTCCCAACGGACAAATTATTGGAAGTGGGCGGCTGGAGCAAGGCGAAGCAGAAAGGATGGCTAAGAGTGGAGGGAAAGGAATATGTGGTAAATGATGGGGATGTGATCGAGGTCCGGCACGGATAGAATAAAAAAGAGCCCACAACCATTGTCTGGTTGCAGGCTCGGGAACGGGAAAGGGACGCGGTCAATTGACGTATTCCGGCTGTGGTAGTTCTTCGGCCCTTTCCAGCCAAATCTCATGGACGGCGTTGATGATCTCCGCTTTGATCCTGGCGTCGATGTTGGCGTCGTACTCTTCTTCCGCCAATAATGATCCATCAATCTGGGAGGATACGATGAGCTGCTCGTCGGCAGCGATCCTTCCTTCTTTTATCGCCGCGTTGAGTGTCGCGTGCGCCACTTCTTTTGAGCAGAATACGACGCTACTCTCGCCGGTTGCGGTAACAATCCTGCCGTGACGCCCGCAACCGCAAACGTCAAAATAAGCCGCCGAGCTGATGAGCATTCCTCTACCTCGCTGGGTGCAATTATAATATGTTGGAAGTGGTATGTCAAATTAGCGATTACGTGATGGAGTTCGTTGGGCGTCTGCTATAATTCTTTTATGCGTGCTTTTCCAAGAGCGGTCATCAAGGAATTTCCCGAGGAATTTTCGATATTCAAAAAGTTGCGCATCCCCGCCGCCATCCAGGATTTTGTGAACGATTTTGAGATGAACTTCACTGGGCGGCGGCATACGTACGCATCGCCGCTCGTGGTATTGCAAACCGGAAAGGCGCATTGCATGGAGGGCGCGATGCTCGCCGCCGCTGCGCTGTGGCACATCGGCCATCCGCCGCTGCTCCTCGATCTGAAGACGACCGATCACGACGACGACCACGTGGTCGCGCTCTTTAAAGAGGGCGGGCGATGGGGCGCAATCAGCAAAACGAACCACGCCGTCCTGCGCTACCGCGACCCGGTCTACCGCGACCCGCACGAACTCGCGATGTCGTACTTCAACGAATATTTTTTGGACAGTGGTATAAAGACGATGCGCAGCTACTCTGCGCCGTTCGATCTTCTGCAATGCCGCGCGGCGCGCGGCGACGAGTGGCTCACATCGCGCGGGGATCTTTCGAACATCGCCGAAGCATTGGATTCCTCAAAACACTTTCAAATAGTAAGCGCCGCCGCTACGCGCCGTTTACGCCGCGCTGACCGGAGCGAGATTGAGGCGGGGAAAATTGTGGAATGGGGGAGAAAAGAATTCTAATTCCTCCTTTCCATGGCCGCGCCCAACGTCTCGTCGTCCGCGAATTCGATCTCGCCGCCGGTGGGGAGGCCGCGACCGAGGCGGCTAATCCGCTTGGCAAGCGGTGCGAGCTCTTTCAATAAGAGCGACGCCTGGAAATCGCCAAGTGTGGTGGGACTGAAACCGAGAATAATCTCATCCGCCGCGCCACCGAGAGCGTCCGCGATATATTTTTTCAAGCTAAGCAGACGCGTTTTCTGCCACTGTTCCAAAAATCCCGTTTTAGGTACCGGCCCAATAATAAAATACCGTCCGGTGAATTTTTTTGTGTTCTCGAGGGAAAGATAATCCGTCTCCTTTTCCACCACCATGATGACGCGCTGGTTCCGCGCCGGATTCGCACAGACGTCGCACAGCGTTCCCTCATTTTGATGGACGAAGAAGCACCGCTCGCAGATCTTGATCAAGCGTAGCGCGTCAATGCTTTGCGCGAGCACGCGCAGGCCTTCTTTCGGCCGTCCAATCAGATAGAACGCAAGTCGCACCGCCTGGCGCGGCCCGATGGACGGCAGCTCAGCAAGCTCGTCCACCACCTTCTGCACTGGCTCCGGAAGTTTCATCATATAGACAAGGATAGAAGATAGGGGATAAAGGAGCAAGGAGGATTTCAACGGCTGGGAGATCTAGATGATATATACTTAATTCAATGAAACAGCGCGGCTTTCTTGATCCGGAAATCGTTAAAACAATTTTAAAAAAGATAGATCGTCCTAATGCAATAAAAGACCTTCGGTTGATCACCTTTTCCAAACTTTATAAATTCCTTGAAAAAGATGAAAGGTTGGCCATTAAAAAGTTTTTGTCGATCGATCCTCGCCGCTACGGTTTTAAAGGAAAATTTTTTGGTATACAAAACGTTCCGTCTGATATCGTTAAGATAAGAAAGCAAAGGTTTTTCCATAAAGGAAGAGCTAAAACTATGAATGAGCAATTATTGCCCGGTACCGTGTATAAAGCTTATCGGCATCTGAATTCAGCGATAAAGAAGGATATTGGAAAGTCGTTACTCGTAGCGTCTGGCTACCGATCGCCAACTTATCAAATTATAGTGTTCCTTTCTTTGTTTGAATATACGGGCTTTGATTTTAGGAAAACCGTCAGATGGGCTGCTTTCCCGGGTTACAGTGAGCACAGTAACCCCCAACGACAAGCAATCGATTTTATGACAGAAGAAGGAATTCCAGAAGATGATGATCTTTTAAAATTTGGAAAGACAATAGAATTTGAATGGTTGATACGCAATGCAAACAAATTTGGCTTTTATTTGTCATATCCCAAAAAAAACAAAGATGGCGTTATGTATGAACCGTGGCATTGGCATTTCGAAAAGAAAGAGAGGAAACGCTAAGGTGTTGGCCCTCTGAGGTATAGCCACATACTTTGGGGGCTATCGGAGGTCGCGAAGGCGATTGAGATGGAGCGCCTCGCCAGAAGGCGGTGACGCGTACCTGAAAAAAGTATGTAGGCTATACCTCAGAGGGCCGGCAGTTCCTCGTATCTTTTCTCTATCGTCTTGAAGCTCGCGCGTTCCGCGTCGAAGAAGAAGTCGAGATCCTTGAGCGCGCCGTTGCGGTGCTTGGCGATCCGCAAGTGGACGGTATTGTCGATGGACGACGTAGTGTCGTTTGGGTTACGCTCGTCGCGCCAGAGGAACATTACAACGTCCGCGTCCTGTTCGATCGCGCCGGATTCGCGGAGATCCGAAAGGCGGGGGATCTTGTGATCGCGCTGTTCCACGCCGCGCGAGAGCTGGGAGAGCGCGAGCACCGGTACCTTGAGCTCGCGCGCAAGCGCCTTGAGTCCACGCGATATCTCGGTGATCATATTCACCATGTTATCGCTGTTCGTGCGCGGGCGGATGAGCTGGAGGTAGTCCACGATGAGCAGATCAAGCCCGTGTTCCACCTGCAACCGTCGTGCCATAGAGCGCATTTGCAACACGTTCAGTGACGGAGAGTCGTCAATAAAAAGTTTGATCGTAGAAAGTCGATCCAGCGCGTTCTGAATCATGGAGAATTCGCTGTCGTTCGAAATGCGGCCGGTGAGAATGTTCCAGAGCGGCACCTGCGATTCGGCAGCGATGATGCGGTCCTGCAATGATTCACGCGACATTTCGAGCGAAAAAAGTCCGACGGTGAATCCCGCCTTGCCCGCGTTCCGCGCGATGTCGAGTGCGAGCGACGTCTTGCCGACCGACGGACGCGCACCGAGAATGACGAGCTCGGATTTTTGAAGTCCGGAAAGCGTCTCGTCGAGCGCAGGGAAGCCAGTGGGCACGCCGCGCAACTTTCCGCCACCGGCGTGGAGGCTGGCGATGCGCTCGTATGCGCTCGTGAGGTCGTCCTTGAGCGATACGAAATTTTGCGGCATGGATTTCTGTGAGATCGAAAGGATCTTCTGCTCGACGTCATCAAGTAGGTCTTCCACCTCGCCGCCGTTCGAGAACACGTCTTCGGCGATCTCCGCCGACGCCTTGATGAGATCGCGCAAAACCTTTTTCTCTTTTACAATCGTGGCATAGTGTTGGACGTGCGATGCGCTCGACACATGGTTCGTAAGGTCCGCAAGATACGCCGATCCGCCGACCTCTTTTAAGAGCTCGTGCTCTTTGAGGAAATTGGTGAGGCTGAGCACATCAATCGGCTGATGCTTTTCATAGAGCGTAAGGATGGCTTTGTAGATCCGTTCGTGCGTCGGCGTGTAAAAATCTTCCGGCAATAAAATATCCGCCACACGGAAGATCGCGTTCTTATCGATGAGGACGGAACCCAACACCGCCTGTTCTGCTTCCAGGTTCTGCGGTGGGAGTTTCAGTTGTGATTTTTTGATGACCGCCATCGTTTTTAATAATTATTTAAAAGATTAAAAAAATCTTTTCCTAATTCGTGAACCGTCTTTGGTATCCCTTATGGAATATCCTAATGCTTCTATCTCTTTTCTCAAAGCGTCGGACTGGATAAACTGTTTATTGCCCCGCAAATCGGCATATATTCGGGCCATTTCTGCGATTTTGGGGTCGTTCTCGGCCACGCTTGCGTCGGCCATGGCATCTTCCAATCCAAGTCCCAAAACTGTATCACACTGCTTGACGAGCGTAAGCTTCTCTTTTGGATTGCCGCCATCAGCCAGCATTTCGTGGAGTATGGCAAGCGCCTGGGGCGTGTTCAGATCGTCGTCCATCGCGGCGCGGAATTCGGCGACGTATTGTTCGAGAGATTTTTTCGGCGATTTGGTCGACGCGCTTTCTCCATAGAGATCATTCACCGCTTCATAGAGCCGCTCAATGCCGTTCCGCGCCGCGTCCAAACTTTCCCAGGTAAAGTTCAGCCGCGTGCGATAGTGCGCGCCGAGCACGAGATAGCGATAGACGAGGGGATGATATCCTTTTGCTTCCAGCTCGGTGAGCGTAAGAAAATTTCCCTCCGACTTTGCCATCTTGCCGTTGTCGATCAGTAGATGTTCGCCGTGCATCCACATGTGTGCGAGCGGAACGTCGTATGCGGCCTCCGATTGCGCGATCTCGTTCGTGTGATGCGTGCCCACAAGGTCGATGCCGCCCGCATGGATGTCGAACGGCTGTCCAAGGAAGTGCCGTGCGATCGCGGAGCACTCGATATGCCATCCGGGAAATCCTTCACCCCATGGTGACGGCCAATGCAGTAAGTGTTTTTTAAACTTTCCTTCCAACTTGAACCAGAGCGCGAAATCGGCGGGATTGCGCTTGTCGTCGTCAACGACCACTTCTTCGCGCGCGCCGGTCATTTTTTCCGCGAGCGATTGTCCAGAGAGGGCGCCGTAATCGGGGAACGCGGTTACATTAAAATAAACCGCTTTCGGTGTGTCATACGCGAACCCTTTTTCGAGCAATATCTGAACTAACGCAATCTGCTCGCGCACGTACGCGCTCGCGGGTGCGACGATATCTGGTTTTATAATATTCAGCTTCGCAAGGTCCTCAAAGAATGCATCGGTATAGAACTTGGCAATTTCCTCCACTGATTTTTTTTGTGTCTCGGCCGCAGTCTCAAGCTTATCGTCGCCCGCGTCGGTGTCGCCGGTAAGGTGGCCAACGTCCGTGATATTCATCACGCGCCGTACGGCGTGGCCGTCGAAGCGCAGAGTTCGTTCGAGGACGTCTTCAAAAATATAGGTGCGGAGATTGCCGATGTGCGCGAAGTTATACACCGTCGGCCCGCAGGTATAGAGACCGACCCAGTCCGGATGAATGGGTTTAAGCGATTCCTTCTTGCGTGAGAGTGTATTATAGAGCGTGATCATACGATGATGAGAACTGCGCGAGACCTAGAACCATCCCTTTCGCTTGAAGTAAACGGTCATTGCGACCATTCCGACGATCATGATGCCAAAGATGATCCAGAATGAGTAGGGGAGTTCGATGATCGGCGTGCCGCGAGTGTTCATACTGAAGAGCGCGGCGATGAGCATGAAGGGGAAGGTGAGGAATGAAAGCGACGTGAATGTTTTCATGACGCTGTTGATCTTGAGGTTCATCAGCTGATTGTTGGTGTCTTCAAAGTCGGCAATCGCTTCGCGATAGTCTTCAAGCTGATTTACAACCTTCAGCTGGTCGCCGATGAGATCGTTCAGATAGATCTCGGCGCTGTCGCCCCAGAACTTTTTTCCTTTTGCGAGGAGCGAGCGCAGGATTGGTTCTTGGAGGCGTACGACGATGCGGTACTCCGAAACGTCGCGCTTGAGGTAGGTAATGCGTTCAAGCACCTCTTTCTCTTTGTCTTTAAAAATCTCCTTGCCGACCGCTTCCACTTTTTCGCGGATGTGGCGCAACTGCCGCTCCTGAAAGTTGATGAGATGTTCGATGAGACGGTACATCACCGCGAGCGATGAATCGCATTCTGTTACGTCCAAGCCGTTCATCACATCGTCCAAGCCGTCATAGTGGACGGTCGCGATGCTGTCCTTAGTGACGATGAAATCGATCTCGGTGCGTGTCGACGCCTCGTCGTCGCGATCATAAACAGGGAAGTAATAGATGAAATAAAGATAATCTTTATATGCCTCTACGCGCCCCCGTGCCGAGGGCCCCCGCAATTCCTCCACGATAACGGGATGGAGCTTATATTCCTTTTCGAGCCACGCCAGATCCTTGTCCGTCGGCTTCGCCACGTCGACCCACTGGACCCCTTTCCCTTTCTTTATTTCCATAATGATATTTTAACATAAAAAAGCTTGTGCATACCGCAGAGGGGGAGGCTTCCATTTTATTGTGATTATGATATAACTAATCTTAGAAATAAAGTTTTCTGGGGAGGATCAATGCCAAGCAGTGCTTCGGTGCAGAGAAAGAGCGTTGCCCGCGAGAAGATTCTAGGGCAACAGTTGCGACAGAATACGTTGGACTGGCGGTTGTCGCTCGCCGATATCCAAGAAACGGAGCGGCAAACCAGTAGCTCCTCAGATCAGATTAGTGAGGCGATCCATCTCCTGGAAGAGGGCGGTATGGGAGGATGTTTCTCCTAGCGTGCGCGTGCTCCATACGGCGGTCGAACAACGCAATGTTCGGTCGCCCTTTTTTATCCACGCCCGCACTCTTGGCAATCCCTTGACTTGATTGCTAATCTGGCTAAAATAGATAGTGCATGACTGATCGAACGGCACAGATTTTAGAAGCGGCGATCCAGGAGTTTATCAACACCGGCGATCCGGTGAGCTCCGGCTTACTCTACGATCGTTACGACTTCGGGATAAAGCCGGCGATGATTCGGCTCGAGCTTGATGAGCTTGAGAACACTGGGTATCTCGAGCAGCCGCACCACTCGGCGGGACGCATGCCGACGAACGCCGGCTATGAATTTTTTGCGAAGCGAATGTTGGGGATTGCAAGCGTGCCGAGCGCCTCGGGCGATCGCACCGTTACCGCAAAACAAAATGATCTCCATCTATTGCTCCAAGAGCAGGCGTGGCCCGATCTTTTGAACGAGCTTTCGGCTCAGCTCGGCTTGCTTTCCGTCGCCGCGGATCGCGCGCGCGAATCGGTATATAAAGCGGGCCTCCAACACCTGATCGACCATCTCGACTGGCAGGATCAGAGCGGCATCCGTTCGGTCATTCACGATTTCGAGGAAGTAGACGAGCGCGCGCCGCGCGCGGCGGAGAAGATGGGCATCGGCCCGCAGATCTTCATCGGGAAGAAAAGTCCGCTGACGACGAGCGACAATCTCTCCGTTGTGGGTGGAAACTATCAGATCGGCGACGCGACAATCTCCATCTTTGCCATCGGCCCCAAACGGATGGACTACAAAAAGGTCATACGAATATTTAAAAATCTTTAATCAAATTTTAACAAACCAATGGCGGACGAAGAAAACAAATTGCCGGAACCGACGGTGGTCGACCTCGAGGAGCAGATAGAAGAGATGTCGGCTCAGCGGGATGAATATCTTGCCGGATGGCAGCGCGCGAAAGCGGACTTTATTAATTATAAAAAAGAGGAGTCGAATCGCGCCATCGAGGTCGCACGCTACGGAAGTGAGGATCTGATCAAGGACCTTATTTCAGTGATGGACAACTTTGATCTCGCTTTGCGCACTTTAGAGAAAGTCGGGCCGGTGGAAAAAGGGATCTATCTTATCCGCACGCAGATCGAGGATATTTTAAAAAAGCGGGGATTGGAGAAGGTGGACGTAAAAGAAGGGGACGTGTTCGATCCCGCGACTGCGGAAGCGCTCGCGGAGGTCGCGTCCGAAAAACTGGCGGGTGCCGTGGTGGAGGTGATTGAGCAGGGATACCGATTACATGAAAAGGTCTTGCGCCCGGCGCGCGTGATTATAAGCAAGGGAACATGAAACACAAACGCGCGGTGGAGGCATTGAATCATTTTCAATGCTGGAAATGTAAGAAGTGGTGGGCGATCGGCGACGCACCGAAGAAAAAGAAAGATTGGTTTTGCCCGTGGTGCGGAGCGGTAGATGAAAAAATAAAAAAATCATTAAAAAAATAACATGGCAAAAATAATTGGAATCGATTTAGGAACAACAAACTCAGCCGTCTCCGTCATGAAGAATGGCGAGTTGCAGATATTGGAGAACAGCGAGGGTAATCGTACGACGCCCTCCATCGTTGCGCTCTCGAAAGGCGGTGAGCGGCTGGTGGGATTGCTCGCCAAGCGGCAGTCGGTAACGAACCCAACGAACACGATATTTTCCGTGAAGCGCCTGATTGGACGTAAGTTTACCGATGCGGAGGTCCAACGCGACAAAGCGTGGCTTCCGTACGAGATCCGCGCCGGCGCGACCGGCGGCGTGGAAGTGAAGATGGGCGATAAGTGGTATTCGCCGGAGGAGATCTCCGCGTTCATCTTGAGTAAACTGAAGGCCGATGCCGAAGCAAAACTTGGAGAGAAGATCACCGAGGCGGTCATCACCGTGCCTGCGTATTTTGATGATTCGCAAAGACAAGCGACAAAGAACGCCGGCGAGATCGCAGGGCTGAAAGTGGATCGCATCTTGAACGAGCCGACCGCCGCTGCGTTCGCGTATGGAGTGAACAAAGAAAAAAATCAGAAGATCGTGGTCTATGATTTTGGAGGCGGAACATTTGATGTGTCTGTTTTGGAAATGGGCTACGACGCCGAATCCAAAGAGCAAACGGTGGAGGTTCGCGCGACGGGCGGTGACACGCACCTTGGCGGCGACGATTTCGATAAGAAGATCCAGGAATATCTAGTCGCGGAATATAAGAAACAGGAAGGCATCGATATCTCCAAAGACCCGCTTGCGGTCCAGCGGCTGAAGGAAGCTGCGGAGCGCGCGAAACACGAGCTTTCGACCGCGCTCGAGACGGAGATCAACATTCCGTACATCTCGTCCGATGCGAACGGACCGAAGCACTTTCAGATCAAGCTGACGCGTGCGAAGCTCGAGTCGCTCGTTCAAGAATACGTCGATCGTTCGATCCAACTGACGAAAGAAACAGTGACATCGCCCGCGCCGAAGGGCGCCGGATATCAGCTAAGCGAGATCGCGGAAGTGATCCTCGTCGGTGGGCAGACGCGTATGCCGGCGATGCAGGAAGCGGTGAAGGCGTTATTTGGAAAAGAGCCGCATCAAGGGATCAATCCCGACGAGGTGGTCGCGCTCGGCGCGGGCATTCAGGCCGAAATTTTGGCAGCGAAAGCAGAAGGCCGCAAGACGGAAGGCGAAGTGAAGGATATTTTACTTTTGGATGTGACGCCGCTCTCGCTGAGCATCGAGACATACGGCGGCGTGGCGACGCCGATGATCCCGAAGAACACGACGGTGCCGACAGCGAAGTCGCAGATCTTCTCGACGGCGGCGGACAATCAGACGTCGGTGGAAGTGCATGTTTTGCAGGGTGAGCGTCCGATGTCCGGCGACAACAAGACGCTCGCGAAGTTCATTCTCGACGGAATTCCGCCATCGCCGCGCGGCGTCCCGCAGGTGGAGGTCACGTTCGACATCGACGCGAACGGCATCTTGAACGTCTCGGCAAAAGACAAAGCGAGCGGCAAAGTGCAGTCGGTTAAAGTGGAAGCGTCGAGCAACCTTTCAAAAGAAGAGATCGAGAAGTTAAAGAAGGAAACGGCAGAACATGCGGTGGAAGATGAAAAGAGAAAGGCACTCATTGAGACGCGCAATCAGGCGGAGTCGCTCATCTATCTTGCCGAGAAATCGATAAAGGATGCGGGTGATAAACTGCCGGCGGAGGTGAAGGCCGGCGTGGAAGAAAAACTGGCGGCGCTGAAGAGCGTGAAAGATGCCGAAGATGAAGCGGCGATCAAAGCTGCGACCGAGGCACTTTCGACAGAGATACAAAAGATCGGGCAAGCGGCGTATAATAAACCCAATGAACCTCAGGGGGATAATGTTGGGCAGCAACCCGATGGACCCGCAGAACCAAAACCTGATCAATCGGCCTAAGATCAGCACGGCCCAGCGCCCGTCGGGCACGTGGCGGTCGCTTAGTCTTGATGCGGCGGCGGTGTTGTCCGCCGCGCTGTTTGGCTATTGCTACTATCGCTATCTCACGCAAGGATGGTCGGTGTGGTTCTTATTCGCCGCGCTCACGTTCTTTGGGGTGGTATCCGTCATGGAGGTATTTTTGTCCAAGAACGGATGGCGGAGCATGCTCGTTATTTTTTTTGAAACAGTGGCGATGCTCGGATTTTTTTGGCGGGACAATGCGCAGATCATCGGCGTTATTGCCGTCATTATGATTGTCATGCTCGTGTGGGGGCATTTCAGCGCTCGCACGCAGGTGCGGAATGGGATCGAGATCCCGTTCTTGGGCGCGAGCGGAGACGTGTTGGGAAAGTTCACGACCGCAGTCCTGCTCTTTATGATCCTTGCGTATGTTCCACAGCTCGGCGGCAATGCGCTCATCGTTTCCCAACAAAGTTTCCGAACGTTCTTTGACTGGACCTCCGGGCTCGTGAACAGCTTCTATCCGGAGCTGTCACTCAACGGCTCGTTCGGCGATTTCGCGCAAAGCGTTTCCAAGATGGAGCTGGCGAACAATCCGAGTTTTCAAAGCCTGAACGATGCCCAGAAAAATATCGCGCTCCAGCAGGCGACCACCCAGTTCACGCAAAACTTTTTGGAAGACGCGTCCGGCACAGTCGTCACGTCATCGCCCACGAGTGACGCGTTCTATAATGTGCTGAATGGCGTGCTGAACGCGTGGCAGAGCCAGTCGTCGGGATGGTTCGATGTCGGCTGGGTGACGGTGCTCTTTATCGGCTTGCGCACGCTCGGCATCCTGTTCGTATGGTTTGCGCAATTCATATGTCTCGTTTTTTACGAGCTGCTCCTTGCGTCGGGGTTCATGAAGATATCCGAAGAGCCGCATTCGCGGGAGGTTATTGGATATTAATAGGCGCGCAATAATGTATTAAATTTTTATGAAAGATTATTATTCAATTTTAGGAGTACAAAAGACCGCTTCGGAAGAAGAGGTTAAAAAAGCATATCGCAAACTTGCGCACCAACATCATCCAGACAAGGCTGGTGGCAATGAGGCAAAGTTCAAAGAAATCAACGAGGCGTATCAGGTGTTGTCCGACAAAAACAAACGCGCGCAGTACGATCGCTTTGGCACGGCGGATCCGATGGGCGGATTTGGCGGCGGCGCAAATGGCGGTGCACAATGGAGCGGCGGCTTCGGTGGTTTTGATCCGTCACAATTCGGCGATATGGGCGACCTCGGCGACATTTTTGAAACGTTCTTTGGCGGTGGAATGGGCGGCGCATCGCGGCGCAAGACCTACGAGTCGGGATCCGATCTCGAGGTGCACGAGCAGATCACATTAGAAGAGGCGTTTTCCGGAACGATTAAAACTGTCCGCTTGAAAACATTTGTCCAATGTGCGAAATGCGGCGGCAAAGGCGCGGAACTGGGCAGCGGTTTTGAAAAATGTTCCACGTGCGATGGGCAGGGCCAGGTGCGCGAGCAGCGCCGAACAATGTTCGGCAATTTTTCGCAGGTCAAGGCGTGCTCAAAATGTCATGGCGCGGGTGAAGTACCGAAGAAACCGTGCGGCGCATGCCGCGGCGCGGGGCGCGTGATGGCGGATCGCGAGATCAAGATCGACATCATGGCGGGCATTGACGACAATCAGCTTATTAAAGTGAAGGGGATGGGCGAGGCCGGCGAACGCGGCACTGTCGCGGGCGATCTCTATGTGCGCGTGCGCGTGCGGCCGAGCGCGGTATTCGCGCGGCACGGCGCCGATCTCATCGTCACAAAAGAGCTCAAGTTGGTCGACGTCTTACTTGGCAAAGCGATCGCGGTACCGGTGGTCTCCGGCGGCACGACGACCGTGGAGATCCCTGCAGGGTTCAATCTTAAGGAGTCGTTGCGGGTGGCCGGGCACGGTATGCCGCACATCAATTCGCGCGCCTGTGGTGATCTGTTAGTGAATTTTATTATCAAGGCCCCGAAGAAGCCGGGTGCGAAGGCAAAAGAGCTGTTGGAAAAATTAGAGAAAGAGCAGTAGCGTGTCATGTCTATCGCGCTCGATATCGTCATCTCTGCCGATAAAAAATCGGTAAAACCCGCCGAAGCGGCGGCGCTGTATATAGAGCTTGGCTGGGGTGCCGCGAAAGAATATTCCACGGTACGGATGAAGCGCTCTCTCGCGAACTGCGACATCGTCATCTCCGCGCGGAACGGTGACGGCGAACTTATCGGCATTGGCAGAGCGCTCAGCGACTTTGCCATCGACACGAAGATCCTCGACCTCGTCATTGCGCCGGAATATCAACGCCAGGGGTTAGGGTTGCGGATGATGAAAAAGATCGCCACACTCGCGAAAGGCACGTCGATCTATTTTGAGACCGAAAAGAAAAATTTCGTCTTCGCCGAAAAATGCGGATATGCGAAGCGTAGCGGGTTGACGGTGTTTAGAAAGAAGGCATAATAAACAAATATGAAGAAACTAGAGAAAGACATCAAGGCATACCTGCGCGCGAGGAATTGGCATGTGCTGCGTCCGTCCGACATCGCAAAATCCATATCCATCGAGGCCGCCGAACTGCTGGAGCTTTTCCAATGGCAAAGTTTGGATATCAAAGATACAAAGAAAAATAAGGAGAAAATGGAAAAGTTGAAAGGAGAATTGGCTGATGTGTTTCTCTATGCGATCGAGATGGCGGTGCTCCTCGATCTTGATTCCGAAAAGATCATCCGCGCGAAACTCGCGCGTATCGAGAAAAAATATCCCGCCGATCTTATGAGAAAGCAAAAGGGGGAGCATGGGACGTACGCGGCGTATCTGGATATTAAAAAAGCATATCGGACGAAATCCAAATAATAATGCCGTCGGTTGAAATATCCGACAATTTTCACTACTATTAGCAGGAATTGCCCCTATAGCTCAGTCTGGTAGAGCAGCTCCCTTTTAAGGAGATGGTCCCAGGTTCAAATCCTGGTGGGGGCACCGACAGAAAAACAAACAGCCGTTCCGCCTTGTGATAAGAATAATTCAGCGGAACGGCTGTTTGTTTTTCTGTCGGATTGGTGCGACAATATTTTTTATGAAGGTCTACGTTCTTGGTAGTAATAGCTTCGTAAGGGAAATGGTTGATTACAAGAATCAGCTCTGCGATCTGGGTTACGACGGCTGGATCCATCAGGATTATGAAGATCATGTGAATGGCAAAACAATGGCGTTCATCGAAGGTGCGTTGCCTGGCGAAAGTGCTGATTTCAAGCGGGCGCATGATTATATCCGCCAGCACTATAACCACATTCTCCAAAGCGACGCGATTCTTATTGTAAACCTGGAGAAGAAAGGCATCAAAAATTATATTGGCGGTAACTGTCTCATGGAAATGGGGATGGCCTACGTGAATAAAAAGAAGATATTTCTGCTCAACGATATTCCTAGCGAGGTTCCCTATATTGATGAAATAAAGGCTATGGATCCTATTTGTCTGAAAGGAAATTTATCTGCCATCGCATAACATGAAAAAGAAAAAGATAATCACCATCTGCTCGAGTGCTGCGTTTTTTAAACAGGCGCTGGAAGTTGAGAAACGGCTCACTGCGATGGGCTATGCCGTGAAGCTGCCGTACACGGCGATGAAGATGAAAAAAAGCGGTGACTATCGCGTGGGTACCTATAGGACGTGGTTCGACGATCCAAAGCAATATGCCCGTAAGACATGGCTTATTAAAAACCATCTGCGAAAAGTAAAAAGCGGGGATGCAGTGCTCGTGCTCAATTACGAGAAGAAGGGCGTCCCCGGTTACATCGGCGGGAACACACTCATCGAGGCAGCTATCGGTTTCGATTACGGCAAGCCGATCTACATCCTGAATCCCATTTCTGACGACCTTGGTTTTAAAGAAGAGATCTACGGTCTTCAGCCGATATTCTTAAATGGCGATATAAGCAAAATTCGTTTTTGATCGATCTATGGTGCCACCGAAAGAAGGGAGAACAAAAGACGGGAAGCTGATGCATTTTTCGGTGGGCGCCCTCATTGAGCGGGATGGGAAATATCTTTTGATCGAACGCGCCGTGCCGCCGCTCGGGTTCGCCGGTGTCGCGGGGCACGTTGACGAGGGTGAAGATGAGCGGCATGCCATCATGCGCGAGGTCAAAGAGGAGATTGGTTTTGATGTGCATGATCCCAAGTTGCTTTTAGAAGAAGAGCTTGACTGGAATTGGTGTAGTAAGGGAGCGACCTCGCACTACTGGTATCTTTTCTATTGCCCTATTTTCGGCGATCTCGCACGCAGTATGCGGGAAACAAAATCGGCGGGATGGTATTCGAAGGAAGAGATCAAAAGATTGACGTTGGAGCCGGCGTGGGAATATTGGTTCAAAAAATTGGAAATTATATAAATATGAAGCAAGCGGGTGCGCGGGAATCGATCAAGCCCATATTTAAAAATCATTATTTTCTCCTGCGTCACGGCGAAAGCATGCCGAATATCCGTGGGGTCATTTTAAGCCATTTAGAGGAAGGGGAAAAAGATGAACATACGCTTACGAAGAATGGGGAGGAGCAGGTTCGGCGTTCGGTGCGGGAGGCAAAGGCGCAGGGTTTATTAAAAGATGACACAATCATCTTTTCCTCTCCGTTCTCGCGTTGCCGGCGAACGGCGGAGATTGCGAAGGAGGTATTAGGGGTGCCCGTGGAAATTATTTTTGACGATCGGTTACGCGAGCGTTGGTTCGGCGATTGGGAGGGGACAAGCGACGTCCATTATCAAAATGTATGGGATAAGGACGTTCTCGATCCCGACCATAGGGATGCGAATGTGGAAAGTACGACGGAGATCGCGGCTCGGGTTGCCGCCCTCATTCACGATTTGGGAGAGCGCTACGCCGGCAAAAATATTCTGCTCGTTTCCCATGGCGATGCGTTGCAGATATTGCAGACATTCTTTGAAGACAAACCGCCGGTTATGCATCGCGCGATCCCGCACTTGAAGGTGGCAGAAGTGAGGAAGGTGTCCTGAGGGACCATCTTGGCCGTCACGTCCGCAACCGCACGATGTCGGAGAAGGTGCAGGTACACGGAGCGTTATGGCAGATATGGCAATTATCACGATATATTTCACTGAGCTCTTTTGCGATATTGATGTGTGCGGAGTTCGCGACGCCGAATATACAGGAGACGAGATCGGCGAGCTCCAGCTTCACCTCATCGAACTGCTCTTCCCGATGTTCGCCGAGATAGTTATGGATCGCTTCGCTAACTTCCCCGATCTCTTCCGCCAGGTGGACGCCTGCGTCGGCGAGGGTTCGCTTGTTGGCCGGATAGATCGCTTCAAACATTGATTGTGTGTCAGCCAATGTTTTTGGTCGGGTACTCTCATCGGCGGTTATTTTGAGCCGCGCAGAGGGTTTGATCGTCCGGCACGCACACGGCTGTTTGCCGCAATATGAGCAGAGTCCCGGAAACCGACGCCATGTTTCTTCCTCCACGTCGATATGTAGCCGGTTGGCGATGGAAATCAGCCAGGAAAACGAAATGAGAAGATTATGTCCCAGTTTCTGTATGTCATTCTGCCGGATGCCCTTGAGTGCCCGCATAGCAAAGCGCTCTTCCTGAACGAGCAGATCCCATAACGAATAGATCCGGTCATCCGGTACGGCATAGACCTCCGTCACGAACTTCTGAAGGTCCCTTATGGTATCGTCGGGAAGGAAACTGAACTCCATACCGCCATTATAATCCATCGTGGTAGAATGAACATACTATGGATGAGAACGCAGTACCTACACTGTCGCAACAGACGCCGCAGCAACCGTCAGTGCCTGCTACGGTAGCCGGATATGCCGGGGCGCAGATTTGCCCGCGTTGCCACTTTCCCACAAAGCCGGAATATTATTTCTGTCCGAACTGCGGCGCGAAACTGACTGAGGCACCTCTCGGCACGGGCGTCGGCGACCAGTTGTTACTCTATGCGTTCAGTATCGTCCTCCCGTGGATCGCGTATCTTGCAATCACCAAGTGGCAGGGCATCAAATATCTCCGCTCGCCGGATCCGCGCGCCAAGCAGATTGGCGCCATCATGCTCGTCCTGCTCGTCGCGTCGAGCATCGTCGCGGTCTGGCTGACGACCCTGTGGATCCAGGGGTATATCCAGCAATCGCTGAATGATGTGAATAACCTGGGAGGCCTTGGCGGCGGCGGTCTCTGATGGCTGCGGCACGAGCGCGCACTAATAATATGAAGTGGATCGTCGGTATTGATGAGGTTGGCCGAGGGGCGCTCGCGGGGCCGGTGACGGTCGCCGCCGCGATACTCGCGCTCGACGCCCATGGTCGTATCGCTCACGCCCCATTCCGGTCATTAAAAGATTCTAAAAAACTGAGCGCGGCGCAAAGGGAATTCTGGGGGAAGGAGCTTCGGAGTAATATCGGCGCGCGTTTCGCGGTCGCGCGTGTCTACCCGCGCGAGATAGAACGCACGAATATTTCCGCCGCTGCTAACCGCGCGGCGCAGAATGCCTTCTCGCGGTTATTAAAAAAATATAAATTCTCGCCGCAGACGCCGGTTTTTCTTGACGGTGGGTTATATCTTGGCAGCAAGAATCGTCAACAAGAATTGGCCGCCGGTAAGATCGTTAGCGCGAAGACTGTCGTAAAAGCTGACGAGAAGATCTCGGCGGTCGCGGCGGCGTCTATCATCGCAAAAGTGTCCCGCGATGGGTATATGCGGCGGTTGGCAAAAAAATATCCGCACTATGGCTTTGAGATCCATAAGGGATATGGCACGGCGGGGCATCTCCGCGCGATCAAAAAGAATGGCTCATGCGACGTCCACCGGTTGACTTTTTTGGGTAAGCGCCTTAAAATAAACAAATAAATTAACTTTTTATTAACATCATGGCGGGCGTACCAACCAAACATCATACCCATAGTAAGACTGGCAATCGACGCTCGCATCTTGCTATGAAGAAAGCGAAATTGCTGGTTTGCAAGAATTGCGGAGCTCCGCGCCGAGCGCATCGGACGTGCGCACAGTGTGGAAAAATGTAGTATCGTAATAGCATGAATCGGTCGCTCTTTGCAGAAATTGTTCTTTCCTAAACTATGGCCACACGGCACTTAATCCGAACCGTCGTCCTGCAGTCACTCTACGAGTGGGATTTTTATAATCAAAAAAAGGACATTACCGAGATCCTCGAACGGGATATGGCCGAGTTTGCGCCGGGCGTGGACGAACCCGAGTTCGGTTGGAAGATATTACAAGGCGTTGCGGCGCACCTTAAAGATATTGACGCCGTCATCCGGCGCGCCGCACCTGAATGGCCGCTCGAAAAGATCGCGGTAATTGACCGCAATATTTTGCGTATTGGTTTGTACGAATTGCTTTACGCTGATCCGAACGAGGTGCCACCGAAGGTGGCCATCAACGAGGCGATTGAGCTCGCGAAGAACTACGGTGGCCCGAACGCCGCGCGGTTCATCAACGGCGTGTTAGGGACGGTCTATCGGGAGAAAGTGCCTACTGCATCATAATGGCTTCATCATCAACCGACGAACTGGAAAAAAATATCGGGATCACGTTCACCAACAAGGACCTTCTGACGGAGGCGCTGACGCATCGTTCATATCTCAACGAATATCCGCGCTGGCCTTTGCCGCAAAATGAGCGGTTGGAATATCTCGGTGATGCCGTGCTCGAACTCCTTGTTTCCGAGGAGTTGTTTAAGAAATTTCCGAACGAGCCGGAAGGACAGCTCACGGTGTTCCGCGCGGCGCTCGTGAACTATCAGATTTTGGCGAAGGTGGCCGAGCGGATCGGCATGCAAAAATTTATTTTGATGTCGCGTGGCGAAAAAAAAGATATCGGCCGAGCGCGTGAGGTCATTCTGGCGAATGCAATGGAGGCGTTGATTGGTGCGATCTATCTCGACCAGGGATTCGAAAAAATGCGTCCGTTCGTGCACGAGTTCGTGATGAGCAATCTTGACGAGGTGTTGAAGAATAAAACGTACAAAGACGCAAAGAGTGAGTTGCAAGAGATGGTACAGGAAAAGCTGAAGCTGACGCCGACATACAAAATGATCGAAGAGACGGGCCCGGCGCACAAACGCATTTTTATGATGGGCGTCTATTATGGCGACAAGTTGATCGCAAAAGGGCTGGGGCCGTCCAAGCAGGAAGCTGAGCTTGAGGCGGCAAAGAACGTGCTCAAGAAGAATAAATAGGCGCCTCGCCAGAATTTTATCATGTCAGAATCCCATTTTCTCAAACGGCTCGAACTAAACGGCTTCAAATCTTTCGCGGGAAAGACGGTGTTGGAATTTCCGGCGGGGATCGTGGCGGTCGTCGGGCCGAACGGTTCCGGCAAGTCGAATATCGTGGACGCCGTGCGATGGCTGTTGGGCGAGCGCGATGCAAAGAACCTCCGTGGCGCGCGTGTTGAAGACCTGATCTTTGCCGGCACGCAGAAGCGCGCGCGCGTGGGTATGGCGCAGGCAAGTTTATATTTTGAGAATAAGAACAAGTTCTTTCCGGTGGATTTTGAGGAAGTGGTGGTGTCACGCCAGATCACGCGTGACGGGCAGAGCAAATATTATTTGAACAAGTCGGAAATATTGTTGCGCGACCTTATCGATTTTTTTGCAAAGGCGCGGCTTGGTTCGCGTGGATTGGTCGTTATCGGGCAAGGGGACAGCGATCTTTTTATCCGCTCGTCGCCGCTTGAACGCCGCGGGATGATCGAGGAAATGCTCGGTTTGCGGGAGTTCCAGATCAAAAAAGTCGATGCCGAGCGGAGGTTAAAAAACAGTAAAATAAATCTTGATAAAGTGACGGCGCTGATCGAAGAGATCGAGCCGCATTTGCGATCGCTCAAGCGCCAGACGGGCCGCTGGGAACGCCGTGGTGCGTTAGAGGAAGAGCTGCGTTCGCTCGAAAATCATTTTTTTGGTTCGCAATTGCACGAGCTACGTGCGAAGGGTGAGCAGGTGGACGGGCGTATCGCCGCGCATACGAAACAGTGTGAGGTTTTTGAGAAAGAAAAGCGCGCGGCGGAAACGCGCCAGGCGGCGATCGAAGAGAGCCAGCCGGAGGAGCGTAAGCGCCTCGCCAAGATAAAAGAGGAGATGGCCGCGCTCATGGATGCGCGGAGCAAGCTGCAAAAGGATGCCGGTCGCATCGAGGCGCAGATCGAGATGGCGAAGCGTTTGGTCGCTCCCGCGCGCGACGCGAGCGATCGCTCGGCGGAAAATCTTATCGATGTTTTAGAAAAGATAAAAATGGAGTTGGAGTCGGTATTGAACGAGGAACCACTCGCGGTGCAGGCTGCCATTGAGACGGTGCTCGAGGAGATAACTTTCGCGCTTGAGGAAAAGGATGAACCGCGTTCTGTCAAAGCGGCCACGAGCGCGCCGATGCCGAGCTCGTTGCGTCGGGAATTCGAAGAAGCGGCGAAAGACCTGTCCGATCTTGAAAAAAATATTGCATCGCTCCGTGCGCAGGAAAAAGCATTGGAGTCCGGTCAGGAAGATTTTTATAAAACATTCAAAGGCGCCGTCGCCGATGTGCAGGCCACACAGGGTAAGCTTGATGCGTGGGAGAAAGTCAATCGCGAACTGTTGCTTGAGAAGGAGCGGCTCGACCTCCGCCGCGACGAGGTTCTGCGTCAGGTGGATCAGGCCGGTCGCCGCGCGGAAGAATTTCGCGACATATCGATTGCAGATGCGGTTGCCGCAACGGGCGCTGACATAGAGCACCGGATATTCCGCCTGCGCGGCGACCTCGCGAGCATCGGCGAAGTGGATCAGGCGTTGATGAAAGAGGCGGAGGACACTGCTACGCGCCATGCATTTTTAGTAAAAGAATCGGATGACCTTAACAAGGCCGTCGCGGACCTCACCGCGCTCATGCGCGAACTGAACGAGAAGATCAAGAGCGAGTTCGATAAATCGCTTTCCAAGATCAACGACGAGTTTGCAAAATTCTTTGCGCTTATGTTTGACGGGGGATCGGCAAAGTTGAAAGTATTGAAGCCGAAAGGGGAACGTGCTGTGGATGAGGAAGACGAAGAAGAAGGTGGGGACGTGAAGGAAATGATCGAACAAACTGAGGATGAGCTCTATCAGGAAAAGAACGGCGGCGTGGACATTGAGATAAAATTGCCGCGTAAAAAGACGACATCACTCGACATGCTCTCCGGCGGCGAGCGATCGCTCGTTGGTATCGCCGCAGTCTTTGCATTGGTGTCCGTCAGCCCGCCGCCGTTCCTCGTGCTCGACGAGATCGATGCGCCACTCGACGAGCGCAACACACGCCGCTTCGGCACGATGCTCAAGGATTTCTCCAAACACACGCAGTTCATCGTCGTCACTCATAACCGTGCCACAATGGAAGCTGCCGACATATTGTATGGCGTGACCCTCGCCGAGGATGGGAGCTCGAAGGTGGTGTCGCTCAAGCTGGAGCCGGAAGGGGAGGGATTGACGGCAAAGAGCTAAAGATGGGTTCAGAAAATTTCACTCAACAAAACCGAGTGTGATTTGTGGTGGTATATATCGGCGGACTTGTCGGACCACAAAATACAATGGATGCCAAAAAAGACCCGGACGAAAAACTTCGGGAATATCTTAGGACACTCTCTCCCAATTTCAGCGAAGAGGAGCTTGAAATAGCCGTTCGGAATCTCAAGCAGTACCTCATCCTCGCCGGAGAGGTTGCGAGGGAGAGTCTCCGGAAAGAGAAAGAGAATAAGTCAGAATAGCGCCCCGCGCTTATTCTAAGCCTTTGATCCCGCCTGAAAAGACGGGCGGAGTTGTCGTTCTTGACAACAGAAATATAAAGCGGCCACCCATGAGAGTGGCCGTCTGTTGTTGTGCGGCGCTTAGGAGAAGAGCCCCGCGATCTGTTCCTCGTTCAACGTGAAGCTGAGGCCGTATCGTGCCATGACCTCTTCAAGCATCTCGGCGCATTTACGCCCCGAGCCTCGTGCCGAAGTGATTTTGAATCTGTTGCTCCGAAGGAGTTCATGAAAGGTTCGGATCCCCAACCCGCATAGGATTGTCTGAATGCGCAGTGGGAGCTCGTTCAGAAATGCTTGATAGACGACATCCTCGCCTTCCTGGGCAATTTGCTCCTTCAATCCACGCCGTAAGCTATCCCGCTCCACCTTGCCAACTGGTGCAATGGGATGAACCGAGCTCAGCCGGTCCTCCTTGAAGAGCTGCAGGGAAAAGAGCAGTTCCTCGATCATGTTTGGGGATCGGGCACCGCTGTGAATTAATTCGACTGCCGTTACACTGAGGATGGCGAGCCGTGCCCGCGTTTCGCTGTAGGCCCTTGCTGGACGTGTTTCGAACGATCTGGTGTTAGCAGACATGGTGTTTCTCCTGTTGTGAAGGTGCATATTCGTGGGGTTAGCACGAGATAAGGCTTTCCAGTATTAGCGGTAAGCCAATGCACCATACAACTAAGTCGACAGTTTGACAAGGTATCGGCGGAGTTGTCGTGGGCGGCAATAGCCATTTGGGTGGACAAATCTCCGAAACGTCCTATTCTTATGGGCATGAAGGAGGATATTGAGAGTCGGTTCCAGCTGCTAATCACGATCTCGCTATTTTTCCCCGTGCTTTTCTATAACCTCGGCGTCATCACACAAATCATACTAACGCGCAGTCCCTCATGCTCTCGGTGCAACTTAGTGTGCTTGTCGGGCTCTATTTGTTCGTTTACATTCTCTACCAGCTTAGAAAAAATAAGCTTAATGATCGATCTCTTACAATGATAGGGGAATGGTTGTTGGTCTGCCTCGGCGTGTTCGTCATTCCCATCCTCGGTGTCGTTCTCGCGACACTAACATATCTTCCGGATTTGGTTCAGCTAATACTCGCATATACTTGGACGATAGCTACACTCTTTGTCTTAGGATGCCCAACACTTATCGAGATCATCATCCTGTTCTTCGCAAAAGAAAAAATGTATAAGGGAAATATCGTCGAGGAAAGTCTCATCCATCCGGAAATCCTGAAATCGTTCCAGGTGCTAAAAACCGAAGTGACTGATGACGACGATCCATGGCATCTCCATACCGTCATGGTGGATGAAGGGGATTTTAGGAAGATTACCAAAGAAATAAAGGACAACCGATGGTATGCCCACTTCTGGAGAGATCGAGACGTAGTGGCACTTTTTAAGGACAAACAATTCCGATTCAACTACGACGATAAAGCGTCGTGGCAACCGGCAATCAAATATGGCCTCTCCATCGGTATTCCTAGAGAGCAACTCGATTTTTGTTTGATTGGAGACTAAGCAGACGAGCGACGACTCCGACGTGACTGTATATATTTTTTCATAAGCGATGTAATAGCACCGTTCATCTTCCCGACAGTTTCTCTTACTTCCGCTTGATATTTCTCGAAAGAAGGGTCTCCAACGCTTTTTTCCTTGAAAGTTTTCTCTGCTCCCAAATAGAGAGCTTCCTCAACCGCAGCATCAGAAAAATAGAATCTGGTTTCTCCCATGTCGTTACCTATTGAGTAATAGGCGGAGTCTCTGGTTGCATCGTCTGCTTTGCCGAAGAATTTGCTGACGTAGGCTTTTGTCAGAGCCTTCCCTGATTGGTCATAGTGAAAAGCAACGTTGTTGCGGATATACAAAAGTGTTTTCAAGAGTGCATTTGCGCTTGGATGTTCCCCATGTGTCGCAGCAAAAAGTTCCTCCCAAAGTTCCTTATCCGATTTTGCCAGACGAACCAATAACTCGTTAAATTCGGGATTGGCAAGGATGCCATATTGGCTGTCGAGTAGTCGAAAGAATTCGTTTACGGTGCTTGCGATTAGTTTTTGAATTTGTACCCGGACGCCAGCAAAATTGCCAGAGTGGTCGGTTACCTCGCCGAGCTTCAATGGGTCATAGTCATCCGTTAGCATCGTATCAAAAAGAATCAAGCCTTTTAGATCGTTGAAAACGACTCCGAGGCTGAGGAAAAAACTCTCAACTTGATTCTGTTCTCCTTCGGCGACGAGTTAACTTATATAACCTGCTCAATTTTATGAACGTTTGTCGTCCATCCACTACCAAAAAATGTGGCATCAATGCTTGATTCCCACATTCTCCCAACGTGATCTTCTAATTCGAGGGAAATATTACAAATAGTATTAACAGCCATTGGCGGTAATACTATTTGATACCATGCGTTTTGCTGTTGTCCAGCAGGAATCAGGGCGTTGTTGACGTCCATCGGGGTAAGAGTTTCGACAGTATACCGCTTCATATACATTTGCACCTTCCCGACGTTTGTTACCAATAGAACCCAGATAGTTAAATTGGGATTATTGCCCTTTGCTGCGTACGCAAAGACTTCTGCTGAATCCTCAATTTTCTCAATCAACTCGTTTATTGAATTTTGTTTTATTCCAATCCGATATGCAAGATAAGCAGTGATTATCAAAATCACGACGGTCATCCATTGTGCTAGGTCCTGATTTAGATTGAGCCAACCAAGTAATGTCAGTGACCCGTTTATTGCAATTGCGTTCATTTGTCTTGAATCCTACTCTGCTATAAAAGGAAGTCAAAGGTCGGAGGCACTATCCCGGCAAAGTACGGGTAACACTCAAAATGTTGCCTAAAGCAGCAATTGGTGCCATCTAGCGAAGCATTATGCCAGCAGTATTATGGACAATGACGGTACATAAACCCATTTTCCATGGGCCGTGTTGAAATGCGCCGAAACGCAAAAAATGATGGTGTGGACCCAGGGAGAATCGGACTCCCGCCTCAGCAATGCGAATGCCGCGTAATACCACTTTACTATGGGCCCTCTTTGCTCACTGATTATAGAGAAACGGCGTGGAATTTCAAGTTGTGCTCACCCCACTTTGCTATAATAAAAGTAATAGCTAAAAGGTCGAGAGAAGGAGAAGCAAAAAAAGCTTATATATTAATCGTTATTTAATCAATTATTATGGTTGTACAAAGTTGGACGGATGTGGTGGTAGGTTCACTCCAAAACCTTTGGTGGGGAGTTATCAATTACTTGCCGAATATCGTCGGTGCACTCGTGGTGCTGATCATCGGCTTGATTGTGGCGGCGGGGTTAGGCGCACTTGTGGAGAAGATCCTCGAAGGGATCCGTCTTGATGTATTCCTTGAGAAGATCGGGTTGAAGCCGATCTTCGAGCGCGCCGGGCTCAAGTTGCGCGCGGCATACTTTTTCGGCAAGCTCGTATATTGGTTCATCATCGTTGCGTTCTTCGTGGCAATCGCGGATAGTTTGCAGTTGTATGCGTTGTCGGAATTTCTGACGGCGATCCTGAATTATCTGCCGAACGTGATCGCAGCGGTGCTCATCATGCTCGCGGCGCTCGTGCTCGCGCATTTCCTGCGCAGGCTCGTGACGGCCTCGGTGATGAGTGCGAAGCTGCACTCGGGACCGTTCCTCGGCACGGTCACGTATTGGACGATTGCCGTGTTCGGATTGTTGACCGCGCTCACGCAGCTGAATATTGCGGCGACGATCATCCAGACGATCGTGACTGGATTCATTGCGATGTTCGCGCTCGCCGGCGGCTTGGCCTTCGGTCTTGGCGGCAAGGACTATGCAGCGCACTTATTGAACAAGTTGAAAGATAGGACGGAGACGCATTAAACAAAAAACAGCCCCTCTCTTTTTTGACCTAGTGCGCAGACATAACGGTCAAAAAAGAGAGGGGCTATTTTTTGTTTGCTGTGAACATCAAGGGGTGACGGTGGATAAATATTGATCGGCCTTTTCTCGCGGCGTGATGCCTCCAATCGAGAGATGGATGCGTTCGGTATTGTAGTAAGTGAGCCATTCCTCCCTCGTGTGCCACGGCCGCAACGGATTCTGATAATACTCGTCATCAATCGTGCGATGGACCCGTTCCACCTTGCCGTCCCACCAGGGCGAACTCTTGGGGATGAAGAAATGCGGAAGACCGCGCTTTTCGCACCATGCGTGGAAGTCGCCGCGGAACTCGCTCCCGTTGTCGGTCTGAACGGAGATAATGGGAAAGCCGAAGTATCGTTCAGCTTCCTCGATCGCCGCCGCCGCATTCCTGCTTTCTCTCGTCTTGAACACATGAAAGTAATACAGCTCCGTCCATGGATCGAAGACCGAGAACTGGTAATGGCGGGTGCCTCCTTCATACACATATTTCACATCAAGCTGCACCCCTTCTCCTGGCTTTCTGATCACGAGCGGTTCCTTGAGCGGCGCATGCCAGCCGAGCTTTCGCTGGGGCTTTCGAATGAGCCCTTTGCGCCGATAGAGGCGAAAGAGGATCGTCGTTGAAACCGTAAGTCCGAAGACTCTCCCGATCTCGAGCTTCATCTTGAGTGGCCCGTAATTTGTTTTCTTCTTCCGTTCCACAATCCACATGACGAGATCCGGTACGAGCTTGGTCTTGGCGTCGGGCTTCCGGCTCCGGTGATCGTTTGATCCGTAACCGTGATCCCGCGCGTACCATTTGTAATATGTCTTCTTGGGAATACCGAAAGTTTGGCAAACATCTCCGACCATCCGATGATCCCGTTCGACAAGACGGTACCACCGGAGACGGAGCTCTTTGCCGTACGGTGTTGGTTGGTTGTTCATAGTTCCAGTGAACACCGTCACCCCTTGCCGCCGCAAGAGTTACCTCCTGGTGTTAACTGTACATTTGCTTGACCTTCGGCGTCATCGTAGTATAATGGACTGCATGTTGGTCATTAAATTACAACGCATCGGAAAGAAGCACCAGCCGAGCTATCGGATAGTGGTTGCAGAAAAACGTTCAAAGATGGCGGCTCCGCCGGTGGAGGATTTGGGCGCGTACGATCCGCGCAGCAAGGCGACGACCGTCAAAAAGGAACGCGTTTTACATTGGGTCAAGATGGGCGCCCAGCCGACCGTCACCGCGCATAACCTTTTGATAAAACAGGGCGCTCTCACGGGTGCTAAGATCGCGGTCAAGATGCCGAAGGCTGTTGCCAAGGCTCCGGTGGAAGTGAAAGTTGCCGCGCTGGCAAAAGAAGTAGCCGTTGCAGAAGTGCCTGCTGATGAGGTAACTACAGAGACAGAAGCCGCCGCGTAGCAGACAGATATTCCTTACTGATAGCACTTCCGACATAACGAAAGGTCGACGGTTCGAATCATCGAACGAAAAGTACATACAGAAAATCAATGACGAATACATCTTCAGCAGATCAGGAGTTCCTCGAGTACTTGGTAAAGTCGCTTGTGGACCATCCGGATGATGTGAAGGTCGACCGTAAGGTCGACGAGATGGGAGTATTGCTCTCGCTTCACGTGAATGCGCAGGACATGGGGCAGGTCGTCGGTCGCCAGGGCGCGACTGCGAAGGCCATCCGTTCGCTCTTGAGGATCGTCGGCGTCAAGAACAATGCCCGCGTGAACCTCAAAATCGAAGAGCCGGAAGGCAGCACCCGCGCTCCTCGCACGGAGCATCCGCCGCAGGTGGAGGAAGAGCATACGGAGAATTAAATCAAAAAGCCCCTTCTTTTTTTGGAAGGGGCTTTTTGATTTACATCAATTAGTATAGGTGATACCATCCGCTTAGAACCTTGTCTTTATAAGGGAGGACGTATGAACAGATGGAGAAGTTTGGCGACGGGCGTTAAGGAGGATTGGATGGCTCTCGGAATGGGCCTTTTCCTTTTCTTCGTGGCGTTAGTGGGCGCTCTCGCGGGCCGAGATGCGCTTGGATGGGGAGTTGGGGTAAGCGTTTGGACAAATGTGGCCAAGTCGCTCGCTCCGATATCAAAGAGCTATGTGTGGATGCCGGGTTTTCTCTCGGCGGTCTGCACGTATCTCTTCTTGCTGGCCGTCATGGTGGCTGGCGCGAAGCTGTTGAAATATGACCTCAAGCGATTTGCCGCGGAGTTCACGGCGATTTTTTGGATCAGCTTGGCGGGGCTATTCATCGGCAGCTTCGGCTACATCGCTGCCACTGCCGATCGACGGAAAGACTTCGGTATCGGATGGTCTCTCGGGCTTACCAGCGAGGCGGGGCTTGTCTTGCTTCTTTTGGCCGGGCTCGCTTTCAGGAATCGCAGATTCTTTTCTGCGACCACAGAAAAGCCGTTGCAGGCTTTTCAGGCGGATCTGTACATCAAGATCGGGCTCATCCTATTGGGCGCCTATCTTGCCGTGCAGGTCGCGGGTACGAACAACGCTACGCAACTGGATCTTGCAAGGACCATCGTGTTTCGGGGATTCGTTGCGGTCGTCGTCGTGTACTTGATCGATTGGATATTGGTATTTGTTGTCATGCTCAAGGTCTTTCACTTGAGTCCTGAGGACGCCGCAGTGTTCGCGACGGCGATCTCGATCTGCGGCGTCGCTGCCGCGATCGCGATCGGCGCAGCGGTCAAAGCCCGTCCTGCGGTCATTGCAATGGTATCGTCGCTCGTGGTTTGCTTCTCCGTCCTCGAGGTCGTGGTTCTTCCCATGGTTGCCGGTGAGTTCTTGTACAAGGAGCCGCTGGTCGCCGGAAGCTTCATGGCGATGTCGGTAAAGACCGACGGAGCGGCGGTAGCAGCGGGTACGATAACCGAGGCGGCGATCCAAGCAAAGGCTGTTGCCGTTACGGGCGCGGGCTATCAGGCAGGGTGGATTCTCATGACCACCACCGCGATGAAGTTGGAGATAGATCTCTTCATCGGGATCTTCGCTGTACTTCTCGCGGGCATCTGGGCACTTCGACTTCGATCTGACGCAACATCCGACAAAACGATCGGGGTGGGCGAGATATGGGTACGCTTCCCCAAATTCCTTTTCGGGTGTGTTCTCACATTCGGGACGGTGTTGTTTTTCTCGCTACATTCGCCCCAATTCTTCCGCGCGGCAAAAGTCGTGGCGCTGGAAGCAAATGGGCTTCGCCTGCTGTTCTTCGCGATGACGTTTTTCTGCCTTGGCCTGGCAGTCAAAGGCAAGGAGACGGATTCGCGGGAAGAAAGTTTTGTAAAGCTGGCAGTGGCCTACGCGGTCTGCCTCCTCGTGATTATTTTGCCGGCCTCGCTTGGGGCTGCATGGATGACCTTTCACGGCATCCCGCTGCCGCCGCGATAGGAGCAACAGGCAAAAAAAAGAATTGTCTTAGCGCACATTTGCTGATTACCAGCATTGTGCGCTTTTTTTATTTCTGCTACAATAACATCCGACATGGCACTCGCATACACCGACTTAACCAAGGGAGTTTTGTTCATCATGGACGGCGCGCCGTACGAGGTGCTCGAGACGCATTTTTTGCGTATGCAACAGCGTAAGGCCGTCGTGCAGACGCGCATCCGCAACCTTATCACGGGTAAGCTTTTGGACCGCAATTTCCAGGCGAGCGATTCGTTCGAAGAGGCGGAGATCGAGCGCAAGCACGCGATTTTCATCTACGAGAGCAAGGGTCAGTACTGGTTTCACGAAGAGAATAATCCGAAGGATCGTTTTGTCTTGGAGGCGGACGTCGTTGGCGATCAGGGTCGTTTTTTGAAACCGGGTACCCGCGTGCAGACGATGATCTTCGAAGACAAGGTCATCACGATCGAGATCCCGGTAAAGATGGAGTTCAAAGTGGTAGAGGCGCCGCCGGCGCTCAAGGGCAATACCGCACAGGGCGGCAGCAAGGTGGTGACGATCGAAGGAGGCGCAAAGATTTCCGCACCGCTGTTTGTGAACGAAGGCGATATGATCCGCGTGAACACGCAGACGGGGGATTACGTGGAGCGGGTGTAGAATAAAAAAGGCGCCCCTTTATAAGGAAGGGGCGGGGTTGGTGGCGCTGCGGCGGAGAAAAAGGAAGCCGATGATGGCAATCCCTTTGCCCGTAGGTATCGCAATGAGGAAGATGCCAGCCAATCCTAAACGAATACCCATAGCGAATAGGTCGAGATAGATTAGTAAGCTCGCCAAGGTTATTCCGATGGTGCACATCGGCAAGAAACTCAAAAAATCGTTGATTTCAAGGAACGAGTAAACACGAAGACCGAATGGATTTTTCATAAACCCTCCGAGACCATTTTAAATAATTTTAAGAAAATGTTAAGGCACTCAATGACCGTCTTCGTCGGGATGTCGGGCGGAGTGGATAGCTCCGTCGCGGCGCATTTACTTAAGGAACAGGGCTATGATGTCGTGGGCGTATTTATGAAGTGTTATAACATCGACGGTTGTGCTGAAGTCGATGCCGAAGACGCGCGCCGCGTGGCGGAGCATATCGGCATCTCATTCTATGTTTGGGATTTCGAGCAGGAGTATAAGGACCGCGTCGTACAGTACATGATAGAAGGCTATCGCGCCGGGATCACGCCGAATCCGGATGTGATGTGCAATCGCGAGATCAAATTTGGGTTTTTTTTGGAGAAAGCGCTCGCAAGCGGTGCGGACTTTGTGGCGACGGGGCATTATATAAAGATAGAAAAGTCCGCGGAGGGGATTTTTAAATTATTCGAGGCTATCGATTCCAACAAAGATCAATCGTATTTTTTGTGGACGCTTGGCCAGAAGCAACTCGCTCATTGTTTATTCCCGGTAGGCGGAATCATAAAGCCGGAAGTTCGCGCAATCGCGCGACGCGCCGGATTGCCGACGGCGGAAAAGAAAGATTCGCAGGGGATTTGTTTCCTTGGGAAGTTCTCGCTCGATGATTTTCTCAAGCAATACATTCCGGAACATCGCGGTGCTTTGATAACCACGGCTGGCGAGAAGATTGGCGAGCATTCCGGCGCGGAATTCTATACCATCGGCCAGCGGCACATCGATGCTGACTTTGCGTTTCCAAAGACCGGTCCGGCCGGCGGCGCTGGAGCGGAGCGCAAACCGCTCTATATTTCGTCGAAAGATGCGGCGACAAATACGGTGGTGCTTGCGGAGGGCAGCGAAAACTCGGCGCTCTACCGGAACGAGGTTGAGCTGGCGCAGATGAATTTTATTTCCGGGAGGGCGGTGGAAGAAGTTTTACCCGTCCGCGCTCGCGTGCGTTATCGCCAGCCACTTTCCAATGCAACGCTTTCAAAGCTCGAAAACGGAAATTATAAATTGGTGTTCGCGGCGCCACAAAAGTTCGTGGCAGAAGGTCAGTCGGCGGTGTTTTACGATGCGGATGGCGAGATGCTTGGCGGCGGTATCATCCTTTGATTCTCCGCGCCGTGAGTGCTAAAATGTGCCTATATGCGCCAATCTCAATTATTCACGAAGACCGAGCGGAATGCTCCAAAGGACGAGGCGACGGTAAACGCCCAGCTCCTAACGCGGGCGGGATTTGTTTCAAAATTGATGGCGGGAGTGTACAGCTATCTGCCGCTCGGGTTGCGGGTGTTGGATAATATAGAGAACATCGTCCGTGAGGAAATGGACGCCGTCGGCGGCCAGGAAATTTCCATGCCGATGATCCATCCCAAAAGTATTTGGGCGACGACCGGCGGCTGGGATAAGATCGATGTGCTGTTCAAAATAAAGAGCCGCACCGAAAAAGAATACGTGCTTGGGCAGAGCGAGGAAGAGGTAGTGACGCCGCTCGTCATGCGTTATATCAATAATTATAAAGACCTTCCAAGGGCGGTATATCAGATTAACTGGAAGTTTCGCGACGAGTTGCGCTCGAAGTCCGGCCTCATGCGCGGCGTGGAATTTTTGATGAAGGACATGTATAGCTTCCACGAGACGCAGGAAGATTTTGAGCGGTTTTACGCAGAGATGAAGAAAGCGTATTTCCGCATTTACGATCGGATGGGACTCGTGGCAAAAGCGACCGAAGCCTCTGGCGGCGCGTTCACGCAAAAAATTTCGTATGAATTCATGGTGCTTACCGACGCGGGCGAGGATGATATCTTATATTGCGATGCATGCGACTTTTGTGTGAACGTAGAGATTGCGAAAGAGAAGGAAGACGAAAAGTGCACGCGATGTAGTAAGGGGACGCTTGCGAAGGCACGTGCGTCGGAGGTGGGGAACGTCTTTGACCTCGGGACTAAGTTTGCGAAGGACTTTGACGTGACATATACCGACAAGGAGGGCAAAAAGCAGTATCCAATCATGGGTTGTTTCGGCATCGGCATCTCGCGTGCTATGGGCGTGATCGTGGAAAAGTATCATGACGAGCGCGGTATCATCTGGCCGGAGTCGGTCGCACCGTTCGCGGTGCATCTGCTCGCGCTCGGTGGCGCGGATGGCGAAAAAGCCTATGAAACTTTACAAAAAGCGGGCATCAAAGTACTCTATGACGATAGGGAAATGTCCGCGGGCGAGAAGTTCGCGGAGGCTGATTTGATCGGTATTCCCTGGAGGATTGTGGTCAGTCCAAAGCTTGGCGATGGCAAAGTGGAAATCAAAAAGCGCACGGAAAAAGATTCGCGGGTGGTGGACCTGAATGAAGCATTAAATCTTATTAAAAAATAATGGCACTCTTCGACAATGTTTTCAAAGACATCGGCATTGATCTCGGCACAGCGAACTCTCTCATCTATTTAAAAAACAAGGGTATCGTGGTGAATGAGCCGTCCGTCGCGGCGATTAATACCAAAACGAACCACGTCCTCGCGGTCGGCGATGAAGCAAAAAAAATGTTGGGTCGTGTACCACCGCACATCAACGTCGTGCGTCCGCTCGTGAATGGCGTTATTTCCGATTTTGAGATGACCGAAGAGATGCTTCGCCATCTGCTTAGCCGCCCGAAGACGAGCCCGATCATGTCGTATCGCCGCGCTATCATCGCGATTCCAAACAACCTCACTGAAGTGGAACGAAAGTCCGTTGAGGACGCCGCGTTGAATGCCGGTTGTTCAAAGGTATATCTGGTCGAATCGACGACGGCGGCCGCTCTCGGCGCCGGGTTGCCGATCATGGCACCGACGGCGAGTATGATTATCGACATCGGCGGTGGCACGACCGACATCGCGGTCATCTCGCTCGGCGGCACGGTGGTCTCGCGGACGCTCAAGGTGGCGGGGGATAAGTTCAACGAAGATATCATTCGTTACGTGCGTGACGAATTTCATCTGGCGATTGGCGAGCCGACGGCGGAGTTTGCCAAGATCGCGGTTGGTTCTGCCATCCCGCTCGACGAGCGCATGGAAGTCCCCATCCGCGGACGCGATTATACGAGCGGTCTTCCGCGAGAAGTGGGGATGAAGAACAATCACGTCCGCATGGCGATCTCAAAGTCGCTTCGCCAGATCATCGATTCGGTGCACGAGGTGATCGAAGAAACACCGCCGGAGTTGGCGGGCGACGTCTTACGTGGGGGCATCGTGATGTGTGGCGGCGGCGCGCTCCTGCGCGGACTCGACGAGCTGCTTGAAAAAGAGACCGGCGTTACCGTGACCGTGGCCGACGATCCGCTGACCTGCGTAGTACGCGGGCTTGGCCAGATGGTGGACGACTTCGAGGGGAACCGCGAGCTGCTCGATAATCCACTGAAGCCGCTCTACATCAATTTATAATGGAACCGATATTCAATGGGGCGAGAGCGTTCATCAAATAATCGTTGGGTCTCTGGCGCGCTCATCGTCATCCTTTTGTTCCTTATTGTTTTTATACCGTCTTTTGGATGGACGCTTCGCGCGTGGTTGAGCCCCGCGCTGGGCGGCTCAGTCGAGAACAATAACGCGGCCCTATCGCAGGTGGACAGTCCAACGCTTGCGGCACAGAACGATGCGTTGCAGGCGCAACTTGCTACCTTGCAGGTGATGGCATCGCAGTTGCCGACATCCACACCGAACACAATCCGTGCCATGGTGTATTCGCGTTATCCGATGAATTTTCGGAACGAGCTGTTGGTAAACGCGGGTGCAAACGTTGGCGTGACGCCCGGTGCCGCAGTTGTGTTTCAGGGAATGCTGATCGGCCAGGTGTTAAAAGTGTTTTCTGACGAGTCGATCGTTCAGACGATCTTTGATAACAATCTCAAGATGCCGGTGCGTATCGGTTCCGCCGGTACCGACGCTCTTTTGCAGGGCGGCGCGGATCCTGTGGTCGGATCAATCGCAAGTGCGGCGACAATTACGTCGGGCGATATTGTATATTCTGCTACGCCGGGCATCCCGTACGCGCAACCAATTGCGGAAGTGGTGGCGACGGGCACTTCGGCGGACAGTCTTTTTCAGCAGGCGACGCTCAGCTTTCCGTATAACGTGAACAATATTGAGACAGTTCTCATTATGAAATAACATGTTGCGATTGCGATCCATTCTTGCCATTCTTATTCTTCTCCTCGCGTGTGCGTTTCAATTTTGGTTTGCGTCGGTGGGAGTGTTCATCAACTTCATTTTGGCGACGCTCATTGTTTTCGCATTCTTTTTTGATATTTGGGAATTGCTTGTGTTTGTCCTCTTTGCTATTTTTGTGGTCAACTGGCAGCCGATCATGAGCGTGGATATTTTTCTTTTTGCCATCATTCCGATCGTGGCATACGCGTTTCATAAAGTCTTCGCGTGGACAGCGTGGGTGGCGGCGCCGGTGGCAATCGTCTGTGGCTTCATTCTTCTCTATCTCGCCATCGCCCCAGCGGCATTCCTTACAAACTGGAATTTATTCTTCATCGATCTATTTGGCGCGTTGATCTTCGGGGGTCTGGTTTTTCTCATCTTCGACCGGTTGGAGGTCAAATAATTTTTCAATCAAATTTTTGTTATGAAAAAAAAGCCGGAGATCCCATTTGAGGATTCATTGAATGATGATTGGGGCCACGACCTTGATATGGTGGAAGTACCGCTTGGCACTCGCCCGGTCGTCATCCTTGGTGTGGTCATTGCGTGCATTGCGCTCGTCGTCCTCGGTCGCGTGGTGTATTTAAACTGGACCGGTGGAGCATATTATGCCGCGCGCGCGATCGACAACGCCAGCCAGGAGCAGGCGACGCCCGCGCCGCGGGGCATTATCTACGACGCGGAAGGAGATCCTCTCGTCACGAACGAAGCGGTGTTCGACGCGGTGCTCGATGCGCAGCTTTTCATCTCCGATCCATCGTTGCAAAGCTCTACGATTGCCGAAGCGCAAAGTATCCTCGGCGTGCCATCATCCACAGTGTGGTCACTACTCGGCCAAAGCGAGGCGCAGGATTTTTCTACGCCCGTGGTGCTCACGCAGGATCTCAATCAATCGGAGCTGGTGAACCTGCAGGCGCTTGGAGCATCATCAACAATAAAGGTTCAGAGCGATTTTGAGCGATATTATCTAAATGGCACAGTATTCTCATCTGTCGTGGGATATGTCGGTCGCGTGAGCCAAGCCGATCTCGCAAATAATTCAAAACTTACCGCGGATGACTTTGTCGGTAAGATGGGCATCGAAGAAGAATATGATACGGCATTGCAGGGTACGCCGGGCGTGGATATCAAATTTACCGACGCGTATGGGAAGGTGCTGGGAGAAGAGCAACAATCCGCTTCCACCATCGGCGGTTCGGTGCATCTGACGATCGACGGTGGGTTGCAGACGGAGATGTATGACGGCATTGCGCAGGAGCTCGCCGTGCTTGGGCGGCAGGTGGGCGTGGGGCTTGCCATCAACCCGCAGACGGGCGCGGTGCTCTCGCTTGTCAATCTACCGGGGTTTGATAACAATGCATTTGAGAATCCCGCAAGTAGCAGTGCGGAAATCCAGGATTATCTTACATCGCTCGATAAGCCACTGTTTGATCGCGTTGTTTCCGGGCAATACCAGCCGGGATCCACCATCAAGCCGCTCGACGGTGTTGCGGCATTGAAGGAAGGCGTCATCACGCCGGATCGCCAACTGTATTCTCCCGGTTATCTTACGGTTCCCGATCCGTACAATTCTTCCACGCCGACGAAGTATGCGGACTGGGAATCGCATGGCTATATCGATCTTGCGTCCGCGCTCGCGCAATCGTCCGACGTTTACTTTTATATTGTGGGTGGTGGTTCACCGGAATACACTACGCCTCCGCTCAACAATCCGGTCGATTACGGCGTTAGCGGATTAGGTGCGGCAAAATTATATGACTGGTGGACGACGTTCGGGTTGGGAAAGCCGACCGGAATCGACCTGCCGAGCGAAGCGGAAGGATTTTTGCCGACGCCCGCTTGGTGGAGCACCGTTTCCACACGGCCATGGTCGCTCGGCGATACGTACAACATTTCCATCGGGCAGGGTTCGCTCGCCGTCACGCCGATCCAGCTACTGAGCTATATCGACGCGATCGCGAACGGCGGAAAGATCTACAAGCCATTCCTGAATGCCAGCTCCACGCCGGTGGTGAGCGAAGATCTGACGTATCTTTTGCCGCAGATACAGCAGGTGCAGCAGGGGATGCTTGAGACAGTGTCCGACCCGCGCGGTACCGCCTACACGATGGACGGTCTTCCGGCGCAGGCGTGCGCGAAGACCGGCAGTGCGCAGGTACAGAATAACCAGGAGGAGAACGCGCTCTTTGTAGGCTATTTCCCATGCACCAATCCAAAAATTGCGCTTCTTATATTGATTGAGAACTCAAAGCAGGGCAGTTTGAACGCGGTGCCTATCGCCAAGGAGGTATTTGATTGGTACTATAACAACAGGATGACCGGCGGCAAGAATGCCACGAGCACCGCACAATAACATGAGCGAATTGCGACAAGATCTCATTTCAGGGGACTGGGTGTTGTTGGCGCCGGGGCGCGCTGCGCGGCCGAAGTTTTTGGATCAAAAAAAGAAGCCACGCAAACCATCGCCGAAGAGCACGTGTCCGTTCGAGAACCTAAAAAAATCGGGCAACTGGCCTCCGATTTTCGTTTTCCCCAATGAAAAAAAATGGGAAGTTGCGGTTGTCCAAAATAAATATCCCGCCGTCGAGCGTGGCGCAGTATGCTCGGTACCGTTGCGCCATGAGATCTATCATGCGCGCACTGCGGTGGGAACGCATAATGTGCTCATTACCCGCGACCACCATAAGCATTTTATCGATCTCAATAAAAATGAAGCGGCAAAAGTATTCGGGGTGCTGCAAGCATTTCATGATATGGCGACGAAAGACAAGTGTGCGGCATACATTTCATCGTTTTATAATTACGGTCCAGGCGCGGGCGCTTCGATCTGGCATCCCCATTATCAAATGCTTACCCTTCCGATCGTTCCGCCACATACCGTCCATTCGCTACGTGGCACCAATGAGTATTTCAAAAAATATGGCCGATGTGTGCGATGCGACATCATAAAAGTGGAGAGTAAAAAGAGGGTTCGCGTCGTTGCGGAGAACGAGCATGCGATTGCACTCGCGCCGTACGCCTCAAAGCGACCGTTTGAAGTAAGCGTTATTCCTAAGAGACATTGGCCGTCGTTCCGCGAGACACCGCCTGCTGCAGTGCGCGGCATCGCGCTCGCGCTTCAGTTGGTAATGCGAAGAATGAAAAAAAATCTTAACGATCCCGACCTGAATTTTTTTGTGCATGACACGCCGTTGGACAATAAGGATTATCGTCATCATCATTGGCATATACAGGTGATACCGCGAACATCTTCTGACGCCGGGTTCGAATTCTCTACCAACATCGAGATCAATATCGTCGATCCGGATCAGGCTGCCGCGATCCTACGTGGAAGAGGGAAAAAAGCATAACACGCGGGTTGCATTCCATCGCACAACAAAACCATGATCGAAAAGATAAAAAAATATCGTCTTGTCGGCCTGCTCTCTCTTGTTTCGCTCGCATTTGCGGCGGGCGGATTCTTTTGGGCGCTCGGCGCGCTCGGCGGTGAGACCTCCGGACCGCTCATCCTACATTTCAATGATATGGCCGGCATCACGAGCATTGGGAGTTTTGGCAGTCTTCTGTGGATGGGAATACTCGGCATCGCCATCATCGTTATAAACTTTTTTATCGCGCTGGATCTTGAAGCGCGGGACAATGTTTTGGGAAAGATCGTCGCCGTAATGACTCTCGTTATGGCCATCTTGCTTTTTTTGGCCTTCACGGCTATAATCAAAGTCAATTAAATTCTATTAAAAAGGTATTAACACCATGGCAAACGATTTTTCAGTTATTGAAACGGGGGGCAAGCAGTACCGCGTCTCCGTTGGAGCGAAGCTTAAAGTAGAGAAGTTGGACGTGAAGGCAGGCGATACGGTGGTCTTTGAGACCGTTCTTTTGATGTCGGTTGGCGACACGGTCAAAGTAGGCGCGCCGTACGTCACTGGTGCAAAGACCGAGGCAAAAGTGATGGGCGATGGTCGCGGCAAGAAAGCGATCGTCTTCAAATATCATCCGAAAACCCGCGGACGGAAGAAAAAAGGGCATCGGCAGGAGTATACAGAGATTGAGATCACAAAGATATAATTTTGATATGAATATCTTAAATTCGGCGTTGGGGACGGGGTTGTCGGCGTCGTTTGGTTCGTGGTTGCTGTGCCTCGTCGTTTGGAGCCTGTTTTGGAAAGGCCTCGCGTTGTGGCATGCGGGACGTCGCGGGCAGCCGTGGTGGTTCGTGATCATGCTCGTCGTGAACACTGTCGGCATTTTGGAGATCATCTATCTTTTTGCGGTGTGTAAGCTGAAGTTCGGGGAATTATTTAGGAAATAGGGATCGCAAAAAAGAAGATTTAATGAGTATACAGAGCAGTCTTACATAAAAAAGCGAAATCTGTCTATATCGATCTGGTTAGCGAGGAAATACAGTTGGGATTGAATCAGACGCTAGAGAAAGCAGAGCGTGATTGCTAATTTATCTCAAACACATCTGCGCTTGGCGTTTCCATGGGAATACTGCTCGTTTGTGTGGGCAATAAATAGTGAATATTCGCCGCCGCGGCATCGCTTGTGGTAAAGGAGTGCGTGACGAACATCGTCGTCTCTGCCGACACGGGGATGCCGCGCGCGATGACTCCGCCCGCATTCACGACGGCGTACTTGGGCGTACTCGTCGGCAACGCGTTGATCTGCTGACCGATCGTCACGTAGTTTGCGCTGAACGCGCCGGACACATTGGGGTTTTGTGCCCACACAAAAAAGTAATCATAGTAGCCCCAGCCGGCAACGATTACGAGAAAAATGACCACCAGCGATTTTGCGAGCACTATACTCCAGTGTTTTTTGATGACACGATAGAGCCACACGCCTCCGAGTGTGGCGAGGATAAGCGCGGGCGCGAGGGCGAGGATAGAGCGCAACGCGTGCGGGATCCCTTCATCCGACGCGGCGGCGGGCAGGATGCCGAAGACGAGCCACGCGAACACGAGGAGCGTGCCGAACAGCGGGAATAATTTTTCGTTCTCCGCGGTGATATATTTTTTCCTCGCACGGCGAACCAAGAAATAAATTACGAGTACAATGCCGAGCAGGAACAAAATGCCGACGGGCCAGAATAGTTCTGGCGCACCGCTCACGTTTTGACGCCAGTTATAGTCGCCGTGGTAATTGAACATCAATGCTTCCTTTGCGATGTTTACCGCAAAATCGTACGCGGGATTCGCCGCGCTTGTGACGCTGATCTCCGCGGTGCGGCCAAAGAAACTGCCGGGAGTCGTGGCGAAGTACCATCCGATCGGTGCGGCAACGATGAGTGTGACGATAAGAAAGAGCGCAGTGCGTTTCCAAAAGCCGGGGAGTTTTCGGAAGAAGGGGATAAACAATAAGAATAAGATCGGTGTGACGCGATAGGCGATGTAGGTATAAAAGCCAAGACCGTAGACGATGCCGGCGGCGAGCGCATACAAAAATGCGGTGCGTTTTTTATCTACACCCGCACGGAATGCTTTAATGATTAGCCATAATGCCCATACGAGCGCGAGCGGCGCCAGGATCGCGCGGAATCCGATGCGCGAAAAAATGATTCCCCAGAAACTGGTTGCCAGTAAAAAGGCAGTGAGCAGTCCCGGGCCATCGCCAAAAAGTTCGGCGACGAGCAGATAGAGTCCCCACACGGTAAGTACGCCGGCGACGGCCGCGGGCAAGCGAATGATCCATGGCGCGGTATAAACATGGGATAGATCCATCGTGATGGCGATGATGTTCACATACAGCCCTTCGCGCCCGTTGTCTTCGGGATAGAATACCTGGAAGTGATTTGTCTCTGCAGCCTCAACGGCGTTATTCCCATCCATCGCCTCGTCCGGGTAGAGTCCGGGCGGCGTGGTGGTAAAATGGTAGAAGCGGAGGAAGATTGCTATAATGAGGATGCCGAATAGGAGAACGTTCCGCTGGG
>CAVVHF010000017.1:0-25991 GCA_963747905.1 uncultured bacterium | reverse complement strand
TCACAGATGCGTCTGCTTTTAATCGTCATAAGGAAAACAAGGCACAATTTAATAATCTTATCAGGGCATTAAAACGAATATTCCAAGAAAAGGAACTTCCGATCGAATTAAATACTACGGGGAAAAATATCCAGCTGATTATCCGATGAGGAGAGTGTGTGCGAAGAAGGCGGAATAGTTTACACACCACTTCGGCAAATATAGCCTAAGGCCTTACTTATTTCATGTGCGAAATTTCGCACATGATTTTTATTTCCCTCTTTTGTTCAAATGATTAGATGCTGGATAAGAAAATATTTATCGAACGACTTAAGGTTCTTCATCTTCAGAAAAGTGGCGTGTCTCTTACCGACGCACAAGCGCTCAAGATTTTTGAACAATTGATCTGTCTAGTTGCCGCCGTTTATCAACCTATGCGACCTATGGCGGGATCACGCGATCGGCCGCAGATGAAAAAAAATGAATAGGGCAAATGTTAGACGGTGGTTAATTATAAAAGTAAAACTTACATAAATTATGAATACAGAAGAATTTAAGAAAAATTTGGACGCGATGGGGATCACATACAGTCTACATATCGGTAAAATATTTCTCACGTGTCCATTCTCCAGTCATATAGGATTACAGGAAGGACGTCACGCTGATTTTATAATTGGAGAGACTACCGGTTTCGGTGAATGCGGAGCGTGTGGAAGAAAAGCGAATTTTGAGGAGGTGATAGTGGCATGGAAGGGCAAATTAAAAATACCGCCTATCAAAAATATACAAGATAAAACAAACAAATTGAAAACTATAACGATTAAAGAATATCTAACGCGCAAGGGGATTGCTTTTCGTGAAAGTAACGGCGAATTGATAGTGCGTTGCATATTTAGCAACTGCGATGCTGACAGAAGGGACGACAAATTTCATCTCTACTTCAGTGCCGAGACGAGCCAATACAACTGCAAAAAGTGCGGAGTAAGAGGCAATATTGTCACGCTTGCCAAGTTTCTTGGCGACAGTATCGATAACATCACCTTAAACTTAGATAAGACAAAAGTTCGCAAGGGCTATAGAAATCCAAGTTTTAATATTGTTCTAGTTGAACAATGCCATAAAGGATTGCCGGAGCGCATACGCGCATATCTCAACAAGCGAGGTATTCCGGACGAGACTATCAATAATAATAAACTCGGCTGGGGAAACTTTTACGGAGAATGGTGGATTACGATTCCGATAAAAGATCAGGATGGCAATTATGTTTTTTTTAAGTTGCGCCAGGATCCTGATATCGGCAAAGAAAAAATGATGTATCCGAAGGGTAATGTCCAGCTCTATGACTGGGGTGTGCTTCAAGCTGAAAATAAAATATTGGTGATCTGTGAGGGCGAAATGGATCGATTACTACTCGTCTCGAAAGGCGTACCTGCGATAACCTCGACGCATGGCGCTGGGACGTTTAAGGAGGATTGGGGTCAAAGAATCGGGGGGGACCGGAAAATATATGTTTGTTATGACAATGATGATCCGGGGAGAGCAGGCGCAAAGCGTGTCGCGAGAATTGTGCAAACTGCTGGGAATGAAACGCATATAGTGACACTGCCAGATGAGGTTGGTGTTGGCGGCGACATTACTAATTACTTTGGAGATCTAAATGGCAATGTCGATGATCTTTTCGGAAAATATGCCAAGCGGTATACCGAGATTGAGCAAGAGGAGCGCGTAAGAAAATATGCCAAGCCTAAATCGGAATTAAATTTTGGAGAATGGAAAAAAGTTATAACCGACAATTTTTCAGAACTTTTCCTCGCTGCGGAATTTGGGGCGTCCATAATGGCCCAGATTTTGATAAAAGACATCACGAATCCATTTGCATTGGTGCTGGTTGATGTTCCATCAGCAGGGAAAACCATCGCCATCAACTTCTTCGCAGAAATTGATGGATTAACTTACGCGAGCGATAAGTTCACGCCAGCCTCGTTCGTTTCCAACGCCACGAACGTCAAAAAAGAAGACCTCGCCGAGATAGATCTTCTCCCCAAGTTAAAATATAAGATGTTTCTGATCCGCGATCTCGCAACTCTGTTTTCTAAGCAGGATGATATGCTGAACGAATGCCTCGGTACATTGACCCGCGTGTTGGATGGCGAAGGTTTTGCGACTGACACCGGCGTACACGGACAGAGGCAATATGTTGGCGAATATTTGTTTATGATCCTCGCCGGATCAACCCCCATCCCGCCGCGCGTGTGGAAAATGATGGGAAACCTCGGCTCGCGCCTATTCTTCTTAAGCATGCACTCAAGAGATAAAAGTGATGACGAGCTGGCGAACCAACTCACGACGCGCACCCATAAGGAAAAAGAAAAAACTTGCCGCACCGCGACAAAATATTTTCTGCAAACACTTTGGTTCAAGCATCCCAATGGAGTGGTTTGGGATAAGACCGCCGAAATAAAAACCCATATCCTGACTATTGGCCGGTGTGCTAGGATACTAGCGAAGATGCGCGGTGTTATAAACGTTTGGAAGGAAAAAGGGCCCTTCTTTGAAGGCGAGGAATTATACGATCACACAGTTCCCGTTATCGAGAAACCAGATCGCATTAATCAACTTCTTTACAATTTGTGCTGTGGGCATGCGCTCGTCTGTGGCCGGACGCAGATCAACGAAGACGATTTGCGATTAGCGGTCGAGTTAGCGGTAGAAAGCGCTCCAATGAATCGCGCTCGTCTCCTTAAAAAATTATTGGAAAACGGTGGCGTATTGGAAACCGGCGAAATTCAAGTAGCATTGAATTGCTCTACCCCGACCGCGCTGAGAGAGATGGAGACCATGAGCATCCTTGGTGTGGGTTACATTTCTACGGCGATAACCAATTCTGCGGGGAGACCGGAGAAAACACTTCATCTCGCCAAGGAATTCGAATGGTTCTTGAGCGGTGAGTGTTGGAAAATACGGGGTATAACCAACCCACTTAAAAAAGAGGACACAGATACGAATTTGTTTAATTAATTAGCGATGGCGATAATAAATAAACAAAATCCGCCTATGTGTGATGGCATGAATAAGTGGCCAAAACTGCAAGGAAAACAGGGCATTTGACGGCTATGGACTATTCGGAGTACAATAGAGGCATGGAGTTTATGACGCGAAACGAGGTGGCTAAATATCTTCGAGTTCACCCCAGAAGTATTGAACGCTGGCTTACAAATAAGAGCCTCAAGGGATTCAAGCTCGGTAAGGGAAGGACGGCATTATGGCGCATACCAAAATCGGAGGTCAAAAAATTTTTAGAGAAACATAGAAATTAGAGTACCTAATCCATGAATAAAGCCGAAATCAAATATGTTGCCTATTGCCGCAAATCGTCCGAAAGCGAAGACCGGCAGGTAGCGTCCATTGAAGATCAGAAGCGTGAGCTGCGCGAATATGCTACACGCGAGGGCATCGAGATCCTTCAAATTTATGAAGAATCGCAAAGTGCATATAAAATTGGACGACCAAAATTTGGCGAGATGATGAGTCAAATCCAAAGCGGAGATGCTCAAGCCATTTTGGTTTGGCACGTGAATCGCCTAGCTCGCAATCCCGTAGATGGAGGATTGCTTATTTATTCAATGGATGAAAATTCATTGCGAGAGATCCGCACACCAGAAAAGACATTTCGCAAAACATCTGACGATCTTTTCATGCTCGGTTTGAATTTCGGCATGGCCAAAAAAGACTCCGACGATAAGGGTTCGGCAGTCAAGCGAGGATTTAAGGGAAAATTAAATAGGGGATGGCGGCCCGGCCCTGCACCTATTGGCTACCGGAATATCGGCGATGTTGGCGATAAAACGATCGTCGCGGATCCCGAGCGGTTCGATCTTGTCCGCAAGATGTGGGATCTATTCTTAACCGGAACGTATTCGGTCTCAAAGATCCTCGATATTGCAACGAACGAATGGGGCCTGAGAACAACGCCTAAAAAACGAATTGGTGGTCGGCCTCTCACCATGAGTCATATGTATGCCATATTCAACAAGCCCTTTTACTACGGATATTTCGAGTGGCGTAATCCCGAGACGGGAGAAAAAGAATTATATAAAGGCGAGCACCCGCCGATGATCACGGAGGAAGAATTCAATCGTGGCCAGATTCTGTTGGGGAAAAAGGGAAAGGCGCAACCGAAAACGCACGAGTTCGCGTTCACGGGCCTCATGCGTTGTGGCGAGTGCGGTTCTATGATTACCGCTGAAGAAGTCCATCAGATCATTTGCAGCGAGTGTAAGAACAAGTTTTCATCGCGGCATACCACCACGTGTCCCAAGTGCAAGACGGATGTTTTGCAAATGAACAACCCGAAGATTCTGAAATACGTTTACTATCACTGCACCAAAAAGAAAAATCCACATTGTAGCCAAAAGTCCGTCCGCATCGAGGATTTTGAAAAACAATTCGATACCGTTCTTGGCGACGTAACGATCGACGATGATTATCTCCGTCTAGCCTTGGATTATTTGAAAGATAGACAGGGGCTTGAGGTAAACGATGAGACTACTATCACAAAGTCGCTCCAAGAGGCGTTTAACAACTGCCAGACGCGCATCAATAATCTCCATAAAGAATACACTTCGCCGCAGAACGCCGACTACAGCATGTATTCTCCCGAAGAATTTAAGCGCTATAAGGCGGATCTGCTCAAGGAGCGGTTAGACCTCGAACAGAGGCTCGGCGGCTCTAAGGCGCGAATAGACCGCACCAACGAGCTCTCGGAGAGGACGTTCAATTTCTGTCACTTCGCGCGATATCATTTCAATAACGGCACGCTTCAAAAGAAAAAAGATATCTTTGCGAACATCGGCTCGAACCTAACTTTAATGGACCAAAAACTGAGAGTTGAAGCACTCACGCCCTATATGCTCATTGAAAAGGAGATACGATCTCAAAAATCGCTCTACGATACGCTCGAACGTGAAAATATGCCCGTCATTAAAAGGAAAAGTGAGGCTTTTGCCATGTCTTCTCCTAGCTGGCTGCGGGGCTTGGGCTCGAACCAAGATTACACGGCTTCAAAGGCCGGCGTCCGACCGTTAGACGACCCCGCAATGAAATTGATCTTCCTGTATAATGTAGTATAAAGGAGAAAGAGTCGCAAGCGAACCATATAAAAATAATTTAACTAAAATTTAATGAAATACGAACTTCCAAAGCTTCCCTATGCCTACGATGCGCTCGAACCATACATTGACGCGCGTACGATGGAGATCCATTACGCGAAACATCATCAGACGTATGTCAACAAACTGAACGAAGCGTTGGAGAAACATCCCGAGATCGCGGATAAGCCGCTCGAAGAATTGCTCGGCAATCTGGACGCGGTGCCGGAGGACATCCGCATGGCGGTACGCAATCACGGCGGGGGACATTGGAACCATTCGTTCTTTTGGACGATCATGGGCGCGCAAGGCGCGGACGTTGGCAAGGAGCCCGAAGGTAAAATAGCCGACGAGATCGTCGCCACGTTCGGCGACGCGACAAAGTTCAGAGAGGAGTTTACCAAAACCGCCGCCGGCATGTTCGGTTCGGGTTGGGCGTGGCTCGTGCTCGGCGCAGATGGAAAGCTCGCAATAACTTCGACGTCGAATCAGGATAGTTCGCTTACGAAGCATCAAAAGCCGTTGCTTTGTCTGGACGTCTGGGAGCACGCCTACTATCTTAAGTACCAGAACAAGCGTCCGGATTATATCGACGCCTGGTGGAACGTGGTGAACTGGTCTGCGGTTAACGAGAGATTCGAATCGCCAAGTAAAAAAATATAGCATACGCCTTTGAGCGAGTGGACGTTCTTACGTCGGAGCGAAAAGGCGTATGCTATATTTTTTTCGGCTTCTGCCCTTCCTCCTGCGTTGTAATCAATTTCAACGCCCCGCCATCCATCTTCGCCTCGAGCAATTTTATCCGTTTGCCGTTTTGCAGTGTCCACGCGCCGGGTTCGGGATTGAGCGCGTTGATAGTCCACACGATCAGCTCCGTTCTGTCGCTATTGCCCGCGATCGCGGCGTCGAGCTCGGAATATTCAATGAACCCGTTGTCGGTGACAAACTTTTTCGTAAAGCTCGCGTGCGATTCATCCTGCGGGCGCGGCGCGGCGCTGCCGTCTAATAGCGTGGGGATGGTTTTTATTAACAGTCGTGCAGAGAGTTTCGCCAGTTGTTCTTCGAGCACAAGATAGTTCGTCGCGAGTGCGTCCAGTGGAATTTCTTCCTGCGCAAAGATCGCGCCGTGGTCCATCTTTTCATCCATCGCATAGATAGTGGAACCGGTTTCGGTTTCGCCGGCGAGGATGACGGATTGAATCGGCGATGCGCCGCGATATGCAGGCAGGAGTGAAGGGTGCGTGCCGAGCGTGCCGAGGCGGGGCACCGAAAGCACGGTATGTGGGATGATCTTCGCATACGCGGCGACCACGAAAAAGTCCGGCTTCAGTGCGCGGAGTTGCGCCGCAAACTCGTCATCCAACTTTTCCGGCTGGAGTACGAGCGTCGATAGCTTTTTATCCAAAACGAGCTGCTTTGTCGGCGGGGAAGTGATGATCTTTTTCCGGCCGAGCGGCCGGTCGGGATTGCACACGATTGCGGCGGGGACAAAGCCGTGAGAGATCAGACTGTTCAAAACGATTTCCGCAAACCGCGGCGTCCCGAAGAAGATAAAGGTATTGTTTGTGGTCATTATTCCGTTGTTTGTTCTGCGGTGTAGAGTTTCTTGGCACGGTCGATGAAAAGTTTTCCGTTCAGATGATCGATCTCGTGCTGGAAGACGCGCGCGAGCAAGCCCCATGCCTTCACTTTGACCTTCTTTCCCATCTTGTTATAGCCGCTGACGACGATCTGTTCCGCGCGCGTCACTTCACCCCACTGTCCGGGGACGCTCAGACAGCCTTCCTCGAAAGCGATCGTAGCCTTGTCTACTTTTTCTATTTTTGGATTAAACACTGCATAAAACTTTGTGCCACCCTGCGCGTCGGGTACTTCGGCGACGAAAACGGAAAATTCGAGTCCGATCTGATTCGCGGAAAGGCCAATGCCGTTTGCCGCGTGCATGATGCGCCGCATGCGCGTGATAAGCTCGTTTACTTCTTTTTGTGTGAATTTTTTGAAATCAAACGGCACGGTCTTTTTCCTCAAAAATTTCTCATCTTTTTTATGCGCGACGGTAACGATTTCGGGAACCATATTATTTTTGTTTTGATGGTGCGCCGGGTTTAGTATTCCGCTCTTTGAGCATCGTCATAAAATATGCGCCCTTGTTCTTTACATTCGCCCGTTCGGCGATGTCCTTGGCGAGGCGCATCAGTGTTTCGGCATCTTGCTCTTTCGCGAGCTTAATATAGAGCGCTTTATGCTTTTCATCAGCTAATATTTGGGAGATCTCGAGGCCGATAAGCTGGTATTTTTTGTAAACATGCGACTCTTTGCCACGGCGCTTGAGCTCTGCCATGTATTTCTCCCGCATGCGTGCCATGGCTCTATTTTAGCGCATTTTGAGATCAATGGCGAATTTTATTTAAGATAGTTTTAATGACTTTTTCTTTTATCTTGAAACTCTGCTAAAATGAACCCTATGACAAAAGAGTTAAAAAAGAAGATATTGAGCATTATTGCAATCGTGGTGCTCGGATGTGTCCTCATCGGTAGCGGCGCGTGGATTGGTTGGACGGCGGGGCGGAACTATCCTAAGAACATTGTGGTAAGCGAGGCGACGAATATCACGCCAAGCGCGTCCACGAGCGTTGCGGACTTTAACACATTTTGGGCGGCGTGGCAGGATATTCAGGATGAATCGTTATGGACGCCGAGCACGACTCCCACGCAGATGATGTATGGCGCGATAACGGGCATCGTTGGATCGCTCGGTGACCCATACACGGAATTCTTTACTCCCGCAGACAGCGACCAATTCCAGCAGGACATCACCGGCAACTTTGGCGGCATCGGCGCCGAGCTTGGTGAAAATACCAGCACGCAAATCGTCGTTATCTCAGCCCTCAGCAGTACGCCGGCGTTCGCGGCGGGATTGAAGCCGGAGGATATCATTACTTCCATCAACAGCAGCTCGACCGCAAGTATGAACATTGATGATGCGGTCAACCTGATCCGCGGCACGGTAGGTACGAATGTCACTCTCGGCATTTTACGTGATGGGTGGAGTGCGCCGAAAAACTTTACCATCACCCGCGCCAACATCCAGGTGCCCACCGTGGAATTCTCCATGAAGGGCGACGTTGCGTATATCCAGCTGAACGAGTTCACGCAGGATGCAGATGATTTGTTCTTTAAGGCATTACAAAATGCAGTGAATGCCAATGCGAAAGGGATCGTATTGGATTTGCGCGGTGATCCGGGGGGATATCTACAAGTGGCGGTAGATATTTCGGGATACTTCCTTAAGCCGGGATCGCCAGTGGTCAAGGAGGTTGGCCGCACGGTGCCGGAGCAGGATTACACGGCGACGGGCAGCGGCGCGTTGGATACCATGCCGATGGTGGTATTGATAGATGGCGGCTCGGCGTCCGCGGCGGAAATCTTATCCGGTGCGCTGAACGACGACCGCAATATTCCGCTCGTCGGCGCGCGAAGTTTTGGCAAGGGGACGGTGCAACAACTCGAAAATCTTCCCGACGGTTCGTCGCTCAAGATCACGATAGCGCACTGGGTGTTGCCGTCTGGGCGCGTCTTGGATCACGACGGCTTGCTGCCAAATTATCCGGTGACGATCACTGCCGCGCAAGTAGCGGGCGGCAAGGATCCTCAACTTGATGAGGCATTAAAGATAGTAACGGACGAGATCAACGGTGCGCCGCTTCCGCCGTCTGCGGACACGAGTGCCGCTGCAGCAGCGGCTGCTACGGTCGCCGCCAATGCCGAAGCGAGTAGCACCGCAAGTGGGCAGTAGTGATTGCTAGCGAAGTAAAATCATTTATTAAAAAATCATGAAAGTAATTTTTCTCGACGATGTACGCAACGTCGCAAAAAAATATGAGATCAAAGAGGTGAGCGACGGCTACGCGCGAAATTTTCTTTTTCCGAACAAGCTAGCGGAGACCGCCTCGCCCGAGGCGATAAAGAAGCTCGCGTCCATGAAGGCGGCGTATGAGAAGGAAGACAAGGAGGCGCTCGCGCACTTGGAATCGCTTGCACGGAAAATAAACGAGACGAAAATTCAGTTTGAAGTGAAAGTTGATCGCTCAGGCGCCGTTTTCGGCTCCGTCAATAAGGAATCCATTTTGAAGGCGATGCGCGAGCACAAACTGATTGGCGCGGAGCGGATCGATATCGATCTGAAATATCCCATCAAAGAGCTAGGGGAATTTTCGGTGCCGATCGATCTCAAGAAAGGGGTGATGGCGAAGCTGGGGGTTTTAGTAGTGAAGGCCGAATAGAATATTGCACTCATCTAAATCCATGCTAAATATCAGTTTTGTTCGGACATCGTCCCGCACTGCCCGCACTAAAAAACCGCCGATCAACTCAGCGGTTTTTTGAAATGCTTTTTTACGCTGCGACCACCTGCACTACCGTCGCTTTTCTACGTGAGCCGTCGAAGTGACCCTTCATTTTAGTGACGAACTTAACGACGCCGTTCTTGCCGGCAAAGAGCGTGTCATCGGCGGCGCGAAGGACGTTGACTCCCGGGGTATACTTGGTGCCGCGCTGGCGGACGATGATCTGGCCGACCATGACTTTTTGGCCGTCCTGAAGTTTGACGCCGAGCCGCTTGGCAACGGAATCGCGTCCTAATTTAGTTGAACCGATAGCTTTGGTATGTGCCATATTTTAAATGTCATTCCATTTTATGTTAGAATGTAGATAATGTCAACAACCAACAAGCTTGTCATTGATATAGAGACCATCGGCGAGGATTTTGACGCGCTTGACAAGGCCACGCAAGAGAGTATCACCCGGTGGATAAAGCGGGAGTCGGGCAGCGAGGAAGAATACAAGATCGCACTCGAAGACCTCAAAAACGGACTTGGCTTTTCGCCGCTTACCGGCGAGATCGTGGCAATCGGCTTGCTGGATTATCACAAGAACGAGGGCGCGGTGTATTATCAGGCGCCCGGGCAAAAGAACGCGGAGACCAAAGAGGATGGCGTGAGCTTCAAGCAGATGACGGAAAAGGATATGCTCATAAAGTTCTGGGAACTTGCCGAGCGGTATCAGGTATTCATCACGTTCAACGGCCGTGCGTTCGACATGCCGTTCATTATGATCCGCTCTGCAGTGCACGGCATCCGACCAACGAAGGATCTTATGCGCGGGCGATATCTCTATCAGAACAATCCCGAGGCGCTACACATCGATCTTGCCGAACAACTCAGCTTCTACGGCGCGACGCGGCGGAAGGGGAGTCTGCACTTATGGTCTCGCGCGTTCGGTATTCCGAGTCCGAAAACCGGTGGCGTGACCGGCGACGATGTCGGGCCGCTTTTCAAAAAGAAAAAGTTTTTGGATATTGCCAAGTATAACGTGCGTGATATTCGCGCCACGCGGGATTTGTACGCCAAGTGGGAGAGCTATCTGCAATTTTAACGCGCCAGCGCGACACATTTTTTACTCCGCGAGTTTAGATATTTTTTATGCGTAGCGTGCTAGCATCGCTTTGTGGAAAAGGTAAAAATTTATATTGCGGTACATAAAAGGGAAGTCGCCTTCGGTGAGATCTTGTTCTTCGTTGCGTTGCTTAGTTTCGGCTTGGGGTATGTCGTCAGGCGACAGTTCAATCACGCGCCGATCATCATTATAGAGAAATGTGCATAGAAAAAACCGCCGGCATAAATATGCGAGGCGGTTTTTTCTCATTCAAACGATTTTTACTTCTGCAATGGCGCTGCGATTGCACTCGCTACCGGCGTTGCCGGCGCGGGAGCATTGTTGCTCGCGATCGGCTTTGTAAGAGTAGAAGTGGTCTCGCGGGAGAAATTGACGGTGGTTGTAGAAGTGGCGGTTGGGATCGGAGCTGATTTAAGCTTTCCCGATCCTGCCGCACCGGTCGAAACCGTGCGTACCGGTTCTTTCTTCTCTGGCCAGAACAAGATCGCGAGGATTGCAATGACGAGCAGAACGATCAGAATAGTCGGCCAGTGGGCCTTGGTGAAGCTCCAGATGGACGATGCCTGCGCGGTCTGTGGCACAGCGTTGTTTGCGGTCGCTGGCTGGGTCTGCGTTGCTATCGGCGCGGAACCAACCGGCGTGGCGGGCACGGCTGCCACCGATGGCGGCGTGTTTTTTATTGCCACTGGCGCGCTGACTGACTGCGTAACGGCAATCGGAGCGCTGTTCGCTACCGGGTTACTGCCGCCGTTTGCGATGTCGTTTGCCATCGCAACGAGCGTACCTTGCATACCGTTCAACGTTGTCTGCACTGCCGTTTCTTGTGAAGGTGTCAATGTCGTATTGGTAGCAAGTGAAGCATCCAGCTGCGCAAGTGTCGTAGCGAGCGCACTCAACGTTGTTTTAAAAGCGTTGATTTGACTTGCGGAAAGTCCCATTGTTGCGGCTACCACCGGTGTTACCTCCTGAGAGCCGGTTCCTGCGATCGACATCGGGATTGCGCTTGGCGTTCCGGCATCAGTCGGCGTGGCGATGCCATTCTGCATCTCCAAGTTGACCAAAGTTGCCTGGGCAACCTGAAGCTGTTGCTGAAGCGCTGCGATCTGCGCGGGCGTGAGCGACGACAATGTCGGCGCGGTTTGCGCATGTGCGGTCAGCATATTCCCTCCAATGCTCCCTATTGCGACTATCAGTGCGGCGAAAAAGAGTAATCTTTTCATCATAAATGATAATGTAATGGTTAATTAATGAATTTTCAGTGCAATAATGACGGCCTTGAAAAAATATAAGGCTGTCAAAGAGCTGGAGAATTTGTTAAGTTTCTGCCTACAGTATACACCTATAACAGGGGAAAATTGCAAGCGACGCTCGGGGAGCGGCTATCTTTCTATCCCTCAAGCCGCTTCAAGTCGCGCAACACCTCTTCGGCGTGCTTCTCGGGTTTTACGTCGGTATAGATCTTTTCAATCGTGCCGGTCGGATCGATCAGGAACGACGAACGGATGACGCCCTCGTGTTCGCGTCCCATGAAGCTGAACGATTTCTTGGCCCACACGCCATAGTTCGTGACCACTTTTTTATGCACGTCGGAAAGCAGCGTGAACGGCAACGAATATTTCTCCACAAATTTTTTATGGCTTTCCGGAGTGTCCACGCTCACACCGAGCACTTTAATGTTCAGCTCTTGAAAGTGGGGGGACGCGTCGCGGATCGAACACGCTTCTTTGGTGCATCCCGGCGTGTCATCCTTGGGATAAAAATAGAGTAGTACCCACTGGCCGCGATATTGTGAGAGCGAATGTTCCATTCCATCCTGGTCGGGGAGGGTGAAGTCCGGCGCGAGCATGTTCGGCTCAAGCGGTTCCATGGGATTATGATTTTATAATAACATAAAAGGATAAAATAGGCGATTTAGTCTTACATCTCCGCTTATGAAAATGACCACCTTCCAAACGAAGAGCGGTCATAAATTTTCCAGGAAGCTTGTAATGGTTTTAGGATAGAGTTCCCGCTCGATGACCTTGATGCGTTCATGAAGCGTTGATTCTGTATCCCCGGGCAACACGGAAACTTGTTGTTGCGCAAGGACCAACCCTTCGTCGAGTTGTTCGGTTGCAATATGCACGGTGCACCCGGTAACATCGACACCCTCCGCAAGCGCATCACGAACCGCATGCGCGCCTTTAAAATTCGGCAACAGCGACGGGTGAGTGTTTAGGATGCGCCCACGGTACTCTAAAAAAATCGGCGAGTCCAAAACCGTCATGAACCCCGCCATAGCTATTACTTCGATATGGTAGTCTCGAAGTGTGTCGTGGATTGTTTTGGTAAACGCGTTTCTATCGAAGTCGGCGCCAAATGTCCGTTTGATAACGACATAAGGCACTTGGGCGCGGGCTACGACTTTAATAGCTGGGCAAATCCTGTCGGCGATGACCAGGGCTACGGGAAGCGGATATCGCAAAATCGCTTCCAAGTTAGAACCGTTTCCAGAAACAAGGACTGCGAGTTTGCGCATTTGTTTTCTTCTTTCCTAAGTTCTCCCTGGATGATATCGGAGTGGCCGCCGAAGTCAAGCGTCACGCCTACCTTCCAAAATTTCTGGTTGCAATTTTATTAAATTTACATTATAATTCTGGTATTCAGGCCGAACACCGTGCCGCGGGGCACGGCTTCTGTTTGTTAATAGAGTTTTAATAATAATATGGATCTCAGAAACATCGCCATCATCGCCCACGTTGATCACGGCAAGACGACCCTCGTGGATGCCTTATTGAAGCAATCCGCGAGCTTCAAGCAAAAGACCGCCGAGAACGGCGATCTTATTATGGATTCCAACGAACTCGAGCGCGAGCGCGGTATCACGATCTTTTCTAAGAACGCTTCAGTCATCTATAAAGACATAAAGATCAATATCGTGGACACTCCCGGCCACGCGGACTTTGGCGGCGAGGTAGAGCGCATCATGCGCATGGTGGACGGCGTGCTCTTACTCGTGGATGCAAAGGAAGGCCCGATGCCGCAGACGAAATTCGTTTTGCGCAAAGCGATTCAGGCGGGGCACAAAGTGGTTGTCGTGATCAATAAGATCGACAAGCCGGATGCCCGCGCCGAATGGGCACTGAACGCCACCTACGATCTTTTCTTTGAGCTCGACGCCACCGAAGAGCAGATTGATTTTCCAGTTATCTACGCCGCCGCGCGTGAAGGCAAAGCTGGTCTCACAAACGACCTTTCGAAGATGACCGACATTGTACCGGTATTTGAGACCATCATTAATCATCTCCCTCCTCCGCAAAAAGGTGCGCTTACGACGTTGCAATTTTTGACGGTCAATTTGGCATATGATAACTACAAGGGCAAGATCGCCATCGGCCGGCTGTATTCCGGCGAGCTCAAGAAGAACATGACCGTGGCGCACATCAATCGCGCGGGCGACGTTAAAAAGGCACAGCTTACTTCCGTGATGTTATTTGACGGGCTCGGCAAGGTAGAGGTGGAAACCGCCACGGCAGGGGATATTGTTGCGATTGCGGGCATCTCAGACGTATCCATTGGCGAAACGATCACCGACGTAGAGCATCCGGTCGCACTGCCGACCATCCACATAGACGAGCCGACGATTAAGATGACATTTTCTGTGAACACGTCGCCTTTCCGCGGCAAAGAAGGAAAGTTCACGACCTCGCGCAACTTGAAGGATCGGCTTGAGAAAGAATTGGAGACGGACGTCGCGCTTGCCGTAAAGCCCACCGACGCAAGCGATCGTTGGGAAGTGGCCGGCCGCGGCGAATTGCACCTCGCGATCCTTATCGAAAAGATGCGCCGCGAAGGATTCGAGTTAGAGGTTTCCAAGCCGCAGGTCATCTTTAAAGAAGAGGGTAACAAGAAGACCGAGCCGATCGAGCTCGTTTCTATCGAGGTTCCGGAAGCATATTCCGGCACGATAATCGAGATGTTCGGCAAGCGCATGGGTGTCATGAAAAATATGCGCGTGGACGACAAGGGAAATTCCTTCATGGATTTTGACGCGCCGACACGCGGTCTGATCGGTATCCGTAACAAATTTTTAACGTCCACGAAGGGCACCGGCATCATGAATACGATCTTCCTTGGCTATGAACCATATAAAGGAGACATCACTTCTATCCCTCACGGCTCTATCGTTGCCACGCAGAACGGCATGTCAAACAACTATGGCCTTGTGACGGCGCAGGGCCGCGGAACGCTTTTTATCAGCGCGGGTGTGGCGGTCTATGAAGGTATGGTGGTAGGCGCGAATGCAAAAGAAGGGGATGTCCTCGTGCACGTTGCGCGCGAGAAAGAACTTACCAACTTCCGCGCGAAGAACGAAGGCCTTGCGGACCAGCTTGAGGTGCCGGTCATTATGGGGCTTGAGGACGCGCTCGATTACATCAGTGACGACGAACTTGTGGAAGTCACCCCGGAACATGTCCGCATCCGCAAAAAGTATCTAAACGAGAACGATAGGAAGAGGGCGGGAAAAAATTGGTAGTATAAAAACGCCGCGTCCTATAAGACGTGGCGTTTTTTAATGTGACGATATTCGTGGAGGATGAGTCCAATGACGAGTGTATCAAATATAGTGATGCACCACAGAAAGAGCGACGGGTGGCTTGTTAGTGAATAGATTTCGTATCCTACGAACATCGTGAAAATGATGGCGGCGGTCGGATATGCCCATAGATAATTCTTTAATAGCGCAACCGAGAGCGCCAGTTTTATCACGCCGTGTGCAAAGAATAATAATCCCCAAAAAGAGTTGCTAGATAGGGAGATTGAGTGCCATTCATTAATGGAAAACTGCCAGAATGCATCCCGCGGGCTTTCCATAATTTCTTCATGAAAGATAGAAAAAAGCACGCTATTGATTGTGGTGTAGCCTGCAAAATAAAAGAAGGCGCCGGCGCATGCCTCAATAAACCCGTCGACGGCTTTTACGAGAATGCCGATCCGGAACAGCTCGTGATAATCTTTTTCGGGTAATAGCCTCATGGCTATAGTCTACCACCTTATAACTCCGCCAGATCTAGTGTGTAGTCTATCTTTATCTGTTTCACAAAGTCCGGGACGTGGCTGACGAGGATCATCGCGCCCTCGTAGCGGTCGAGGGCTTTTGCGATCACTGGAATATGGCGAAAGTTGATGTGGTTGGTTGGCTCGTCGAGGATGAGCAGGCCGGGCGCTTCGAGCGATAATTTTGCGAACGCCACGAGCCCTTTCTGACCTTCGGACAAAGCGCCGATCTTGGCGCGGAGGAGTTCGGCGTCGAGCAGGAATCCCGCCGCCGTGGAACGCAGTTTGTCTTGGTCGCCTTCGCGCATGGCGCGCGCGAGCGTGTCCCAGACGGTGGCGTCGAAATCGAGCGTGGAAAAGTCTTGACGATAATAGCCGATACGGATGCTCGGTTCTACGACCTCGCCCTTGGCGCGACCGGTGGCGAGCGCCTCGAGTAATGTGGTCTTGCCAATACCGTTCGGACCCATTAGGTGCAACCGTTCGCCCCTTTTTAAAACCACCTTCACTTTTTTAGCGGTTGCCTTATGATTTTTAATGACATTAACCGAGCTGAGCTCGAGAATCCGCCCGCTGATCTCTTCCTGGCAGGGGATGATAAATCCGCGGATGGTCTTATCCTCATGACGGACCTCCACTACTTCCTCCTCAAGCTCCGCAATCTTCTCGTTCATCTTCCGCGCCACGTCGCGCATGTGACCGCCTTTTTGCGCGAAAAAATTCACCTGTTCCTTGCGGTGTAAGATGTCACGCTGAAGCCGGACGTTCTTCATGCGCTCACGTTCAAGCCGTTCGGTGATCGCTTTCAGCACATCAAAATAGTTTCCGGTATACTGCTCAACTTTTTTCGTAAAAATATCCAAGTACAAAACGCCTTGCGTGAATGAGTTCAAAAAGTCGGCGTCGTGGGAAATGACGATGCAGGTCTTTTTGGAATCCTGTAAAAACTTTGTAAGGTGTTCGATGCCCGCCTTGTCGAGATTGTTCGTCGGCTCGTCGAGCAGAAGCATGTCCGGATCTTGAATGATGGCATGAGCAAGGAGCAACCGCGCCTGCTGACCGCCGGAAAAGCTTTTGACAATCCGGTCGAGCGGGGCAACGAGGTTCACAACCCCGAGCGCTTTTTTGATGCGCGGCTCGATATCGTAGATCTTTTTGCCCGGGAACGCGCTATTAAAAAAATCTAAAATGGTTGAGTCAAGCTGATCTCGGGGGATGACCTGCTTCGAGATCGCCTTCGTCATACCATTTTCAACGATCACATTGCCCTGCTCGGCGGGCAAGTCGTCCATAATAAGCCGGAACATCGTGCTTTTGCCGGCGCCGTTCTGACCCATGAGTGTAACTTTCGCGCCGCGCCGCACCGAAAATGTAGCCTCGCTCAGAATGGGCTTTTTGCCGTATTCAAACGACACATCATTGAATCGGAGGATTACTTCGTTGTTTGCCATGGCATAGTGGTTACATACCACGTTTGATAGATAATAAGAACGCGCGAGATGCGCGCTGTGAGAACAGTATAATACTTTTTTAATGATTTGACCAGCTATTTCTTTGCCTGAATCGTATTCAAAAGCTTTTGCACTTTCTTAATACTCTCGTCGTCAATGATAGAGATTGCGAGAACCTTCGGGTCTATTTTTTTAAGCTTTGTCAGAGTGGCCTTTAGGGTCTTTTCATCAACTACGTCCGACTTGCTCAAAAAAAGATGCTCCGGCTTTTTGAGTAGTGCTTTGCTGTATGCGCCAAGCTCGGCGCGAATCGTCTTGTAATCGGCGACGGGAGTGGGGGATTCAGCGGAGATAAAATGGAATAGCGTGCGGGTGCGCTCGATGTGGCGCAAAAATCGTACGCCGAGACCCTTTCCTTCGGATGAGCCTTCGATCAATCCCGGAATGTCGGCGAGGATTAATTCGTAATACGTGCCGAGATTCGGCTCGAGTGTGGTGAAGGCGTAATTTGCCACCTTACTCTTGGCGTTGGTAAGCTCGTTCAATAAACTGGATTTGCCGACATTCGGCAAACCGACGAAGCCAACATCGGCGATGAACTTCAATTCCAGACGAAATTCAAACGACTCACCGGGCAAACCGGGCTGAAATTGTTTTGGCGTGGTGTTGCGCGATGAGCGGAAAAGGAAATTGCCTTTGCCGCCATTACCGCCTTTGGCAAGCAACACGCGTTCGCCGACATGGTCGATCTCAAAATCAACGCTCGTCGTAAGATTATGCGCGATTGTTCCAACCGGCACCTTGAGTATAAGGTCCTCCGCGTCATATCCATCACGGAACTGACCACGTCCATCGCGGCCGTCCTCTGCGGGAAACTCTTTTTTGAACCGGAATTGTCCGAGCGCGGAAAGATCCGAGACGCCTTCGACATACACGCTACCGCCCTTACCGCCGCTTCCGCCGGCAGGACCAAGGCTCATTAAGTTTTTATTAAAAGCCACCTTGCCCGCGCCGCCATGTCCTGCCGAGATCCGAACTTTAACATCGTCTATTAACATCTATCCATCATACTACATCTCTGCTTCGGGCGCTTCCGATTTGATCAATTCTAATATCTTATCCGCCACCTGTTCCGGCGTATCCACCTCCAAACCTCGTGCCCGCGCTTGCTCGGCATACGCCGCAGCGGCTTCCGGCCTGGCGTTGACTGAATTCTTTCCGAAGCTCGTCGCGGTCATTTTGGGATGGAATACGCTTACTATAATATTGTCCTTTTTAAGTTCCTCGCGCGCGGTAAGTGAAATTGCATTCAATGCATACTTCGTTGATGCATATGCGGAAAGATTGGGATAATAATTTTTGGAAACGCGCGAGCTGATGTTGAGGATCATGCCACCACCCTGCTCGCGCATCTTTGGGATTACGAACTGCATCGCGTACAGCGGTCCATACACGTTCAGATTCATAATGTGCTTATACTTGTCGACGTCGATGCTTTCCGCCGGACCCATCATTCCCTGGCCGGCGTTGTTGATAAGAATATCAACACGACCGTCAATTTCCATCGTGCGGTCAATGAGGTTTTGGATATCGGCCTGTTGGGTCATATCGGTATGCACTGCAACTGAGCCGGGGAGTTCATGCGCGAGCGTGGCAAGCTTTTCGTCCGAACGCGCGGCGAGCACCACTTTTGCGCCTGCATGTGCCAGTTTCCGCGCCACCGCCTCGCCGATGCCGTCGGACGCGCCCGTCACGATGATTACCTTATTCTTTATTTCCATGATTTTATTTTACTTCTTCATCTCTTACTATTACATCACCGTCGGCAACTTCTTTCAACTCCGGTGCCGGAGTGCCTTCCAGCAGTGCAAATAGTTTATTTTGGATGATCATCGCCTCGGCGGTGCGGTGAAGTTCTTCTTCTTTTCGCTCCGGATAGCGGAGTTTGAGCTGTGCGATCAATGAGTGAATATCGCGGTCGTCGGCGGCAAGATTTTCTTTTTTACGGATATCTTGGACCACCATGCTCATGCGTAGATCGTCCTCGATGAGTGTGCGCTCATCTTTTTCTAGCTGTTCTGCGGTCTTGCCAACCTGTTTTAAATATTCCTCGAGCGAAAGGCCAGCGGTCTTGAGCTGTTCATCACGATCGATTAAAAAATCATAAAGTTCCTGATTCACGAGTAGTTGCGGAACTTTCAGCTTGGTGTGTTTGACGATTTCTTTGATCGTTTCCTCACGCCGTCCGTCCTTCATGTGCAATACTTTTTCCTGTTCCAGTTGGCGCTTGAGCTCCGTACGAAAATCTGTCACGGTATTGAAGTTACCGAACTGCTTGACGGTCTCGTCGGTGAGCGGGAGAACGGGCGTATCCTTTTCCGCCCCCGTTGCGCCTGCGATCATTTTTTGGATTCGTTCAAGCGCTTCGTTGATCTCTTTTTCCGTCACATCCGTCGGATCCTTGCGCTCAAAAATAGCTTTGCCGATCTTTTTGTAATCGGGAAGTGAGATGTTCGGAAAGAGCGCGTAACGGATCTTAAACTCCAGCGGATTTTTTGGTGCGATCTTGGTGATCACCACCTGCGGCCGTCCGATAACATCCAGCTTCTCGTCTTCGGCGATCTGAGCCATCACATCACGGAGCGCAACATTCGCGGCGTCTTCCAGAAGCGACATCTCGCCAATGTGCTCGCGCACTTTTTCCTGCGGAACCTTGCCCTTACGGAATCCCGGAAGTGCAAAATCCTCCGCCAGCTCGGTAAGCGCCGCCAGTGAATATTCCTCCAGTAGCTCCACCGGCACTTCCGCCTGAAACTCAATATCTCCGTTCTTTTCGCTCAGCTTTTTAAGTTTTGTATATGATTTTTCCATAGCCGCTTGATTGTACCGCACCTGCGTGATATTTCCAAATTTTGGTTGACATGAAAAGGGCGCCGGGATAAGGTAATAGATGGCACAGGGGAAAAATATGTCATTGGTTCAAAACGCGCCGCGCCCAAGACCACAATTAGCAACGGAGGATTGTTCGGTTTTTTACAATCTACGCAAAATTCCGTTAGAAAAAGTGATTGCTGCGGCGAAGGCACTTCGTGACCCCAACATCTTGCGACATGCACTTGAATGCGAGGAATGTCGTATGCATATCCAGATGAGAGAGCGTTTCTCGTCGGAGTCAGAGATGGATATACAACTGAACGAGGCGCTTCAATGTATTAAATAGAAATACGCCTCTCTCATCTACCCGCCGCACCGCCCGTTTTTCCAGGGTCGTGCGGTTTTTTTATTTCACGCCAATAACTTTATATTTCTGCGTTCCACCTGGCGCTTGCACCACCACCACATCCCCAGCGGCGTGTCCAAGTAGCGCTGCGCCAAGCGGTGATGTGTGAGAGATGCGCCCGCGCCCGGGGTCGGTCTCCGATGAGCCGAGGATGCGGAATATTTTGCGCACCGCCGCGCCTGATGCCCCACCATCCTTTTTTATTTCCACGATCACCGTTGAGCCGAGCTGTATCATTCCCGCCGCACCCGTGCCGGAGGGAATGAGTACCACGCGTTTAAGCTGATCCTCTATATTAAAGATCTGCCCGTGAGTGCGGCGCAAGATTCCCTTCGCCTCTTTGTATTCCGCGTTGTCGGAGCGGTCACCGTATGCCGAAGTACGTGACGTTTCCGCGATCGCCGCCGGAAGAGACTGCTTGAGCCGCGCAAGCCGCGCCGTGAGGCGCTTTACGCCCTCCGGCGTTAAATACATCGGATCATTATTCGGCGGTGGGCGTCGGCTCCATTGTCTGCGGGGAATCTGCATATGGTAATATTACTCCATATGGCACTCATAAAAAAATTGATCCCATTCCTCATTATCTTTGGAACGATATTCTATTTCATCCGGACGAGCGCGCTCTATAATTCACGACTTCTTCTTGCAAATATCGACGGGCTTCCATGGCTCTACGCCGTTGTCGGGACCATCTTTGGTGTGCTCGCCGGTTTTGCGATCCAAAAAGAATGGGATGAGTGGAATGCGCTTACCGACGCCGTGCGCGGCGAAGTGGATGGTTTAGAAAAATTATATCTGTGGTCCAGTAATTTCCCGGAGAAGATAAAGAACGCGATCCATACCGACATCCGTCGCTATCTTGAGCTCATCATAAAAGAAGGCTGGCAATACAGCGAGAAAGGGGAGAAGAGCCAGGAGGTTGAGGACGTCATCACGGATCTCAATAATAGTATTTATAAGATCTTTGATGAGGCGCCGCAGCTTATGCCGACCTCGTTTGCGTTGCTGTCCGTCGTTATGAACCATCGTTCCGCGCGGCTACAGCATAGCGCCGAACACATGCCGCCGCTTTTGAGAAATACGTTGCGCTACGCCGCATTCTTGCTCATCGCACTTTCGATGTTCATCGCCATCAAAGATATCTATCTTGCGTTCGTGTTTACCGCAAGCATCGCTTCGCTCGCATACGCGATCTTTCTCGTGCTCACCGACCTTGATAATCCTCTCAAGCCCGGCGATTGGCACATTACGACGAAGGACTATAAGGCGCTGCTGGAGAAGATCGCGTAGACGGTGTTAGCTTTTTGAATTCAGACGCAAAGATGAATGTACGCATAGCGGATTTTCGATGCTAGTTTAGAGGTTATCGGAGCGCTATAATGAAGAGAATATACTGTTATGGATGAGCCGACCAAAGAACACTCCCAGGAATCTCAAAAGTTTCGCCTCGGGTTTTTGATGGGTCTTCTTCTCGCGCTTATTCTCCTTTCTGCTGAAGGGGGCATAATATTTGTCCTATCCATTCTTGGCAATATTGATACCAACGAGAGTCTATTGGACGCCGCGACATTTGGCGCAACCTACGCATATTTTATCGCAATTGGCGTCGTTTTGATTTGTGCCATAATTCTTCTGTTCAAGAAGCGACCGCAGAAAAATATTTTCGCCTTTACAGCAATCGGAATGGGGATATTGATGATTGTTTTTTGGAATATCATAGCAACTATTCAATATGGCATTTTAAGTATCCCTCCGTCAAAAGAAGTTCTCCAATTTAATGCCATTGCAAAAATATTAGCGATACAAGATACGCCTATTTTTTCTGTCGATCATCAGCCACTCGGAGTCCATATTGAATATGCAGTGCAGATTCCTAATAACGCTCCCGCAGGCGGAACTCATTGGAAGCCTTTTGGTATTGAGAGTTCGGCATATTCCGGGAATTACAGTACGATTACAAGTAATCTTCGCGTCATTCAGGACGCGTCAAATACCATGCTCGGAACCATATCGCCAAATCAATCGGGAACAGCGTTGGCGTACGGATCGTATGACCTTTTTCCCGTGGGAGTCGTTGTAAATGGGAAAGATATAAATGGCAATATAGATTTTTGCTTCGATGCTGCGAGTACCAATCTTACCGACTTGAATAGTGTTTTTCCTGCCACCGACACCACTTCATGGGGAACAATCCACAACCTGCATGATTTTTATTTCATGGTGAGTCAGAACGTTACTGATACTTCTACAAAAATTGATGTTTATATACGCAGTGACGTTCCAAGCGGAGATGATTTGGATGCCCTAACCAATAACAGCTACGATGTTAAGAATTTTTATGAAACAGTGGCGGGGGGCACTATTTGTAATAGTTGAGAAAGGTCTAGCCCTACGATTTTAAGGGAGCATCGTGGCATCTTCAATAATTGGCAGCTCAAGGCTCAACTAAGCCAGATTGCGGGGGTTGCATTTTCAAAATTCCTTTACTGATACTGTATATAGCTTGGCTGGGGGCTGAGTTGCAAAACCTGCTGTGGCGTCAGCATCCCGGTGCTCGGCGGCAGGAGATCATTCTTATAGAACAATTTGAATCCGGTGAACTGCACGGGCTCGGCGGCTTCAATGCGCTGATAGGTATTGATCTTCTTCGCCTGAGAACCCCAACCGTCCATGTCGATCACAACCTCCACCTGTGGCAGTGGCGCAATCTTTTGATAGTTCGTCACCATATCTTCGGTGAACCGGTGCACCACCAAAATTTTCGGTGGCAAATTATTCGTGTTCACGATATTTGCTAAAAAGTTTGCTGCGAAATTAATGTCGCTTGCGTCCATTGTGCCGATCTCATGATCCGGCTTTACGCCGGGCTCCATATCAAATTCCGGATCGAGCGAAAGTTCCACGTTCGGTAGTTTTAAATATTGCGCGAGAAGCGGCACCTCAGTCTCGACATTGCTCCATCCTACTTGTACATCCAGGAACACGAGACCGTTCACCGAATTCGCGAGTGTGATTGCTTTTTGGATCTGGCTGTCCGGCATGCGCAAACGATATTTTCCATCCGCGCCCGCGCTACCTTGCGCGGTGACGACGATATAATCGAGTGCGGGTATGACCGGCGTGGATGGGTCCGCTGCACGCCACTCTGCGGTCGTCGACGCGAGCATCGCCATCATCTGGTCCGACGGATATTCGCCGAGCACGCCCATCTGCGTGGAATAAAAGTTGCCATAGTACGCGACGATGCGATTGAAGGGGAGCAGCGCGCCAGCGTCCGGCAAAACTGTTTTGACCGGCCACGCACTTATGCCCGGAATGATTTTGGCAACCTTTGACGTGGCGATGGTCGTCGTGCCGGGAATGGTGGACGTAACAATCGTCGTGATCATGCGCGGCGGAACATTCGCGATCGCCAATAGCTTTGCGTTGTATGTGGCGGCGTTGATCGGTGTCAGCGCGGAAAGGGAAGCGCTTGTGCCGTCAACGGCAGAGGTGGAAGAAGAGTTCCCTGATTGCCCGATGCTTCCTAAGACTTTATATGTTCCAAGAAATATATTAGTAAGGAAAGCGCTGTAAAAAAAGATGCCAATAATCCCGATTGCGACGATAATAAAAAAAACCGACCATTTATTCAAAAAATTACGCATCAATAGCGTTAGGATACCACATCCGGCGCAGGGTTAGAACTCCATGGCGTAGCGCTAAAACTCCACTGTCGGCCGCGCCTTCCCGCCCTGCGCGAACGGATGTTTGATCTCACGCATCTCCGTGGCAAGATCGGCAATGTCGATCAATTCCTGCGCCGCTCCGCGCCCGCTTAAAATAAGGATGCGGTCGTCGGGATAATCTTTGACGGCATTCACAACATCCTCAAGCGCGAGAAGACCAAGCGACAGCGCGACGTTGATTTCATCAAGTACGATCAGGTGCCAATGCCCGGAATTCTTTTCTTCAACGAACATATTAAGTGCTTTCCGCGCCGCGACCTTATGCTCTTCAATCGGCAACTTATCGCCAAGGATGCCGACGAAGCCCAATCCCATTTTTCGGATGGCAAATTGGTCGGCGGGAAGGTTGCTCGCGGCCGCGAACTCATCCTCGCCGGAGGTCCACGGCCCTTTGATAAACTGGATCATCAGCGCCGACTTCCCGCGCCCAAGCACGCGAATCATCTGCCCGAGCGACGCTGTCGTCTTTCCTTTTCCATTGCCGGTAAAGAGGAGAATCATAGGTTGTTATTATACCTTATGGAGTTGGCAGCTCCTATATAAAATTAACACCTAGTGGTATGATACAGATATGAGTACTCACGAAATGTCGGAATTGAAAAGCGAGGAGGAAAAGTCATTGCCGGAAGAAAACACAGAAAAAACCCTCTCCAAGGAAGAGATGGATGAGTTTTATAAGGAGTTTGGTGCCCGCCCGGAGACCGAGAGTAAGGATCCTTTGGTCATAGATGCTTTAGTAGATGCAAAAGAATCTGCCGATCATTGGAAGGAAATCGTAGAGAGATCAAAGGAAACGGCGCGGAGGATGGCGCAACATATTTCAACGATTGAGCCTCTTTTCAAGTCCGGGGTAAAAATAGCGATAGAAACGGATAGCGATGGAGAAACGCTCAAAGCTTCGATTGTTTCCGGAGGAGATGAAAGAATGTGAAAGTTTTTCATGTAGCTCGTTCTTTAGGTTATTTATGAAAGTCAGAACGAGCTGGTTCTTTTCCCCATCGTCATTTTTCTCAAGCAGTTTTTTGAATAGGGTCGTCTTGCCCGCACCGGGACCCGCCAATATCAACTTTTTAGGATGGCTTGAATTGACTATTTCCTCGATGGCCTTATCAAGTTCCGCTTTAAGTTCATCTGGCGTGGCCATGGTCGTATTATTTCAACAATTTATCTGGCGACACACCAAGCGCTTTTGCTATCCTCACTATCGTTGCGAGCGTCAGGTTCGTCTTGCCGTTCTCTATATTGGTAATAAAGCTCCGGCCTACACCCAGCGAGCGGGCGATAGCCCCTTGGGACATGCCCTTCTTTGTCCTGATGCGTTTCAGGTTTTTCCCGAACCAGATAGCTTCGTCCTTCATCATTTATACAGTGTAAGCTCTGGTATATTGTGGTACAATGGTATAGAGTAGTATACTATCATTATGACCTCATATTTCCTCTACGCCCGTAAAAGTACCGACGTTGAAGACAAGCAGGTTTTGAGTATCGAAGCCCAGCTCTTTGAATTGCGTTCGCTTGCCAAGAAAGAAGGTTTGGAAATTAAAGAGGAATTTGTCGAAAAGCGAACTGCCAAGATGCCCGGCCGTCCTATATTCAACGAGATGATAAAACGCATCGAGAAAGGAGAGGCGCGGGGTGTTGTCTGCTGGAAGCTCGACAGGTTGGCGCGCAATCCAGTAGATGGCGGACAGATTAGTTGGATGCTCCAGCAGGGAACGCTTCAGCACATCCGCACGCACGACAAGAGCCACTATCCGAACGACAACGTTCTTATGATGTCCGTCGAGTTTGGCATGGCTAACCAATTTATTCTCGATTTGAGCGCGAACACAAAACGGGGACTTCACGAGAAGGCGCGGCACGGAGAGTTTCCAGGCACGGCTCCCGTCGGTTATCAGAATGACGTGCGTACCAA
>CAVVHF010000016.1:0-35201 GCA_963747905.1 uncultured bacterium | reverse complement strand
ACGCATTCGCACTATTCCCTGCTCGATGGCCTCACTAAGGTCAATGAGATGGTGGCACGTGCAAAAGAGACCGGCATGGACTCTATTGCGCTCACCGATCACGGCGTCCTCTACGGCGCCGTAGAATTTTATAAACTTGCACGAAAGCATGGTATCAAGCCGATCCTCGGCGTCGAAGCATACATCGCGCCGCGCGATCGGTTTTCCCGAGAGAACGGCGAGCGATATAACCACCTGATTCTTCTTGTTGAAAATCAGACCGGCTGGAAAAATCTCATCAAACTCGTCTCGAAAGCCCATCTTGAGGGATTCTATTACAAGCCGCGCATGGACAAAGATCTATTGCGCGAATATCACGAAGGTCTTATCGCGCTTTCCGCGTGCCTTGGTGGTGAGGTGGCGCGCGCACTCACTGCGGATCATTATGAGGAGGCAAAGCGTATCGCATTCGAATATCAGGAAATTTTCGGCAAAGGAAATTATTTTTTGGAAATTCAAAAGCATCCCGGCATTCCCGAATCGGAAAAGATCGAGTCGATGCTCGTGAAGCTTTCAGAGGAAACCGGAATCCCCTTCGTTGCCACGCAAGACAGCCACTACACGCATTCCGAAGATGCGGAATATCACGATGTGTTGCTCGCCGTGCAAACGGGAAATAAATTAACCGACGATGATCGGATGACGATGAAGTCTGATGATTTTTCCATCCTCTCACCCGAGGCGATGGCGGAAAAGTTTTCGCACATCCCGGGTGGGCCCGAAGCAATTGCACGCACGCACGAGATCGCGGAGCGATGCAACGTGGAGCTGGAGCTCGGAAAGACCTTGCTCCCTGATTTTCCCAAGCCACCCGGAAAGACGGCAAATGCCTACCTTCGGGAGCTCATTGAAGAACGTCTCCCTAAAAAATATCCGCCGGAAAAACAAACGAAAGAAATGCGTGAGCGGATGGAATATGAGATCGGCGTGATCGAAAAGACCGGATTCGCGGATTACTTCCTCATCGTGCAGGATCTTATCCGCTGGGCAAAGATGCATGGCATCGCCGTGGGACCGGGCAGAGGTTCTGCCGCAGGGAGCATCGTTTCGTACGCGCTCGACATCACCGATATCGACCCTCTCAAATATGGCCTACTCTTCGAGCGATTCCTCAACCCAGAACGTATCCAGATGCCGGATATTGATATTGATTTCGCTGATACTCGCCGCGAAGAAGTGCTCGCATACGCGCGCGAAAAATATGGCGAGGACCATGTGGCGCGCATTATCACCTTCGGAACGATGGCCGCCCGTGCCGCCATTCGCGATGCCGGCCGCGCGATGGGATATTCCTATGCGTTCTGCGACCAGATCGCAAAACTGATCCCCTTTAATCCCACGCAAGGAATGAAAGAGGGTTGGCTTGATGAATGTCTCAAGAAAGTACAGGAACTTAAGGCGATCTATGATACCAATCCCGAGGCGAAAAAGCTGATCGACACGGCGCGGCACCTGGAAGGCGTTGCCCGGCACGCGTCGATGCACGCGTGCGCCACCGTGATCGCGAAGGATCCTTTGATGGACCGCGTGCCGTTGCAGTTCGCGCCCGGCGAGGAGAATATCATCATCACACAATTTGAGATGCATGCCGTCGAGGATCTTGGCCTTCTCAAGATCGACTTCCTCGGCTTGAAAAACCTGACCATCATCGAAAGCACCATCAATCTTATCAAAGAGCTCCACGGCATAGCGATCAACATTTCCGAGATCCCCCTCGACGACAAAAGGACCTTCGAACTGCTCCAGCGTGGGGACACCACCTCTATTTTCCAATTCGAGTCAAGCGGCATGCGGCGCTATATGAAAGATATCAAGCCGACGCAGATCGACGACCTTATCGCGCTCGTTGCGCTCTTTCGGCCCGGGCCGATGGAACTTATCCCGACGTATATCAACCGAAAGCAAGGTAAGGAGATCATCCGTTATATCCATCCACTCATGGAAGAAACTCTCAAGAGTACTTATGGTGTTATTGTCTATCAGGAGCAGGTCATGGATCTCGCCACCAAACTCGCCGGCCTCACCCGTGGCGAGGGCTACCTTCTGGTCAAGGCCGTGGGAAAGAAGATCAAATCGTTGCTTGATGAACAAAAGGAAAAGTTCATCAATGGGTGTCTGAAGAACAATATCCCGAAGAAGGTCGCCGACCAGGCGTGGGAACTCATCGAACCATTCGCCCGTTATGGATTCAATCGCGCGCATTCGGCATGTTACGCGATGATCGGATACCGTACCGCATATCTCAAAGCAAATTATCCAGAAGAGTTCACCGCCGCCGTACTCAATTCGGAAATGAACGATATCGAGCGAATCTCGTTCCTCATCCAGGAAGCTAAGCAGGCGGGCGTGGAAATTTTGCCGCCGGACGTCAACCGCAGTTTCATCAATTTCACACCGGAAGGGCCGAGGATCCGCTTTGGATTACTCGCTATCAAGAACGTCGGTTCGGAAGTGGCCCGCGCGATAATAGAGGAACGCGCGCGCGGTGGTCCGTACGAAAATTTTGAGAATTTTTTGAGCCGCATCCAACATAAGGATCTCAATAAGAAATCAATCGAAAGCCTGGCAAAGAGCGGCGCGTTCGATTCGCTGAACATCGAGAGAAAACAAATCCTAGAGAACATGGACGAGATATTGCGCTTCGTGAACGCGCTCAAGCGCGGCGGCATGGATCATGCGAATTCGCTCTTTGGCGCTACCGCACCGACGATCACGCTCAAGCTCAAACCCGCGACGCCTGCCACGAGCGGAGAGAAACTCATTTGGGAAAAGGAGTTGATCGGATTCTTTATTTCCGCGCACCCAATGACGAACCACGCAGCGACGATCGAGCACTATAAATGTAAACCAATCAGTGAAATCGCCGCGCAAACCGATGAAAAGAAAATCTATCGCACCGCAGGACTCGTCTCAAAAGTAAAAAAAATCTTCACCAAGAGCGGCCAGCCGATGATCTTCGCCACTATTGAGGACGGGAGTGGCAGCCAGTCTATCGAAGTCGTAGTATTCAACAGCGTGCTCGAAAAGACCTCCGCGGCATGGGCGGAGAACGCATGCGTCATTGTGGACGGCCGCGTATCGCATCGGGATGGGGAGACGAAAATGCTTTGCGAGAACGCGAAGCGGCTGGAATAGCTATTCTCGATTTAAATAAAAGAAGGATACGACGTAGTTTTGAAATCGCTAATTCTTATTTTGGGACTTCAAAACTACGCCTTATCCTTCTTTTATTTCTTCGCCCGCATCAGCGGAAAGAATACCGTCTCCCGGATCGGCATATCCATCAATATCGCGAACAGCCGCTCGCTCACGCCAAACCCACCGGCCGGAGGCATACCGTATTGCAACGCCTCCAAAAAGTCCTCATCAAGATATTGCGCCTCAGCGTCCCCTGCCGCGCGGAGCTTCATCTGCTCTTCAAAGCGCGCGCGCTGGTCGTCCGGATCGTTCAGCTCCGAGAATCCCTTGCCAAGTTCCGTGCCACACGCCACGATCTGGAATCGTTCCACAACGGCTGGGTTCTCCGGATGCCGTTTGGCGAGCGGTTCAATCTCTACGGGCGGATTGATCAAGAAACACGGCTCAACGAGCGATGGCCGCACGGTCTTCTTATAAATAAGATCGATAAGGCGACCCTTGCCGGCACTCTTGTCGGCTTCCAACTCCAACTCTTTTGCCTTTGCCAACAACTCGGCACGGCTGGCACCGATCGGATCAAGTCCGTCGTTCGCTTTTTTGAATGCCTCTACGTAATCCACCGTCGGCCATTTTTTGGACCAGTCTATTTTTTTCGCACCATCGCCAAATGCAGTAACGAGGCCACCGTAGGTTTTTTCAATCACCTCTTTATAAATCTTCTCCGTCAGCCGCATCACGTCGTGATAGTCGCTGTACGCCCAATAAAATTCTAGTGCGGTATAATCCTGAAGATGCTCGCGATCGATTCCCTCATTACGAAACACGCGGCCGATCTCAAACACTTTATCGTATCCGCCGACGAGCAAACGCTTGAGTGGCAACTCCAGAGAAATACGCAGATAAAAATCTGCGTCGAGTGCATTGTGATGCGTTTTGAACGGCGCCGCTTCCGCGCCACCGGGGAGATTCTCCAACACCGGCGTCTCCACTTCTAAAAATCCTTCGCGCTTGAGCGCGTTGCGGAACGTTTCCCAAAAGATGGTCTTTTTTCGGAACAGCTCGCGGAGATTTTCTCCGGCAATGAGATCGAGGTAGCGCTTGCGCAATCGCGTGTCGATATCCTCCAACCCTTCCCATTTATCCGGCAGAGGCAAAAGGCTTTTCGACGCGAGTTGAAGCTCGTGCACCTCAACGCTTTTCTCGCCGCGCTTCGTAGTGAACAAAAGTCCAGTGACTGAGATAAAATCGCCCATATCGAGCACTGAGCGCCAGAACGCGAGGTCTGGCAGCGCATCCTCTTTCAACACCACCTGGATCGTTCCCGATTCGTCCTCAATGTCCGCAAAGATAATCTTACCCTGGTCGCGTAGGCTCCGCACGCGTCCAGTAAGCGAGATCTTTTCGCCGCCCGATGACACCGCTGCAAGCGCGTCAAACTCCGCGAGTGCGTGCGCGATCGCGAACGAGCGCCTTACCCGCGCCGGATACGGATCAATGCCTGCCGATTTAATGGCATCCAATTTCTTCCGCCGCTCCGCAATGATATCTTCTAACATTTCATAATAATACCGCAAAATCGCTTCTTTGAGAACTCTAAAATACAATAACGGCCCCTTTGAGGGGCTATCGGAGCCGTGAAGGCGGCGAGATTTGCCGTACCCTCAGGGGCCGTTATTGTATTTTGAGTATCTCGTAAGAAACGATTCCCGCGGGTGTCGTGACGCTGATCTTGTCCCCCGCCTTATGCTTTAAGAACGCCTTGCCGAGCGGCGACTCGTCGGAGATTTTACCTTCTTCTGGTTTTGCCTCATGTTTGCCGACGATCGTGTAAGCCGACGTCTTATCTCCCTTCTTTATAGTAACGACCGACCCGATCTGTATCACGCCGTTATCTTCCGTCTTTTCGATCACGACCGCATCCTTTAAAAGATCTTCCAGTTCAAAAATGCGTGTCTCCACGTTCGCCTGCTCTTCGCGCGCTTCCGCATACTCGGAATTTTCCGAAAGGTCGCCATATTCCTTTGCCTGCCGGAGGCGCTGGGCAACTTCGTTGCGGCGCTTGTTCTTAAGATCCTCGAGCTCCGCTTTGAATTCCTCTAACCGCTCTTTTGTTACATACTGCTTGCTCATTGAATAATGAATAATAGATTAATAATGACCGCTGTAAAAGCGGCCTGAATGACGTTAATTGGTTTGTTATATTATAAGGTTTACCGCTTGAGATGGTATCCATCTCTCCACAACCTCCAGCGAATTATACACGTTTCCGCCAAAAATTGCAACCCTCCGGAGAACTTGACGTGCGACCGCGCGTCATTGACCCAATGCACCGGTATTTCCTTTATCCGGAAGCCCAACCGATTGGCTAACGCCAGGCTTTCCACGTCGAATCCCCAACCCATGGTCTTTGAAATGGTGAATATCTTTTCCGCCGCCTCGTCGGTATATGCCTTAAAACCACACTGCGTATCCCAGATACCGGGCAATAAAAACAATTGAACAAGAAAGTTAAGCGCTTTTCCGATGACCTGCCGATAGAACGGTTCCGGCGGATCGAGTTGTGCACCATTGAGCGCGCGCGAACCGATGACCACCCCATAACCGTCCTTGAAGAGCGGAATCATCTTTCCAAATTGGTCGATAGAGGTGGAATTGTCCGCATCGGTAAAAAGCCGGATGTGGCCCGTAGCGAGCAACATTCCCTGCTTGATCGCACCGCCCTTGCCGACATTTTCCTTGAAGTCGATTAGTTTGAGATTCTTCACCATCTTTGCCATATTCTTTACCACGGTTGCGGTATTATCTTTGGAGCCGTCATTCACCACCAGAATCTCATATGAGTACTCAACACCGCTCAAGCGTTTATCCATATCAACGAGCGTCTGCGAAATACGTTCGGCCTCGTTGTACGCGGGGATGATGATAGAGAGATAAGGCTGAGCCATGGGAATATTATATCATGGAATGCCGCGCGGCCTACGCCTTCGTTAAGATTATCGGTCCCTTCTCTGTGATTGCCACGGTATGCTCAAAGTGCGCCGCCCAGGTGCGGTCCGCGGTTCCATAGCCTTCATCACGTAGCTGGACGATCTCGCCACCGCCGACCGCGACCATCGGCTCGATCGCGATTACCATACCTGGAACGAGTTTCATGCCGGCGCCCTGATCGCCAAAATTGAACACGGTCGGCTCTTCGTGAAGCGCACGGCCGATGCCGTGTCCGGTGAGCCCTTCAGCGATGGAGAATTTATTTTTGTGTACCACGCGCTCGATGGCGTAACCAATGTCGCCAAGCGTGCGACCGGGCTTAGTTTCTTTTATTCCCGCGTAAAGCGATTCCTCCGTAACGGCCATAAGCTTCTTCGCCTCAGCACTGATTTTCCCCACGCCAACAGTGATCGCGGCGTCGAGATAAAATCCTCCATGTTTCAATCCGAGGTCAAGTTTGACGATATCACCCTCTTTTAAAACGGACAATGCCGATGGCTGGCCGTGTACGACGACATTATTTACCGACGTGCACAGCGTGTAGGGGTACGCGCGGCGTGCACCCGCGGGGCGATAGTTCAAAAACGCAGGCACATCACCGCCGATCTCTATCAGCGTGCGCGCCGCGTGATCAAGCGCAAGCGTGGTCACGCCGGGCCTTACCTGAACTTTCAATTTTTGCAGCACAGCGCCGAGGCGGCGTCCGCCTTCCGCCATGATCTTAATTTCTTCAGGAGTTCTTAGTTCCATGCGATGCTTCCAAATATGCTAAATATTTTTTAATGGCCGCTTCGATCTTTTTTGCCACCGCGGCCTCGGTCCCTATTCCGGAAATCTTCTTAACGGTATACCGCTCGCCAAAAAATGCAACCACTCGCGCGATCTGTGCTTTGTAATATTTCTGGCGGTTACGCAACGCATGAACGGTATCATCGTCGCGCTTGACCAGCTTGCCGTCAATTTTCTCCACACGCTTTGCCATGCGGCGTATGGTCTCGGCAACCGGAACGTCCAGATAAATCACAAGTGGCGCGCTCCGATCGTTCTGCTTGAGCAACCGCGATACCAACTTTGCCTCATTGATCATCTTTGGCGTACCATTGAACAATATCCCCCTATCGCTCGGCACCGCACCAATGATCTTTTTAAATATTCCGCGCACGATGGCAGTCGGCGTCAGATGCCCGACCGCAGTGGTCTTTGCATAATCAAACTGTGCGCGCACCGAAGGCTTACGAACCTCTCGCCCCATGTCCAGATCGTAGAGGCGATATTTTTTAACGAGACGCACCGCTTGCGTCCCTTTGCCCGAGGCAGGATTGCCAAGGATGATCAGATTGAAAGGCTTTTTATTCTTCGACGCTGTCTTCATCGTCTTTATTTATGCCATGGTAAGCGCCATCATAATGCTCTCCGCAATCACATGCGGCGCCGGAGTGCCGTCAATCGTAATGAAGGTCGTATGTTCTTTGAGATAATCCATCGCGGGCTTTATCGAATCGTCGTAGTCACGGAAACGGCGCGCAATCGCGTCCGGCGTGTCGTCCACGCGCGACTCATGCTGGGCGCGCAACAACAATCGTTTGACGCATTCCTCGCGCGGCACGTCAATGAAAATCGTCGCCATCTTGTCCATCCCGTGCTCCTTTAAATACTCCACCAAAAATTGTCCCTGCCCCAGCCGACGTGGCACGCCGTCGAAGATGATTCCCTGTTCGTGCGGGGTCAACGGTAGCTGGTTCCTTAATACCTCTATGATAAGATCGTCGGAAAGCAATGTGCCGTGGTCGATCGCCTTGATCTTCTCCGCTAGCGGCCCACCCTTTGCGAGGATCGCACGCAACGTCCCGCCCATCTCCCAAAACAAAAAGCCGAGCTTTTCTGCCAATTCTTTCCCCTGCGTCCCCTTGCCCGATCCTTGCGGTCCGGCAACAAAAATGATGTTGTAGTTCATTGGTGATTATATTGTAACAAAACTTTTTGAAATCTCCAAATTCTAGACATTAAAAAATCATTAAAAGAGATTTGAGAGAATCTTAAAAAATTGGGCTATGACCGAAGCCATAGCCCAAAACAAAAACAGAGTCATCAAACCTTCACTCGAACATCCCAATAGGGATTGACGCTGTGTGTCGCGATCTCCGCGAGAAGGTCTTCGAATGAAGCGTTTTCGCGTCGACCGTACATGAGCCCGACGCCCAACATTAAAGCCTCGTCCGCCAACTCGGGCAAACCAGAGAAGGAAAAAATGAGATCCTCGATGCGAATTGCACCGCCCCATCGATCGTGGCCAGGATCGCGGCTTTCCCAACTGCTCACATGCCCGATCTGAAACGACAACCGCCGAGCTTTTTCCTGGGCGAATTCCATATACTTTTCCTCTTTCTCGAGTGGAATTTCGCCGACAAGCCCAACCAGCAGAGGGCTTCCCGAAAGGCCATCCGCCACACAGAAATAGCCGCCCTTCCGACCTCCCCAGTCTTCGCGGTTGCCAAACTCTTTCAGCATTGATTCAAGCACGACCTGACAATTCTGAAGCAATTTGGACATCTTAACCGCATCGCACGTCACACTGCCCATGACATTTCCTCCTTAAAACCTATTTGAAACCTGGTGGCATTATATCTTTTATAAGAAAATCCGTCAATCATTTTCCAACCACCTCTCTCCGTCATTAGGCATAGAATAAAACGCCCTGCTTCGTTAGGGTGTCGCGGAGGGACGAAGGTGCCGAGCGCCAAGGCGGTCGGTCAGCAGCCCGGAACGCTGTCCTTTCAAACAGGGGGGGTTGGTTTATTCGATTCCCTCGTATTCCCTGACCGTCAGCTGCGAATCCACCATGCGCATGGTCTCAAGCGCGACCGCGACGACGATCAGTAATGCGGTGCCACTGATTGTAAGCACCGAGACCCCCGTAATCGATTGCACGATGATCGGCAGGATTGCGATAAGCCCAAGGAACGCCGCGCCGAAGAACGTGATGCGGTTCACCACGCCGTGGAAGAACTTCTCTGTGTTCTCGCCCGGCCGAATGCCCGGCACAAATCCCCCACTCTGCTGGAGATTCTTGGCAACCTCTTCCGGATTAAACGTGATCGCGGTATAGAAATACGTAAAGATAAATACCAGTAGGAAATAGAAGATGCCGTACCACAACTGGTTTGCCACAAAGGCCTGCGCAAAGGCACTTACCTTTAGCCCCCACGACGCCGAAAAGAGCGCAATGATCGTCGCCAGGAATTGCGGGAAGAGCAATACGGAAATCGCAAAAATCAAAGGGATCATGCCCGCTTGATTCACCTTGAGCGGCAGATAGCTCTGTGCCCCGCCGTACATCTTAGTACCGCGAACACGCCTTGCATACGCAACAGGTATTTTCCGTTCGCCCTCGTTGAGATATACGACGCCGGCGATAAGTAGTAGCCCCACGACGAGGAACCCGATATATGAGGTCAAAAGCTGGGTAGTGTAGGACGCGAACGCGACGCCGACGCTCTGCGGGATGCGGGACACAATACCGGCCAAGATGATGAGCGAAATACCGTTACCTACCTTCTCTTCGGTGATGAGCTCGCCGAGCCACAGCGCGAGCATCGATCCGCATGTGATCACAATCACGTTACGGATCAGGTCGAACGCGTCCGGATGCGGAATCACCCCCTGCGACATAAGCAGGCTCAGGAACCCATACGCCTGCACGAAGGCGAACGGCACCGTGAGCAGGCGCGAGTACTGGTTGAACTTCGCCTGGCCGCGCGCACCTTCCTCGTAATACATCTCTTTCATCTTCGGGAAGATGATGGTCATCAGCTGCATAACGATGGTGGAAGTAATATAGGGCCCGACGCCGAGCATTACGACCGAAAGGTTCGCAAGGCCGCCGCCGGAGAAGAAGTTGAGGAACCCAAGGAGTTGGTTGGAGTTGAAATAGTTCTGGAGCGCCGTCGCGTTCACACCTGGAATCGGGATCGCCGCCAGCACGCGGTATGCAACCAAAAGCCCGAGAACAATAAGAATTTTGTTCCGGAGCTCCTTTACTTTGAATATCTGTAGAAATCGCTCCATTGATGTCGCGCTTGTTTATTTCACCAAACCTCCTGCTTTTTCTATCTTCAGTTTAGCACTGGCAGACACTTCGAAACCGCTGATAGCAATCGGAAACGTGATTTCTCCCGTTCCGAGGATCTTTACCACGCCTTTATAATCTTTCTTTAATAACTTTGCGGTCTTTAAAAGTGCATAACCGACCTCAAGCGGGACGCCTGCCTTGGCGTGCGTTTTAAGCTTGCCGGAAAGCGCACCAAGATTGAATACGACCGGCGCATCCTGCTTTGGCTTATTCCGGAACCCACGCAACTTCGGGATCTTCAGGATGATATCGCGTTCCGCCGGGCGGATGCGGTGTCCCGAACGGGAGCGCTGTCCTTTGACACCACGGCCGGAATAGCTGCCGCGTTTGCCGCTGCGGCCGATGCGCTGAAGGCGCTTAGGGCGGAGAGAAGTTCGTGAATGAAGTTTCATGGTAGTGATAATATTCGCTCAGCTTATACTTTCAATTTCTTTAACGCTTCGATGGTGGCCATCGCATTCGTCAGCTTGTTCGGCGTGCGGCCGAGTATCTTTGCTGTCGCATCCTTAATGCCCGCGAACGCGAGCACAAAGCGCACCGATCCGCCGGCGCGAAGACCATGCCCCTTGCTGGCCGGCTTGATCATTACCTTGGCGGCACTGTACTTTGCGGTTACCTCATGCGCGATCGTACGCCCATCCTTCAGGCTGACGGTCATAATGTTCTTCTTCGCATCCGCCTTCGCCTTCGCCACCGCCTGCTGGACGTCGAGACCCTTCGCCACGCCGATGCCGACGCGGCCACGTTCATCGCCGATCACGATCGTGACGCGGAAACGGAAGCGTTTACCTCCGGCGACGACACGGGTCACGCGGCGGTTATCGAGCACGCGTTCTTTGAATTCCTCGTGCACCACGGGACGCACGCGGTCCGGCCGCCGGTTGAATGTTCTTGGTGATGATGTTTGTTCTGCCATGGTGTTATATAGTCAGTCCGCCTTTCTTTGCTCCATCGACGAAGCTCTTTACCCGACCGTGAAACTTGTATGAGCGGCGATCGAACACCGCGGACTTGATTCCCTTCTCGATTGCCTGTTTTCCAATAAGCTCGCCGACGGAAAATGCATTTGCCGTCTTGTTCTCTTTCGCAACCTTCGCCGCCTTCGCAATAGTAAAGCTCGACGCGGAAAGAATCGTATTTCCTTTTACGTCGTCAACAAGCTGGGCGTAGAAGTAGCGATTGGTGCGCCGCACGGTCAGGCGCGGACGCACGGCGGTGCCGGAAATCGCCGCGCGAGTGCGCGCAACACGACGGATCCTTTTTTGGTTAAGTTTCTTTATAGCTTTCATGGAAATATATATTACGCAGCGGTTGTCCCCGCTTTCTTGCCAACCTTTCTACGGATCACCTCGCCTCGATAGTGAATACCCTTACCTTTGTACGGCTCCGGCTTTTTGAGCGCACGAATTTCCGCGGCAGCCTGCCCGACGGCATCCTTATCAATGCCCGTTACCGTAATAGTATTCTTATCAACGGCGATGGCAACATTTTCCGGCACGGGCATGCGCACCGGTAACGCATAACCGAGGAACAGGATCAATTCCTTTCCTTCAAGCACCGCGCGATAGCCGACGCCCTCAATCTCCAGTACTTTTGTGAATCCGATCGTCACTCCTTCAACCGCGTTCTTGGTAAGCGCCCAAATGGTACCTTGCAACGCCGTTGTCTTTACCTCCGGAGTCGTGCTGACCCAAAAGTTCGTGCCCTCGGTCTTTACTTCTACCCCGGCCGGAAGAGTGATCGTCAGCTTTCCCTTCGAACCATTGATCGTCAAAACGTCGCCGTTCTGTACGAGGGTCGCTCCGCCGGTGATCGCAATAGGTTTTTTAATAAGTCGGCTCATGGGATCAAATAATTACCAAATTTCAAAAAGATACTCCCCGCCGACCTTCTGCTTTTTCGCCTCACGGCCGGTCATGATCCCTTTTGAGGTGGAAAGCATCGCAAGGCCGTGACCCTGCTTAACCGTCGGAAGGCTCTGGTAGTCGGTGTACATATGTCGGCTCGGCTTGCTCATGATCTTAAAATCATTCACCGCAGCCTCTTTGTTTTTATACGCGAGACGCACCGTGATGATATTTTTTTTGCCAGCCACCTCCTTTTCCACGCTCTTTACGTAATCGTTCTCGGCGAGTTTTGTGAGGATCGCAAAATCCATCTTCGTGAACGGGAAGATGATCTTGTCCTTCTTTGCCCTCGTGGCGTTTTTAAGTTCGGAAAGGATGTTGTAGTGCATATGATTACCAGCTGGCCTTTTTTATTCCCGGGATCTGCTGAGCGGTCGCCATTTCGCGGAAGCAGATACGGCACAGTCCGAAGTCGCGCATAAATCCGCGCTTACGGCCGCAGCGGAAACAGCGCCGCACGATGCGGGATGAATACTTTGGTCGCTTTTTGCTTCGCGCGATGACGGACTCTTTTGCCATATTACTTTTTCTTCTTTTTTCCCACCGCCGCGTCTTTCTTCATTGGCACGCCGAACTCCGCAAATTTTTCCACGGACTTTGCGCGGTTACGCACTTTGGGCACCACGCTCACGCCAATCGAGAATGACACCGGCGACTTCTCCGGCGAGATCTCCGGAAATACCAGATGATCGCGGACGCCTACGTTAAGGGTGCCGCCTTGGTCGATCGCGGAATGTTCCAACCCACCAAAGTCCCGAACGCGAGGTAACACTATTGTAATCAATCTTTCAAAAAAATCAACCGCTTTCTCGCGACGAAGGGTCACGCGCAAGCCGACGATGGTTCCCTCGCGTAATTTAAAGCCGGCGATAGACTCCTTCGCCTTGCGTACCTGCGGCTGCTGGCCCGTGATCGCAGCGATATCACGCATTACCTGCGGAAGAATTTTTTCCTCAAAACTCGGCTGCTGACTAAGGCGGCCAACGCCCGCGTCGACAACCACCTTCTCGACGAAGGCACGCATTGCTTTTCTATCCGAATGTGTTTTTTTTGTTTCAGCCATGGCGGTAATTATGAAAGTGTTGCTTTGCATTTTTTGCAGTAGCGGACCTTGCGGGTGCCTTCCATGCGGCCACCCATGCGGGTCGGCGACTTGCAGTTCGGGCAAATGATCATCACCTTGGAAGCGGCGAGTGGGCGCGAGACGGCGACCACCTGACCCTTCTCTCCCTGCTTGCGCGGTTTGGAACGCTTTTTAAAGACGTTCAACCCGTCGATCTGGATACGATTATCGTCTGGATACGCTTTCAAAACCACCCCGGTCCTCCCGCGATCCTTGCCTGATAAAATTTTTACGCTGTCGCCTTTCTTGAGTTTCATGAAAATAGTGTTAAACGATTTCTTCCGCCATGGTCATTAATTTTTCGAAGCCCTTCTCTTTGAGCTCGCGCGGAAGCGGACCGAAAATGCGGGTCGCCGTCGGTTCCTTCTTCGCGTCAATGAGCACGACCGCGTTCTCGTCGAAGCGGACATAGGAACCGTCCTTCCGGCGCAAGGCGTTCTTGGTACGAACCACGAGTACTTTCACCACATCTTTCTTCTTGACCGCCTTGCGTGGCTCCGCACTCTGTACGGAAGCGACGATGACATCGCCCACGCCCGCGTAGCGGTGATGGGTTCCACCGAGGATGCGGAAACACCGCACCACCTTGGCGCCGCTGTTATCCGCAACTTTTATGACCGACCGTTCTTGTATCATGGGTAAATAGTTATACGATCTTGTTTATGATCCTCCAGCGCTTTTCGCGCGAGAGCGGGCGAGATTCCTCGATGGTCACCTTGTCCCCCGTCTTGTACTCGTTGTTCTCGTCGTGCGCTTTAAACTTGGTCGTCACCTTATAGAACTTAAGATACTTCGGATGCTTCTTCAGACTCGCCACCGCAACCACGCGGGTCTTCATCATCTTGTCCGACACGACGGTGCCGATGATCTTCCTTATTTTTTTATTTTTCGTTTCCATGTTGATTGATGAATGTTTTTGCCCGCGCGATCTTCTTGCGCGTATAGTGAAGCTCGTTCACATTCTTCACTTTTCCGGCCGCCAGGTCAAATCGCAAAGCGCGCAACTTCTCGCCGCTCTCAAGCACAATATGTTCGAGTTCGCCAAGCGACTTGTTCTTCAATTCCTGAATTTCTTTTTTCTTCATATCTTTGTAATGAAATTATTTGACCATGATGCGGGTCTTTACTGGAAGCTTGAATGACGCAAGGCGGAGCGCTTCTTTGGCGCGCACCATGGTCACTCCATCGATCTCAAAAAGGACGCGACCCGGCTTTACCGGAAACACATAGTGGTCAACCGAACCCTTTCCTCCTCCGAGCGTCTTCTCGGGAGCCTGCTGGGTAATCGGCTTGTCGGGGAAGATACGAATCCAAAGACGACCGTCGCGCTTGAGATAGTTGGTTATCGTTTTGCGTGCCGCTTCGATCTGACGGGAATTCACCCATGCCGCTTCCGTGGACTTGAGGCCGAAAGAACCATAGCTTAACGTAAGCCCGCGCGTTTCAACCATGCGCTTACGGGAGCGTCCTTTCTGCCACTTGCGATGTTTTACTTTTTTAGGAAGAAGCATAATGAAAGGTATTAATAGTTGGAAGATGAAGGAGAAGGTTCACCACGGCGGCTCGAAGACCGTGCGCGATTGGATTCTTCCTCCTCTTGTTTGGCGGTTTTCGCAAAAACTTCTCCTTTGTATATCCACACGCGGATGCCGATCGTGCCGTACGTGGTGAACGCGGTGGCAGTGCCGTAATCAATATCGGCACGGAGCGTCTGCAATGGAAGCGAACCCTTTGAAAGATGCTCGTTGCGTGCGATCTCATTTCCGTCCAAGCGACCCTTCATGAGGATCTTGGCACCTTTGACGTCGCGGTTCTGCATGATCTGTTCCAAATATTTCTTCATGGTGCGGCGGAAGCGGATGCGCTTCTCCAGATCCCATGCCATCTGTTGGGCAAGATAGCGGGAGGAGACATCGGAGCGCTTCAACTCCTCTATATTCAAGCTGAGCGCGACTTTGGAGCGCGTCTTGCGCACCTTTATGAGCGCGTCAACGATCGCCTTATTGAGATCTTCCATCCCCTTTCCTCCACGGCCGATGATAAGGCCCGGGCGGGCGGCACGGATGAACACGCGAAGATTTCCCTGTGTGCGCTCAATCTCGATCGCGGCGACGCCGGCGAGCGCAATGCGCTTATTGATCGTGTTGCGAATCGCTTCATCCTCTTCCAGGAATTTTGCGTAGCCGCCCTTAAGGAACCAGCGCACTGGCCAGCCTTTCGAGATGCCCAACCGATATGAATTTGGATTTATCTTTTGTCCCATAATAATTATTTATCGCCGCTCTTACGGCCAAAATTTCTCCTCCAGAAGCCAGGATTCTGCTTTGATTCCGTGAGTGGCTTCTCCGTCGCCGATTTCGGTTTCTTGTTCTTTGAACGCACATCCTGCCCCGGCGGAAGTTTTGTCTTCTTCGGCGGGACGATCGTAAAGCGCGACTTCAAGTTCTCGTTGACGCCAAGCACGAGCGTCACGTGGCTCATTTTTTTCTGAATCGGCGACGCACTGCCGCGCGCACGCGGAAGCATTCGCTTCAACATTGGGCCGCCATCCACCCGAACGCTTGATACAAAAAGATGTTGGACATCATGAACCTTGTTGTTTTTAGCATTCGCCACCGCCGAACGCAAGAGTTTCAGGAGCGCCTTCGAAGGGCGGCGAGTCTGCGCGAGCAATTGCGCTTCCGCTTCGTTCACCGGCAATCCTTTGATAAGGTCACCAACGCTGCGCACTTTGCGTGGCGCCTGTCGGAGAAAACTAAGTTTTGCGGTGTATTGCTGTTCCATATTATTTCTTCTTAGCCGGTGCCGCTTTTGCGGCTGTTGCCTGGGTCTTGGCCGTATCGGCAGCCTTTACTTCAAGCTCCTTTTGCATTTTGCCGCCATGGCGGATAAATTTGCGCGTCGGCGAGAACTCGCCTAAGCGATGGCCAACCATTTCCTCAGTGACGCGCACTTCAACGTGCGTGCGGCCGTTGTGCACGCCAAAAATCTGACCGACAAACTCCGGCGCGATCTCCGATGCGCGCGACCACGTCTTAATAACGATGCCGCTGCCGGACTTGGTATTCGAAACCTTCTTCATAAGTTTTGGATCAACGAAGGGGCCTTTTTTTAGTGAGCGTGACATAGTAATAAGTTAAAAACTATTTATTGTTGCGATTGCGAACGCCAACGCGACGCTTGACGATAAGTTTACTCGACTGCTTCTTTTTGTTGCGTGTCTTGTGACCGCCGGTAACCTTGCCCCACATGGTCTTCGGCTTGCGGGTGCCGCGCGGCTGTGCGCCTTCACCGCCTCCGTACGGATGGTCAACCGGATTCATCGCACTGCCGCGAACCGTCGGACGGATACCCATCCAGCGCGAGCGGCCTGCTTTGCCAAAATTCACCAAACTCCATTCGGAGTTCGAAACCTGACCGAGTGATGCGAGGCATGTCCAGAGGACACGGCGCACCTCGCCAGATTTTAATTTGAGGTCGGTATAGCCATCGGCATTGGCAAGCACTTCGGCGTATGCACCGGCAGAGCGGGCGAGCTGTCCACCGCGTCCCGGCGCCATTTCAATATTATAAACTTGCTGGCCCACCGGAATGTTTTTGAGCTGCATACGGTTGCCACTCTTGATCGGCGCCACTTCCGCGGTGATCATCTCATCCCCTACCTTCATTTTTTCCGGAGCCAGAATATAGGTATGCGTGCCATCGTCATACTTTACGAGCGCGATGAACGCCGTGCGATATGGATCGTATTCAATCGTCTCGACAACTGCTTTGGAATTCAAGCGGTTCTGCTTGAAGTCGATGACGCGGTAGAGCTTCTTGTTGCCGCCGCCCTGATGGCGCACGGTGATGCGGCCCGCTGAGTTGCGGCCGGAATTGGACTTCAAGCGGATCACGAGCGGTTTATAAGGACGCGCTCCCTTGGTGAGGGTGCCGTAGTCGGAAGATGTCATTTGGCGCCGCGAAGCGCTGGTAGGCTTATAAGACTTCATTAGTTCAGATCAATTTTTTGTCCCTCTTTAATAGTGACGATTGCCTTACGGTAGCCATCGGTCTTTCCTTTAATGCCGCGACCGGACTTTTTTACCTTACCCGCGCGATTCAAAATATTCACCGCAAGTGCGTCCACTTTATAGAGCGCATGAATAGCCTTCTTGACCTCCGGTTTCGTCGCCGTGGATTTTACCATAAAAACATATTGATTGGAAGCGGTGAGCGCCGTCGCTTTTTCCGTGATCCAGGGCTTTTTGATGAGAAGATGATCGGTCATGGTAAAAAATTAGATCTTATAGTGCTTTTCGATCGTTTCGACGACGCTTTTATCAAGAAAGAGATTCTTGTGATTCATGATGTCGTAAATATTGAGCGAACCCGCTTCGATCGTCTTCGTCTTCTGAAGATTGCTCGTCGCACGGAAAAGATTCTTGTTGGCGTTGTCCGAGACCAAAAGCACGTCAAAGCGCTTATTGCCTTTCTTTGGCGACAACACCGCCCTCAACGCCGTGGCGACGGCCTTCGTCTTCGGCGCCTCTATCATGAGGCTATCGAAAACTTTGACCTCGCCATCCTTTGCCTTTTTGGAGAGCACGGAAAAGAGCGCGACGCGCTTCATTTTTTTATTCACCTTTTGCGAATAATCTTTGTCGTTGCGAGGACCATGCGCTTTTCCGCCGCCTACCCAGATCGGAGAGCGGGTGGAACCGTGACGCGCGCGACCGGTTCCCTTTTGTCTCCATGGCTTCTTGCCGCCGCCGCGCACTTCGCTGCGATCCTTCACGTGCGCCCACGGAGAGCGTGCGTTCGCAAGCTGGGCTTCCAATACCTGCTGGACGAGCGTCGCATTCCACTTGGTGCCAAAAACCGCCGACGGCAGTTCCATCGTTCCCACTACTTCATTCTTTAAATTATAGACGTCGGCTTTCATGGAAAAATATTATTTGGAAGTTGAAATTTCGATCAATCCGCCGCGATTACCTGGCACCGCGCCGCGTAAGAAAAGCAAATTGTTCTCTTTATCGATAGCCGCGATGACGAGATTCTTGATGGTAACGCGATCTACGCCCATATGGCCGGCCATGCGACGCCCCGGAACGACGCGCTGGAATGCAGTGGAGCCGATGGAACCCGGATGGCGATGACGATTCTTCTGGCCGTGGGTCTTCGGACCTCCACGGAAATTGTACCGTTTGACGACGCCGGCGAAACCGCGTCCCTTGGTGATGCCGCTTACGCGTACCTTATCGCCTTCGGCGAACGAATCAACGCCGATCGCATCATCGAGCGCGAGCGCAGAAACATCCACCTTCTGGTTCGGGCGGTTCTTGAACTCGCGCTTTTTCTTGCCAAGGGTCAGCTGGACGGCCTCATAGCCATCGCGCTCGGCGGTACGCAAAATCGAAACCTTATTAGGTTCCGCATGGACAACAGTAACCGGAACGACTTTGCCGTCCTTCCAGATCTGCGTCATTTTAACTTTTTTACCTAAGATGTATGACATTTTCTTGATCGTCCGGAGGGTTGCGGCTTTGAATCCACACGCTCGGAATCCAGTAAAAATTGATTAACTCCGGCTTGGAACCGGAGTTTTTTTACAAAACCAATCTACCTACCCCGCTTTTATACGGGATTCAGAGAAAACGGCGACCGTTTTTCTGCGCCTGGCCAAGCCGAGGCTAAAGAGGTAAATATTTGCATAAAAACTGTCCGAGCAAACCTTGTGAACGATTATAGCAAAGCAGGCTGTAATGTCAAATGGGCTCCCATAGCTCCCAGCTCTGCGCCCGCCTTTTAGAGGTACGCGTCGTACTCATAACTCGCTATGCCTACGACAGCAACCCTTTTATCTCCTCCGCATTCAGCGTGTATGCCCGCACAAACGAATCGTCCACGTGCGCGTAAAGGATGCCCCTCCCCTTTCCCTGCTCCACAAACTGGCTCGCGAAGGTGATCGTCCGCGCTGCGCTGTCCCGAATGAACGGCTTGGGCGAAACCCAGTCGATTTTGCCATTCTCGTAATCATAGATGAATAATCCGACCGAGAACATGCCGTACCTTATCTCGCCGCCCACCCGCTGGTTCGCTTCGCGACCGTTAATGACGCCCAACAGTTTTCCCTCACCCACGTCGATGAAGCTCTTTGGAAAGAGCGGACCCGGCGATGCATGGCCGCCAATCCACGGAATATTTTGCTCTTTTGGATGGAATACCGTCTCACCGAACTTCCACGACTTCCCCATATCTTCCACGACGGCGACGCACACCGTGGAATACGTAAAATCATCTTCTTTGATCGAAGATTCCACAAGATTGAAACGGAACCCATGCTTATTTACCGGCGCGATGGAAAGCTCTTTGGCTGCTTTGTGAACTTCGCCCATTAAGACCGGCATAGTCATCTCCAAAGAATCGAGACCTTTACCGATGGCGTGGCCAAGATGCACTCGGCCGTTATCCTCCGGCTTACTGTCGTGGAATGGCATCGTAAAATATAGATGCGTCAGCCCAGTCTTCTCATCTATCCAAATATCGGGATCCTCAAGGCCAAGAAGTTCCAACCCTGCCACACTAAGTTCTTTTATAATCTCCTCTTGCCCATAGATCTCCAGTTGCTCCCCAATCAAAAAATGCTCCAAAGAATCTCCACTCACTTTATGTAATACGCTTTTATCAATATAGCCGGAAATCTCCACGTCGCCGGAACGATTGGCGATGCATCGTATAACTCCATTTTTATATCCCGAATGCGGATCAAGCGTGATTGCCATCACGTGTTCGAACTTTCCACCGATTGCTACCGCCTTCCCCCGATGCTCAATATATCCTTTCATTTTCTTTACTATACCACTTTAGTAGATTAAAAAATCATTAAAAACTTTTTAACTTACTTCGCCACTAGTCTAAACTATTTAAGCTTAGGCATTTGGGATTTTCTCACTGACCCACCGCCTCCTGAATAAGACAGTGGGTCGTAAATTTAAAAGATGATAAAAATTTTTAAAAATTTATTCCGTGAACAAAAATCCCCACATAAGCGGGGATTTTTGCAGCTATCGCTATACCATCTTTATTTCGATATCAACGCCGGCGGGAAGGTTCAGGTTCGAAAGTGATTCGATGATCTTCTGGCTGGGGTTTAATATCTCGACGAGACGCTTATGAATGCGGAGTTCGAACTGCTCGCGGGCATCCTTATGGACGAACGTCGAACGGTTGACGGTGTAGTGCTTTACTTCAGTGGGAAGTGGGATGGGGCCCACAACCTTCGCATCATTCCGCTCAGCGGCCTCGATAATCTGGCGTGCCGAGTTATCGATCAGCTTGTGATCGTAGGACTTTATGCGAAGACGTAATTTTTGTGGTGCATCCGCTGCTTTTGCCATAGAAGTGAGCTTAGCTTATTTGATGATTTTTGTCACGACACCGGCGCCGACGGTCTTGCCTCCCTCGCGGATGGCGAAACGCATCTTGTCTTCCATAGCGACCGGGGTGATGAGCTTGACGATGATCTTGACGGTATCACCCGGCATGACCATCTCCATTCCTTCCGGAAGAGTGACCTCTCCGGTGACGTCGGTCGTGCGGATATAGAACTGCGGCTTGTAGCCCTTGAAGAACGGAGAGTGGCGGCCGCCCTCTTCTTTCGAGAGCACGTAGATCTCGCCTTCAAACTCCGCATGCGGGGTCACCGTGCCCGGCTTTGCGAGCACCTGTCCGCGCTCCACGTCCTCTTTCTTGAGGCCGCGAAGGAGCAGACCGGCGTTGTCGCCCGCCTGACCTTCCTCCAAGCTCTTATTGAACATTTCAATACCGGTGACGACGGTCTTCTGGGTCGGCTTGAGGCCGACGACCTCGACTTCCTCGTTCACCTTGACCTTGCCGCGCTCGATGCGTCCCGTGACGACCGTGCCGCGACCTTCAATCGAAAAGATGTCTTCAATTGGCATAAGGAATGGCTTGTCGAGTTCGCGGACCGGATCCGGGAAATAATCATCCATCGCCTTTACGAGATCAAGGATCGGTTTTACATCCGGAGAATCGAGGGAGGTCGCGCCGAGTGCTTTCAAAGCGGAACCACGGATGACCGGCGCATGCTCGCCGTCGAATCCGTTCTTCGTGAGTAACTCACGAACCTCGGATTCCACGAGGTCGATCAATTCCGGATCATCCACCATATCAACCTTATTAAGGAACACGATGATGTTCGGCACACCGACCTGGTGAGCGAGCAAGATGTGCTCGCGGGTCTGCGGCATCGGACCGTCGGTTGCGGCAACCACGAGCACCGCACCGTCCATCTGGGCGGCGCCGGTAATCATGTTCTTGATATAGTCGGCGTGTCCCGGAGCATCAACGTGCGCGTAGTGGCGCTTCTCCGAATTATATTCCGAGTGATGCAACGCAATGGTGATGCCACGCGCCTTCTCTTCCGGAGCATTGTCAATCTGGTCGACTTTCTCTTCTTTCTTTGCCAAACCCTTCATAAACAACACATGAGTGATCGCTGCGGTCAACGTGGTCTTGCCATGATCGACGTGCCCAATCGTACCTACGTTAAGGTGCGGCTTTGACCGATCGAACTTTTCTTTTTCTGCCATAGTGTTTAAAAAATATTAATGTTTGTTTTTACTGCGCGCGCAATCCCCTTTCCGAAGAAAAACAGCTACGAGAGCTGTGAAAATCTATAGCCAATCGACCTAAGTGACTTTCGTTTTTTTCCTCAGGGATTTACCAAGTGATTGTATGGGATTGGGCAGTGATTGTCAAATAGGAGCCTACGCGCTATATTTCCTGTCAGGAGGGGTTATGAAAAGCACTCAAAAGAAGTTCAAAACATTGCTCACCAAGCACTGCGCTGGACTACGAATCATCGTCGGAGTATGGGCATCGATCTATCGCAAACGCGTCGAGGTTTCGATCCATGCGAAAGGTGACCGGAAAAGCCGGCGGATGGTCAAATTGCGGAAGAGATTGGAGCGGATGGAAAGGGAGCTCATCAAAGCGTTCTCATGGAGGAAGGTCGACATCCGCATTTGTCCCAACAGCAAGCCATCAGAGAAAAGGAAGGGTAAGCCTTTTCGGGGCAAGGACATCATCTTTGTCACGGTGCCCCCGATTAGGATCAAGCCCTAATGCCGCTCGCCGGCATCCGGCGCACATCGCAACCTCACGGGGCTGCGATTTTTTTAATTTGCCGAAACAACTACCGGTTCATCGCCCACACCCGATAGTTCAAATATGATGCAAAAGTGACCCAGGCCGCATACGGAACAAGCAGCCACGCAGCAAGCGACGAAAGCGGCACAATAAACTGAATGAGCAGAACAATGGTAAGGTCGAGGAACAGGCACACCCAAATCGCCGGCCCCATCTTGTGGAGATAAAAGAACACATAGCTCCATAAAACATTCACTACCGCGTTCAAACAAAAAAGTACAGCAATTGTCATCGGCACGGGCGCCGAAGGAAGATTCCAAACAATAAGCGCCGATATCGCGGCAAGAATATAGAGCACCGCCCACACCGCGCCGATCACGCTCCCCGGCGGCGTCCACGACGGCTTCCGAATCATCCGATACCACGTCTTCACTGAACGCACGGTAAACTGGCCGCCCACATAGGCGACAAGAATAGTGATAAGCGGGATAAAGATGTAGGAGAGGTGCATGCTTTATATTATATATGATTACGAATAAGTCTTCTCGCGGGGACTTTCCCTTCCCGAAGAACAATAATGCGACCCTGCAGCACGCGAACGATTGTGGATGGAAGCGAACGCTTTAATGTACCGCCGTTTAAAAACAAGTCAGGATCAACCCGCGCGGCGGAAGAACGGCCACCAACAACACGACCAAACTGCCGCTTGACCGAAGCGATCGTAAAACATCCCGGCTTGCCCGATATATTCGCCGAAGTTGCCGTAATGGGTACTCCGGCATAGATGGCCAAACGGGCGGCAACGGTATTCGCTGAATAGCGCACTGCAACGCGATCCCCTCCCACGGCCGCCTCAAGTTTTTTGGACCGCGTCTTCAACACTAACGTGAGCGGACCCGGCCAGAACCGCCGGGCAAACGCCAACTCCACACGAGAAAAAATAAAATACTTTTGTGCCTGCGCAAAACTCCCCACAATTACCGGCAATAATTTTTCTCGCGGGCGGCGTTTTATGGCATACACTTTCCCGACCGCCTTCTTATTCGTAGCCATCGCCGCCAAGCCGTACAGCGTTTCCGTCGGAAAAACCACCGTGCCTCCTCCGGTCAACACCTTCGCCGCCCGTTTGATTGCCACCGTCTTCATCCACTCAGTATACCAGCCGGCGCGGCAGCATGTATCACAAAATAATTAACTGGCGCCCCGCCAGAAGGCGGGGACGCATACCCGAAAAACATATGAGGCAGGATGTTTTTAGCGCTTCTTCCCTTCGATTATCTGCTGCATCACATTGTTCGGTGCCGGCTCATAATGATCAAACTCCATCGTAAAGCTCCCACGTCCCTGCGACATCGAGCGAAGCTCCGTAGCGTATCCGAAGAGCTCGGACAACGGTACCTTGGCGTTCACCACTTTGAGCTGTCCCGGACGGTCGTCGATCGATTCGATAGCGCCACGCTTGCCGCTCACATTACCCGTGACCTCGCCCATGAAGTTGTCCGGCACGATGACCTGGATCTTCATAATCGGCTCAAGGATGACCGGCTTTGCTTTCTTGGCCGCGTCCTGAAATGCCATCGAACCCGCGATCTTGAACGCCGCTTCGGATGAGTCCACTTCGTGAAACGAACCGTCATAGAGCGTTACCTCCACATCCACCATGTGGTAGCCGGCGACAATACCTTTATCGATCGCTTCTTTGACTCCTTTTTCCGTTGGATTGATAAACTCTTTAGGAATGGAGCCTCCTTTGATCTCATCGAGGAATACGAATCCCGAGCCGGGCGAGCCCGGCTTCACACTCAATTTGACGTGACCATACTGACCGCGGCCTCCAGACTGCTTGATGTATTTACCTTCGCCGTTAGCTTCGGCGGTGATCGTTTCACGATACGCAACTTGAGGACGGCCCACATTCGCGCCCACATTAAACTCGCGCTTCATGCGGTCCACGATGATTTCCAAGTGCAATTCGCCCATGCCGCTGATAATCGTCTCGCCCGTTTCGTTATCCCCTTCCACGCGGAAGGTCGGATCTTCTTCCGCCAAGCGGTGCAATGCGATGCCCATCTTTTCCTGGTCGGCTTTTGTTTTCGGCTCGATGCGCAAACCAATGACCGGTTCGGGGAATACGATCTTTTCCAAGATCACCGGATGATCCGGATCACAGAGCGTATCGCCCGTCGTCGTGTTCTTTAAGCCCACGATTGCGGCGATCTCGCCCGAGTAGATCTCGTCCACCTCTTCGCGGTCGTTCGCGTGCATGCGCACGATACGGCTAACACGCTCCTGTTGTCCCTTCGTTGAATTGTATACATATGAACCGCGCTTGAGCACGCCGGCATAGACGCGGAAGAACGCGAGGTTTCCCACGAACGGGTCCGTCGCGATCTTGAAGGCCAATCCCGCAAAATACTCTTCGTCGGTAAGCTTAACCGGCACCTGCTCGCCCGTCGCTTCGCTGTGCGCCATAATCGGCGGCATGTCCGCTGGCGATGGCAAGTATTCGATGACCGCGTCCAACATGAACTGCACGCCCTTGTTCTTGAGCGCCGAGCCGCACATCACCGGGATGATCGTGTTCGCGATAACCGCTTTGCGGAGCGTCTTGCGCAGATCGTCGAGCGAGATCTCTTTGCCATCCAAATAATCCGACATCACTGCGTCGTCGTTCTCCGCAATCTTTTCAATGAGGTCGTGGCGATGCTTTGCTACATCCGTCTTCATATCGTCCGGAATCGGGATCTCTATGATCTTCTCGCCGTGCTCGCCTTCGAAGGTATATGCCTTATTCTCGAGTAGGTTCACGACAGCGCTAAAGTTCGCCTCCGTGCCGATCGGCAGTTGGATGGGAATGGCGTTCGGCGTTAGACGATCAAGGATGGACTGGAAGCTTTTTTCAAAGCTTGCGCCGGCACGGTCGAGTTTGTTGATGAAGCAAATACGCGGCACTTTGTAGTCGTCCGCGTAGCGCCAGTTGGTCTCGGACTGCGGCTCAACTCCGGCGACGCCGTCGAAGACGACGACCGCGCCGTCCAGCACGCGAAGCGAGCGTTTCACCTCTACCGTAAAGTCGATGTGGCCCGGGGTGTCGATCAGGTTGATGCGATGCTCGAACTTTTTATGGTCGGCGGACGCGGCATGATACGTGGGCGTCCAGAACGCGGTCGTTGCGGCCGAAGTGATCGTGATGCCGCGCTCGCGCTCCTGCTCCATCCAGTCCATAACAGTATCGCCCGTGTGCACCTCGCCGATCTTATGGCTAACGCCGGTATAAAAAAGTACGCGTTCAGAGACAGTCGTCTTACCGGCATCGATGTGAGCGATGATGCCGATGTTGCGGGTCTTTTCGATAGGATATTGACGGGGCATAAATAGAGTTAATTAATTTGCTATTTGATAAAAGCGGCGCGGTCGCCGCCTGATGGAACGTTGATTAGAATAGCATAATCATACGGCGGGTGCAAATATGCGTCCGGATCATTTTCATATTTTATCGCAAAATTAAAAACAGCACCGCAAGATATGCGAACCAAAGGACGAAAACCCTCCATTCACGATATGGTTCTGTGACGATAACGAGGTAGCCTACGATTCCTGCAATTAACGAAGGGACAAAGATCGCCCATGATCCCAAGATGATCGGCACAACAAAAAATGCGCACGCGAAGAGGGCGCCCGTCGTGATGGAACCATATTTCTCCCCGAAAAGCACCGGCACCGTCATGATTCCCCCGGCTCGATCTCCCGCGACGTCCTTCATATCCTTAAAGTTGAGCCCGAGCGTAAAGCTGATGAGGATGAGCGCCATAATATTCGTCGGAAAATCAGAAAAAAGATGGCTGGTGTCGACAAAATAAAATCCAGCGAGCACGGACGCAAGCGATGCGATTGCGATAAGGAATGAGGCGAGGAGCGGAATACGCTTCAATCGAAGCGGCGGAGCCGCATGGATATAAAAAACCGCAAGGAATGTGCAAATACAAAAGAACGCCCAAAATCCGGAAAAATATCCCCCGATAAGTGCAACAACGAAAAAGAATCCTGCAGCATCTTTTATCTCCTCTTTTGAAAGCGTTCCGGAAACAAGCGGCCTTTCCCGGTTCGATACTGCATCAATTGCCACGTCCGTCATATCATTGACACATACCGCAAAGCACCATGCGGAAGCAAACGCAACCAGAAGCACCGCGAATGCGATCCCGTCGAATCTTGTAAAATTTGCATAAAGGCGAAATGCCGCAAGCGCGGCACCGGCGATGACCATGAGAATATAGTGCGCCATCCGCTCAGGGCGGAGGTTGTGAAGCACCGCTTTTACCATTCCATTCCGCTTTCGCACCGTCCACCATAGGGCGAGCGCGACATCGACCAAAAAGAATATCATCCCCATCGCGGCATCAAACGAGATTTCTATACTGGATGAGAATGAAGGATTTATTCCCTGTGCAAAAGTATTTATGCCTGCACGGGAAGCATTAAACGCCATGATGAGAAAAAGTTTCGGATCATAGCTTCCCTGCCCAATATCGAATACTTTTCCAATGGATGCGAGCCAAACAGGCATTGCAACACACGCAAACACTACCAAGTATGCCACGAGAGCAGCAATGATAGCGCGTGTAGGCCTTCGCGTTTTTACATACACATATCCCCCGCATAACGCCATCGCCATGATCATTTCGATTTTTATCCCGAACGTTATGCCGCCAAATATCGATCCACCGCCGAGCGTCAAGAACGCATTCAAAAGCTTGGATGGCGGTAAAAAAAGATACGACATTAAGATCCCTTTACCGCCGGAAACAACGAGATCGGCGAGCGGCGCGATCCATATCATGCAAAAGCCGAACGTAAGCACTTTCGAAACGCGAACAATATCCTCCCGCGCGGCGAAGTGAAGAACAAGCGCAAGAGCGAGGAATTCCGTCACATAGAACAGTGTGTAATGGAAAAATGTCACGCCGTACGGCACGGCAGGAAAATTAGGTGAAGGGGTCGAAAAAATCTCCAAAAACGTTCGGATAATAACGATCGAAAAAAATCCGATCGTCCAAGAAAAAAAAGACATCGGAATCTCTTCAACTAGTGTGATAAATCGGGAGATCGCTTTCATGGTCTTCCGCGAAATATCGGCTTAAAAGATTATCTCGCGAAGTGCGCGAATGCGCGGTTCGCTTCTGCCATGCGGTGCATGTCGAGCTTCTTCTTGATCGCGTTGCCTTCGTTCTTGGACGCGGCGATGATCTCTTCAGCCAATTTGTCAGCCATGCCTTTGCCCTTCTTGGCGCGGGCGGCTCCGATGATCCAGCGAAGCGCGAGCACAAAGCGGCGCTCGGGGCGAACCTCGCGCGGCACCTGATAGTTCGCGCCGCCGACGCGCTTGGAAGCGACTTCGAGCAACGGCATCGTATTTTCCAACGCACGCTCGAAAACCACCATCGGCTCCTCTTTCGTTGCCTCCTTTATTTTATCGAATGCGGAATAGACCAGCTTCTCGGCGGTGGATTTCTTTCCATCTTTCATCACGTAGTTGATGAAGCGGCCAAGCTCAACGCGGCCGTACACAACGTCGGGCTGATGGAACTTTTTATATATTCGCTTTTTGCGCATAAGTTTGAAAAATTAAAAAATGATAAAATTTGTGTCGCTTTATTTTTTCTTCGGGCGCTTGGCGCCATATTTTGAACGTTGCTGCTTGCGGTTCTCCACGCCGGTGGTATCGAGCACGCCGCGAACGATGTGATAACGAACGCCCGGAAGATCTTTCACGCGGCCGCCGCGAAGCATAACGATCGAGTGCTCCTGTAAGCTGTGGCCAATGCCCGGAATGTACGCGGTGACCTCCATGCCGTTCGTTAGGCGCACGCGCGCAACTTTACGGATGGCGGAGTTCGGTTTCTTTGGCGTCTGGGTAAATACCTTCACGCACACTCCCCGCTTGAACGGCGACGCGGAATCCACGGGCCGGTTGTGGATGGAATTAAAATAATACGCCAAAGCCGGCGCTTTGCTCTTTGTGGCAAGCGGCTTTCGGGGGTTTTTTATGAGTTGGCGGATGGTAGGCATAGCGAATACCAGAGAATTGTAAGCGAGGTGAGGTTTTATGTCAAATAAAAGCGTTCTCTATTGTGGACCCGAGGGGAATCGAACCCCTATCTATCGGATGCAAACCGATTGCTCTACCACTAAGCTACGGGCCCGTACCGCTACTGCGGCGCTGATTTTGTCCTATTAGTTATATCCTAAAACATCCTTCCCGCAAAGAGGGCAAAGAAAAAGTTGATGACAGGGAAAATGATCTGGAACCCGAAGAACACAAAGATGAGTACGAGGATCAGTCCCCAGCGCTCCATGAAATACATAAACTTATATGTAGCGGGCGTGGGCGGCAGAATAAGAAAGAGCAGTTTGGAACCGTCGAGCGGCGGAATCGGCACGAGATTGAAAACGCCGAGGAGCACGTTGATATAAATGACGATCAAAAAGAAAAAATACGCGCCGGCGAGTGAGCTGGTAAAAATAGGGGCGCCCCCACCGGCGATGGCGTTGAAGAGTGCGTCCTTCGACGCCGCCGCGACGGGCAGAAGCGCGGCGAGTACGCCGAACACGAGCGCGATCACAAGATTTGTGATCGGTCCCGCAAGCGCCACCTTCACCGCTCCCGTGCGTGGATTCTTTAAATTGTTGGGATTGTACGGCACTGGCTTCATGCCCGCAAAGAAAAATCCTGTCGTCAAAAACAACACGACTGGCATAATGAACGACAGGAACGGATCAAGGTGTTTCAGCGGGTTGAGTGTCAGCCGCCCCGCGCGGCGCGCAGTGTCATCCCCCAGCCGCTCTGCCTCGTAGCCGTGTGCCACCTCATGGAGCATGGCGGAAAAAAGCAGGACGACGAATTCAAATACGATGATTGCAATAGTCATAAGGATAATTGTAGCATTAGAGCGTGTAGAATAGATGCCCTCGTAGTGAAACGGATATCACGCATGGCTTCGAACCATGAAGTCGGGGTTCAACTCCCTGCGGGGGCACTGTGAGTAAAAGCATTTGCAGAAAAAGCGATACTATTTTAAACTCAGGGAATGGAAAGCAATCCCTCGTTCGAAGATGCCGCAATTAAGGACACTTTTAATGACCTTTTCTATTTAAAGCTTCAACCCCTGATTGCCGAGAAAAAATATGCCGAGGCCAGGCGGGAGGTTAAAAGAGAATTGCGCTTACTCGCCGAAGCGTTAGGCGGCCCGATTAATGAACGGCTGGAGGCGATCAATGGAGAGTTCGAAGCGTTCCTTCCGGAAGATGTGCGCTCGTTGCTCGAGACAGAAACACCTAAAGAAGAAAGAGAGGAAGTTGTCTACACCGAATCCGAAAACGAGCTCATCGCGCGCATGGCGGAAGAAGGATGGAAACTCGCGAAGTTCATCACCGACACCGATACGGCGAGCGCCAAGTACGCGCCAGAAGAACCAGGAAAAGAATTGTTCGCCGTCAGTCAGGGAGAAAGGAAGTTTATATTTGAGCGAGACAGAAAATAATTGCAATTTTCGCGCTTCCTTCATAAAATATCTTTGATATTGCCCCTATAGCTCAGTTGGTAGAGCTGCTCCCTCTTAAGGAGAAGGTCCCAGGTTCGAGTCCTGGTGGGGGCACAGTCATGTGAGACCTACCGAGAGGGGTCAAGACGACGACCCTCCGGTTGAGTCAAGCGAAAAGAAAATCCGCCATTTCCGGCGGATTTTCTTTAGGCAATCTTTATTTCCTTTTCCGCCATCGTAATCTTGCTCCGCAGGCAGGTCAGTAGTTCTCGCTTCTCGAACATTGTTCCGTCCCGCAGAATATACTTCGCATAGTTCCGCACGTCGACATCGCCAACCTTCACGGCCTTCTCTTTGATTCCAAGCAACCCCGACTGGAACTTCTTGTGTCGGTCAATCTCAGCTCTGATCTGTTCCTTCATACCAATTTCGTCGAGGTCAATCTTGTCCATGAGGTTTGCGAGTTGTTCAATCAGATCTTCTTCCCGCAGATAACCCGCCTTGCAGTTCTTGTCATGAAACCGGCTGCAACCGTAGTAGACGTACCGGTGGAGGATCTTTGAATTTCTTTAACGTCTGGGTTTTTATTGAGTCCGATGGCACGAACCACATCACAATACCGGTATCCATCTTGTGCTGTAATGTAGTGGCCATTATTCGCTCCATCGACTTACAACCAACCCCGCGCCGATCAGTTCGTTAATATCAAATGAATTGGCGAGAATATCCCAATCCCAGTCGCCACGGTTCTGATTGCTCCGTAAGAGGTATTCTTTGTACTCCTTGTCTGTAAGCTTGCGGCTCGGCACCCGTACGTCAATCATCTCATCGCCTCTTCCAAGGAGTTGGAGCGTCGCCACACGCATATGGCCTGCAACGATTTTGTTATCCGTATTAATTGCGGGGATCTCCGCGAGGTTGAATTTCTCCACGCTCTTCTTCAACTCCTCCGCCTGCCTTTCGCTCATCTTGCGAGGATTCTCTGCGTTCGGAACAAGGTCGTTCACCTTCCGTTGTTCGGTGTGCCAGGATAATTTGTTTGTTTTTTCTTTTGTTGCATTCATGATAAAAAATCGACATCTGTGATGATGCCGATTCGATACCAGAGTGCGACGCTTCTCCAAACGACGCATTCCGGTAGCGAATAGGGATCGCCACGGGAATATGTACTTGGAGAAGTGTAAGTCCGTTCGAACTTATTGCTTATATTTTACCAAAAAAAATGCTTCAATGCAAGAGATTTTACGATAATTTATGTGTTCAATTGCTGAATATATTCATCGCACCATTCACGGAGATTATTTACCGAGGAGCAGCCTCCTGCGCGACGTTAAGGATTATTCTTTTGATCTTCTCCCCATTTCCATGCTTCAGCATGCCGACATATGATGCCACGCGATGTTCGTTTGGATCGTCCACAATGCGACTCATCGCACGCCGCTTCGTCGTGGTACGCAATACGCGGTGGTCGGAAAAATGAATCCAGCCGAGAATATCGACGCCTGATGCCAACGTTTTGATGGAAACCTTTGCGGGATGGAGTTCAAGCTTCAGTCGATTCGCGAGAAAATTGCGGATCTCCGACAGGATAATTTCTAGCCAGTCGCGGTTGCTAGATAGGATGGTAAAATCGTCGGCGTAACGAAAGTACTGCTTCGCGCGAATCACGTGCTTCATAAATTGGTCAAACTCGTTCATATAGATGTTCACGAGGAGCTGGGAGGTGAGATTGCCGAGCGGGAGACCGACGCCGGACGTCGTGGAAAAGCTGCCGATCACCTCTTCCAACAACCCGACGATGCGCTGGTCTGCAATGTAGGATTTCATAATTTCAATGAGTACCGCATGGTCGACGCTTCGAAGAACTTGCGGATGTCACACTGAAGTACCCAGCAGGTGCGTGTGTCATTCTTACTCACGGCATAAGCGAACGCCGGAAACGGTTCATCGCAGCGTGCGTCCCCTTGTCGTTGCGGCAGGAGAACGAGTTGGCGATAAAGGTTTTGTCGAAGAACGGATAGAGCTGGCGGTATATCGCGTGGTGGACAAGACGGTCGCGCACGCACGCTTTGTGAATATCGCGCGGCTTCGGATCGGATATTTTGAACGCTTGATAGCCGCCATGTTTGTATGTCCCGTTGGTCAAATCGATGTGAAGTGATAGAATGTTATCCATCAGGTGCAGCTGGAACTCTTGCACGTCGCGCTTGCCACGTTTGCCCGGCAGAAATTCGCGCCACGCTTCGAGCAAGTTCTCCATGCTCGCGATTTTTTCGAATTTTTCGGCGTATATTTTCTTCATAATATAAATGCAACAATGACCCCCCCCCCCGGAATCTCAGCTTCCCATTATTCAACACCTGGTGGCTGCATACAAAGCATGGCACGAGTTCCTACCCCACATACCGAAGGACTTCCGCTACTCGCTTGGTACGAAGATTGACCGGTCGCTCGTAGAGACAGCTGAGCTACTTTTCATCGCAAGCTATCTCGATAAGGAACGGAAGTTGCCCTATCTCCAAAAAGCAAATGTGCGTCTCGACGTGGCAAAATTCTTTTTGCAGATCCTCTGGGACGTCGGAGCGCTCGACAATCAGAAGTATATCCTGCTTTCGGAAAAGTTCGATGAGGTGGGAAGACAACTCGGCGGATGGATCAATGGCATGAAAAGCAAACCTCCCGCGAGATAGCGGGAGGTCATACGACAGTTTCGGGAGAAGACCTGGTTCTCATCGTTCCACTGATTCGAGTTCGACGCGTCGTTGGCATACACGTTCCAGCCGCCGTTGTCGTCGTTCCAGTTCGCGTTGACCAAGCGAGCCACCAGACTATCTCGTATCCGCGGCCATCCATGCCACTGCCCTTTGATTACTCTCAGAGCTGTATCGTATTTGAGACGTAGAAGTCCTCCAGCCGCAGATACCAATTCTCGTATGTTTTTGCGTTAGGGATACTAACCTCGCACACTCATGGCAAGCGTACCCGACATGATTCCGGCGAGATGTTTTCCCAAAGGCATGGCGGAAAAACCGTAGCCGTTCCGCATAATGCATACCTTCGTTTTTTATTCTATCACAATATGAAAAGGCCCCCGTTTCTTCCGAAGAAGATGCGAGGGCTAAAGGGACAAAGCGTCCAAGGGTTAAAAGGGCTAGGCAACCGAGGGTCAACGAGAATCGCGGGAGAAGACCCGGTACCCACCGCCCCACCGACCCGAGTCCGACGCGCCGACGGCAAACACGTCCCAGCCGCCGCGGCCGCCGTACCAGCCCGCGCCGACCAAGCGAGCCACCCCGTTCACGTCGTCCATCTCGAAAAGATTCGCATAGCCGTTCGTGAGGAGCGGTCCCGCGTCGCTTTTCGGTCCGTCCGGCTGTTTCTCCAACAGGGAGTACAGCTCGCCGGGAGTCGTCTTCGTCGCAACGCCGCCGTCACGAATTTCCTTCATGGCCGGGGCGAATACCGACGGACGCGTGAGGATGTGTTGAGGAAGCGTGGCTTCTGCAGTCGGCTCTTCAGTTTTGTTGCCGAACCACCTGATAAAGTCTGGATCGACCCATGCGAACTTCACATGAGCGCCCGGCTTGGTGTTTTCGACAAACGCCTTCTTGGGAACGAACTTTTCAGCTCGTGCCGGAAGTGTCACCGTGGTAACGAGCTTCAGGATGGACAGCGACTTCGGCTCCGCCGGTGCTACCGACTTCGCCTCGCCGTTTACCCAGCAGGGTTCCTTGCGGAGGAACTTTTTGAATGCTCCCTCCCATTCAACACCATCGGTGCTGTTGACCTTCTGTGAAAAATCTTCGAACGGTCCACGGAGAGATTCCGGGAGCGTCGTAACGGTACCACCGAGCATGATGTTCATGGTCAGTTCTCCTTTTTTCTGCCGCTAGTTGCAGCTTTCAAATCATCGTTGAGGCGACGAACTGGAAGCTGCAACCAGACGACAAAATCCTTGGAATATCGCTTATGAAAGAGCTAGGCTTACCGTACAGTATATCACGATAGAAGCCGCATTGTCAAGCGCGTTTTTTACCTTTCTTGCGGCATCATTTTCAATCCCTGCACACATATCGTTTCGGTGAAGAATTATTTTTGAGCATAATTTTTACTCAATGTAGTGGACCCCTTTCTTTAGACAGTTACTCGACAAGTTTTCTTGTCTTTTTTCATTCTCTCACGCCGCTATCTTCTCCGCAAATACGGAGGGTGGCATCCTGAGTGCGGAATGAATTCTCGTATGGTTGTACTCCCATGCGGTCCGATAAATCTCCGCCACGAGCTCACCCAAAGTCTTGCACCGATTGGGATCACCGAGATCCATTTTGAATTTCCCGTAGAACGATTCCTGATATCCATTCTCCCATGGGCTGCCGGGACGGGATCGCGAGATGGTAATGCCATACTGCTCGAGCAGGGCGATGAACACCTTCGCCTCGTATTCCCTCCCGTTGTCCGAGTGAAATATCATTGGCTTCGGATGGTGGAAGAGCGCGTTTGCCAATGTCTGCACGGTGAGCGGCGCTCCTTTTCTTGTCCCCACATGGAGGCCTCTCAGCTCTCGCGTGAAGAGATCGACAATGGTACTCACGTAGACCTTCTTTCCATGGAACGCGAGCTCGGTGAAATCCGTTGCCCAGAGTGGTTTGGATATGACGGCATAATGCCAAGCAAGAGGTTCGGGAAGTGGCGTTCTGTCTTGCTTTTCCGATACTTTCTCCCATGCCTGCGGTAGGGCTTGATCCCATAAATCCGCATCACTCGCTGCGTCCGTTTTCGGTTCACGCCCAAGGCATCCGCCAACCGCCGCGCACCGTAGGAAGGATGCTTTTGTAATTCTTCTTCCATCCGAACTTTCAATGCCCAATCTTTTTTGTGCTGCGTTGCTACGTAGTAGAGCGACGAACGGGAGACGCCCATGGCTTTTGCCATGGCGGATGTTTCTCTCCCGGCTCAATTCTTTTTTTTGGCCTGGGAGAGCTGGATCGTGAGTTCGCCGATCACTTCAAACAATTCTTTGTTCTGTTTCTTAAGCTTGATGATTTCCGTCCATGAAGGAGCGCTGGTCGCTCCCGCGCCCAGCCATCCATACACGGTCGTTTCGTGGACACCCGCATCCTTCGCGGCCTGCGCCACTGATATCCCTTCTTCCTTTACCCGGCGGATCGTCTCCGCTTTCACTT